>JAEYOL010000239.1 GCA_023411775.1 Bacteroidota bacterium | reverse complement strand
GGTACAAGATCTAAAACCTGGGAGGACGAGCAAAGGCTCAAAATCTTTGGCAGCGAAGGTAAAAATGTAAGCTGCTGAGTTTTGCCTTGCCACTTGTTATCTGGTACTGTATAAAACAAAATCATGAATCGGTATAAAATCACATTCGTGCTGGGAATATCGTTTTGCTTATTACAGCTGATAGTCAGTGCTCAGCAAAACCAAAAAGTGATTCCGCGTCAACGGGTCATCGTTGTAATGATTGATGGGTTCGGGCCTGAATATTTTGCCGCCAGCGAAATGCCATTCCTGAAAAAGATCATGAAGGAAGGATTATACAAAGAAGTAGATGGCGTAATGCCTTCAGTTACTTCTGTGAATAATGCTTCTATCAATTGCGGCGTATTTCCTTCAGCCCATGGTATTGCGGGTAATACGTTTTATGATCTTGCTGATGGAAAGGAAAAGCTTATGGAGGATTCGTCTTTGTTGCTTGCCCCAACTATATTCGAAAGGGCAAAGAAACATGGAATCCGATCTGCACTCTTCTCCAGCAAATTAAAGACGATCAAGATCTTATCAAAGGGGGCGGATGTTGCCATCAGCCCCGAGATCGCCACAAAGGACTGGATCGACGCTGCCGGACCGGTACCGGATAAATATACCAGTGAAGTGAACTATTGGACATGTCGCGCACTGATACATACGTTGAAAACCAGGCCAGAGATAGGGTTATACTATCTTCATACGACAGACTACCCCATGCATATGTGGGATGCGGCCGATCCGAGATCAAAGGCTCACCTCAAAACACTTGATAGTTTGTTTCAGGCTATGGTGATCGCAGCTCCCGACGCGGCCCTGTTAATTTCAGCCGATCACGGCATGAATCATAAATCAAGGGTCCTTGATATAAAGAATATACTGTCAGCCAGAGATATTTCAATAGTTACTGCCATTTCACCACTAAAAGATCTTTATCCCAAGCACCATTCTGGTTTTGGTGGTATCTCTTACGTTTATCTTAAACAAAAACAAGACCTGGAGCAGGTAAAAAAAATGCTGCAGGAAACTCCCGGTGTAGAACAAATTTTGTCAGGAGAGGAATTTTCTAAAAAATACGGCCAGCGACATGACCGGGTTGGGGATCTCGTTGTATTTGGCGACAAGCAAACTGTTTTCGGGGATTTGGATAAAGATGTTCAGACAGAGCAACTGGCTGAAACCTATCGTACACATGGCTCACTATATGAACTGAGAGTGCCTTTATTTATCTATAATATTAAAACGCCTAACGGTAGTTTTTTCAATAACAATGTTGACCTCGCCCGCTGGCTGTACTAGGTAATTGGGTCTTGTTTCAGACGAAATTTAGAAATGAAGAAACCGGTAGTTAAATTCTTTTGCAGCAGATGGGGACATGAAACCATTCCCTGGAAAGAGTTTGTGCGTAAGGTTGCAGCACAAGGCTTTGTGGGTGTGGAGATCATAGCACTTCGCTATCCCGAACAAAAACAGGATATGCTGGATGCCCTGGCCGATTCGGGGCTTCAATACAACCTGATATACACTGAGAAAAAAGAGGGCAGCGATTTTAAGAGATACCTGGATACTCTTAAGAAAAGTTTATTAGAAATTGCCACAACTTACAGGACAAGAAATTCATCACCGGGTTTTATCATTTCTCAGACAGGCAGGGAATATTATACAAAAGAACAGATCTCTGCGTGTTTTGAGATCTGTGATAAGGTTAGCCGGGAAACGGGTATAAATATCATCCAGGAGACGCATCGTTTCCGATGGTCATATGCCGCGCATATTGTAAAGGAATATCTTGAACAGTTTCCAAATCTGCAATTGGCACTGGATATCTCGCATTGGTTTTGTGTGTCGGAGAGCTTCCTGGAAGACCAGCAGGATGCTGTCAATCTAGCCCTGCAGCACAGCGTTCATTTACATGCCCGTGTAGGTCATACCCAGGGTCCACAGGTTACCGATCCGCGTACACCGGAAAACGTCATCGCTCTGCAACATCACCTAAAATATTGGGATAAATGGATAGAAAATTTAGGTGAAAAAGGCGTTTCTGAGTGCACGATCACGCCAGAGTTTGGGCCCCAGCCCTATATGATTTATACTCCTCACGACAACAAGCCCGTTGCAGATCTTTGGGAAATTAATTGCTGGATGAAGGATCTGCTTTCTTCAAGGTATTTGCATTAATCGATCAATTCTTTTTCAGTCACCTAAGACACTGAGATTTAAATAAGATCAAACCCGAGGGTTTCAAAAAAATTTGATTTTTTCCTTATTTATTGATGACATTTTGCCCATCTGATCGATACATCAATAAATAAGTTGCCATGAAATATCTATTTTATCTGGTTCTAGGCCTTACACTGGTGGGGTGTTCTAAAGATAACGACGATGAACCACGGCCGGGTAATGAAACGACCGTAAAGTTTATTAACAAACTCCCACGTTCATTTGAGAATGTAAAAATTGCTTACCTCTCGGGAAGTAATGCGAAACTGATAAAGGAAGTGGGAACGCTTGCGCAGGGAGGAGACACAGGAAATATCCTGATCAGGGACCAGAACGTTGGGAAGGTGTTTTTTTATTATGATGAAGGTGATAAGACTTATTTTACCGACCACGGCTTTCTTATCGCCCAGGAGACTTTTAATAACTGGGAGATCAATACAAACACTATTTTTCATCAGCTGCAAAAGACCAGCGCCCTTTATCCAAAATGAGCTGATTGATAAAATAAACTATAATAAATCCGCCATCGTCTACCGCTACTGGTATAAAATGGGGCTGTCTCAAAAGTATTAAGATAAATGGCCCGGGAAGGCGGCAAGACGGGAATTATTGATTTACAGGAAATTTTTCTTCCCGCTTTACCGACTTACCGGCAAAACATCACTTTTGAGACAGTCTCATTCAATTTATTTCAACTTAATTAAAATAAACCTGCCAATTCGAGGCTTTTCTTTTTTAGTTTCCTCAATTCAACGTCTTCTATCACAGGGTCGGGTGTAAGGATCAGGGAAGTATTGTTTTCTTTCCACCAGGTGTTGCCGAAAAGTTCGCGGAATGATATGACGCCTACCAGGTATTTTCTTTCTTCCTGCGCATGCCATTCTTCCAGCCATTCAAAGCGGTCGCGGGGAACAAACTGGAGGTCATCGAAACTGACATACACCCTGAGAAATACATCCTGGCTTAACTCAAGCGGCTTATGGTGATACAGTTTTTTGTACTCATACTTATATTGGTATCGTAAAGCAGAAATATCACTCAATACGGCAGAGGCGGTAGGGAAACTTCCTGCGCCTTTACCGTAAAAGAACTGCTTGTCTGCAAAACCACTTTCGATCACAACGCCATTGTATTCGTTTTTGACAAACGAAAGATGATCGTCCTGTTTTACAAACTGCGGCAGTACAAATGCGGCCACTTTTCCATCCT
Source organism: Bacteroidota bacterium (assembly GCA_023411775.1). Classification (GTDB taxonomy): domain Bacteria; phylum Bacteroidota; class Bacteroidia; order Chitinophagales; family Chitinophagaceae; genus Terrimonas_B. Next base: position 46,234 of record JAEYOL010000239.1, on the reverse strand, counting down.
GTAGCTTTTGTGCCTGGGCAACCAGTTTTATCTGGTGGTTCTTTTCACGCGCTACACGAGCGTCGCCCGCCTGGATATGCTGGATACCGTTGAACAAAATGTTTTCGGGCGATTCGATTATACCATAAGCATGGGTGAGTAAAAACGTCCATTTATTTACCGCATCATAACCTTCCACATCGAGTTTGGGATTGCTTTCGGCAAAACCCAGTTGCTGCGCAAGGATCAGGGCCTGTTTGAAATCGAGCCCTTCTTCAAATATTTTGGTGAGGATAAAGTTGGTGGAGCCGTTTACAATCGCTTTTATAGAATGCAGCAGATCATTGTCATAATACTCTTCCAGGTTTCTGATCACGGGAATGGAAGCGCATGCTGCTGACTCATACAACAATGAGTGACCTGTTTCCTGTTGTAGTTCGAGTAACGCAGGGAGGTGTTCGGCAATCATTTTTTTACTGGCGCTAACAACGTCTTTCCCGTTTTTCAATGCTGTTGACACAATATCAAATGCAGCATCTGCATCATCAATTACCTCTACAATGACATTGATCGCGGGATCGTTCAGTAATTCATTCTTATCCGTGGTAAAAAGACTGGCCGGAGCATTTCTTTTTTTGCCAGGATTTTTAATACAAACTTTTTTTAATTGTGCTTTCAGGGAAGGTGTTTGTTGAAGCACTCTGTACAAGCCTTCACCTACTACGCCAAATCCAAATAAGCCGATCGTGAGTTCCTTATGGGTATCCATGTTTATTCGTTAACTACTTTTAAATGATGAGACGATTTATCTTCAATAAATTTTCTTAGCGCTGTTTCAATCTTTTCATATTCCAGCAAGAAACCGTCGTGGCCAAAATCACTGGCAATACTTAATAAACTGGCACCCGGAATTGCATCTTGCAGGTATTCCTGTTCTGCAATAGGGTAGAGCACATCAGATTTAATACCTATCACGAGGGTTTTGGCACTGATCCTTTGCAGGGCTTTCTGGACACCACCACGGTTTCTGCCCACGTCGTGACTGTCCATGCTCTGGCTTAAGCGGTAATAGCAAATCGCATTAAAACGGTTCACCAGCTTCAAGCCCTGGTAGCGCTGGTAATTATCCGCGGCAAAGGCAACATTGTTTGAAAGCGCAACAAAGGCCTTATCTCTTGCCTGCGTTATGTCATATCCATTGTAGTGGCGATAAGACAACAATGCTATCGATCTCGCTGCGGCCAGTCCTTTTTGTCCCGCATCAGCTCTTTGTTCCAGCCAGCTTGTGTCGGCTTCAATCGCCATCCGTTGTGAGGCGTTGAAAGCGATAGCCCAGGGTGAAAGCTTTGCATTCGTAGCGATGGGTACAATATGTTCAAAGAGTTCGGGTTCTTCTATCGCCCATTCCAGCAATTGCATACCACCGGTGCTACCACCGAGAGCGGCATGGATATTTTGGATGCCGAGGTGGTTTTTCAAATGCTGGTACGTCCTTATCATATCCCTGATGGTAAACACAGGAAAATCGTGGAACCAGGGCTGCCTCGTGGCGGGGTTAGTACTCAAGGGACTAATACTACCATATGGGCTGCCCGGTTTGTTGACACAGATGATAAAATATTTCGTGGGATCAAAATATTTACCATCTCCTACCAGTCCCGGCCACCATTCCAGCGGATTACTGTTGGCAGTAAGTGCATGGAAGATCCATATCACATTCGTTTTTTCAGCATTCAGTGTTCCATGTGTAGTATAAGCCAGGTGATAACCCGGAAGGGTTATCCCTGACTCAAGAATAAATGGGCGATCGTATTGAAATGTTGTGGTCATCTTATGCGACTAATTCTTTGGCAAAAACTTTTTTAAATGCCTGTTCGAAATCTGCTTTGATATCATCAATATGCTCCAGGCCAGCGCTGATACGAACCAGGTTTGGTTCCACACCTGCTGCTTTTTGTTCTGCCTCGCTTAATTGTTCGTGCGTAGTCGAAGCAGGGTGAATCGCAAGTGTTTTCGCATCACCCACGTTTGCCAGGTGGCTGGTTAGCTGGAGTGAATCGATGAACTTACGACCACTTTCCAGGCCGCCTTTAATTCCAAAATTCAGGATACCACCAAAACCGCGTTTCAGGTATTTTTTCGCCAATGCATTATATGGGCTGCTTTTCAAACCGGGGTATTGAACATATTCAACAGAGGGATGCTCTTCTAACCATTGTGCCAGGGCCAGCGCGTTTTGTACATGCCGGTCGAGACGCAGTGACAACGTTTCCAATCCCTGCAACAACAGGAATGAATTAAATGGGCTCATAGAAGGTCCGATGTCGCGAAGCCCTTCCACGCGTGCGCGAATGGCAAACGCGATGTTTGGTAATCCCAGCGGGTTGCCTTCACCAAAAACATCCCAGAATTTCAGACCATGATATCCTTCGGAAGGTTCAGTAAACTGCGGGAACTTTCCATTACCCCAGTTATAGTTACCACCGTCAACGATCACGCCGCCGATGCTGGTACCATGTCCACCGATCCATTTAGTAGCTGACTGAACAACAACGTTTGCGCCGTGCTCAATCGGGCGAACCAGGTATCCCGCAGCGGCAAAGGTGTTGTCAACAACCAGGGGGAGGTCATACTCTTTTGCCAGGGCCGCAAATTTTTCAAAATCAGGAATATTCAGACGAGGGTTACCTATAGTTTCCAGGTATATCGCTTTTGTGTTTTTGTCGATCAGCGGAACAAAACTTTCGACGTCATCGCCCTTTGCAAAGCGTGCATCAATGCCGAGGCGTTTGAACGCAACTTTAAACTGGTTGTATGTACCGCCGTAGAGGTATGGAGTTGTGATGAAATTATCTCCTGCCTGCAGGATGTTGTTCAGCGCCAGGAACTGGGCAGCCTGTCCTGATGCGGTGGCCAGGGCAGCCACACCACCTTCGAGCGCCGCGATCCTTTGCTCAAAAACATCGGTGGTGGGGTTCATGATACGGGTATAAATATTTCCAAACTCCCGCAGACCAAAAAGGTTTGCTGCATGGTCGCTGCTGTCAAAAGCATAGGAAGTAGTTTGGTAAATAGGCACTGCCCTTGATTTGGTAGTAGGGTCAATTTTTTGTCCAGCATGAAGCTGAAGGGTTTCAAAGTGAAGGTTGTTGCTCATGGTCTTTATTTTTAGTTTTTGAATAAACGGTAAAAGGCCGGGGTATCGGGAAAAGAATGCTAGCGCATGGTAAAGCAAGTACAACAGCTTGCCAGGCGGCAGCTAAATACAATATCAGATCCTGGTACTTGCATAGTAGCCTACGAATTTAGTAGGGTATTCCTGATCCAGCAAATTTTCTTCCCTTGCGGCATTTAAATAACTGTTAATGCTTACGATGAACGAGTGTTTGTTTCTCTCGCCAGTTTTTGGTGTGGGTTTGCTGTTGATCAGCGTCTTTCTGTTGCTCATGTCTTCGGACTTTTACCTTCATCATTAAGAATCAGGGGTAAAAAATAGATCAGAGCACTTATCAGAAAACGGGAAGGTAAATCTGCGGGGGAGCTGTTTCCTATCCCCAAATTCGGGGATAAAAAAAGCTCACCCGATAAATCAGATGAGCTTGAATATGTTAGATACTATTTTCGAAGCTGGAAATCTGGCTTATCTGTCCGCCAGCTGGCGGATGGAGTTGGCACCTTTTCCTGTTCGCACAGGATAGGTTGTCAAGGCTTCGCCGGGCCATTACCCTCCGCCTTTCTTGATAAGTGATGATTAAAGAACTGCTGCAAAGATAGGTGAGGGAAAACTATACTTCCAAATTTTTAATTTTTTTCCTCATCAATCGCAAACAGGCACCAATGAAAAGAGACCGCTTTGCAGCGATCTCTGTTTTTATTTTTTCACCGGATACAAATCAATAATTCATTTATTGTTGTACGGCGGGTTGTTCTACGGGCTGTTCGGTTGTTTCTTCAACCGGAGTTTCGATTACTTTAGAACCAGTATAATGAACAGGTTTTACTTTTTCAACTTTCTTAGTTGTTGTCTTTTTTGAAGTCTTGGTAGTTTTCTTTTCAGTTTCTTCAGCAGCCGGAGTGTCTTCAGCGGCAGGGGTGAAAACCATAGCAGGATCTTCATTGCTGTATTTGCAACCCAGGCAAACATTCAAAACGTTGGCATCTTTATCATAGATCAAAACACCTTCAGGTAATTCTTTTGCTTTTGCGGTCGCTTTCTTGTCAGACTTTGCATTTGCATCAGTTGCTTCTTCTGCAACAGTCTCGCTTAAAGGCTGAGCGGGAATCTTGTAAGTAGCAGGAGATTTTCTCAGGGTAGCTTTAATTTTTCCCTGCGGTAAACCTTCTACCCAAACAATACCTTTATTAGTTTCATCAAGAGTAACTGTAAGTGTAGTAGCCTGGCCATCTTTACCGGTTACTTCATACTTGCCAATCACAGGAAATATTTTTTCAATGGTCAGCGCTTCTGGCATGGGCTGCATCTTGTAAGTGTCAGCTGTCCAGTTGTTATATTTATCATTGTATGTTTTAGCAACGGGCTCTGTAGTTTGTGAAACTGGTTCGGTGTTTTGCTTGGGAACGGTATCCGTTTGGGCACTCACCGCAGCCGTCAACAATAATGCTGCACTTGAAATGATTGCGATTTTTTTCATGGTATTTTAAATTTTAAGATGATTAATGTCCTTGGTTTCGTCCCATTCTATTTAAATATTGTGCCAGAAATTCGTTTTTGAATCGTTTTGCCTAAAAATTCTTGGTTTTCCAGACTACATCAAATATTAATTATTGAAAATCAATCAAATACGTTTAGGCAGGATTTTTATGAGTTTTTCCCCTGCAGCTTGTTTTATCTTCGTTGCCCCCATTTCCGGCCTTGTAAAATCATGTTGTGAATTATTATGGAAAAGATAACGGAAGATGTCATTGAAGTATTTGGTGCGAGAGAACATAATCTAAAAAATATTGACATTGCCATACCTAAAAACAAACTGGTTGTAATAACCGGAATTAGCGGGAGTGGTAAATCATCACTTGCCTTTGATACTATTTATTCAGAAGGTCAGCGTCGCTATATGGAAACCTTCGGAGCTTATGCACGACAGTTTATCGGCGATATGGAAAGGCCTGATGTCGATAAGATCACCGGATTATCGCCAGTAATTTCGATCGAACAAAAAACAACAAACAAGAACCCGCGTTCCACTGTTGGTACCATTACAGAGGTCTACGATTTTCTCAGGCTTATGTTTGCACGTATTGGTGAAGCCTATTCATACAATACCGGGAAAAAAATGGTGAAATGGAGCGAGGAGGAAATTGTCGAGAATATCTTCACCAGGTTTTATGGAAAAAAAATAAACCTGCTGGCGCCGCTGGTACGCGGCCGCAAAGGCCATTACCGCGAGCTCTTTGAAGACATCCGCAAAAAAGGTTTTTTGAAGGTGAGGGTCGACGGTGAGATCAAAGACCTGGTTCCTAAAATGCAGGTAGATCGTTACAAGATCCATGACATAGAACTGGTGGTTGACCGACTGCAGGTAACGGATGATCTAAAGTCCCGGCTGAGTCAAAGTGTGCAGCAGGCGCTAAAGCTTGGCAAAGATCTCATGTTTGTCACCACCCTGGCAGGAGAAGAGGGTCAAAGCAAAAATCCGGGGCGAAAAAAGGAAGCATCTCTTTTTGACGATTCACATAACACATCCGCAACAAGTGCCTCTTATTCCAAATTGCTGATGTGTGAAGATACCGGGATCAGTTATGAGGAGCCATCACCAAATGCCTTTTCATTTAATTCACCTTATGGTGCATGTCCAACATGTAAGGGCCTGGGCACCACTTTTCATATAAATATGGACGCCGTTATCCCCGACCCATCTTTAAGTATTGGCCAGGGTGGCATCGCACCACTGGGAGGTGAAAGGGAGGCCTATGTGTATAAGACGGCGGAAGCGGTCGCTAAGAAGAATAAAATTTCGCTGACTAAGCCCATAAGTGATATACCCAAAAAGTCCCTGAACATTTTACTCTATGGAAATGAAGAGGGAATTGAGCAGGAGATCGATTTTGATAATATCTCCAATGGTACCAACGGCGATTATGAAGGCATTGTAAATATGCTCAACCGCTGGTTCAACAATGGCCAAAAAGAGGAGCTCCGCAATTGGGCAGAAGATTACATGCAATTAAAACCCTGCGAAACCTGCAACGGCACGCGACTGAAAAAAGAAAGTCTCTGGTTTAAAGTGGCCGGTCGCAATATAGCGGAGTTGGGCAACATGAATCTCGACAATCTTGCCGCCTGGCTCGACGGAATTGAGTTGCGCATTTCGAATAAACAGAATATTATTGGTAAAGACGTTCTAAAAGAGATCAGGGAACGCCTGCAATTCTTACTTGATGTAGGGCTCACGTATTTAACGCTCAATCGTAGCTCGAAAACACTAAGTGGCGGGGAGTCACAACGGATCAGGCTGGCTACCCAGATTGGTTCGCAACTCCAGGGCATTACTTATGTACTGGATGAACCTTCCATCGGATTACACCAGCGGGATAATCATCGCCTGATCGATGCACTGAAAAACCTTCGGGATATCGGTAATAGCGTATTGGTCGTTGAACACGATAAAGATATCATGATGGCTGCCGATCACCTGATCGATATCGGTCCAAGAGCAGGGTACCATGGTGGAAGAGTAGTGGCGCAGGGAGATCCAAGGCAACTATTAAAACTGGACACCATTACGTCGGGATATTTGAATGGTCGACTGAAGATCGAAGTACCCGCTGAAAGGCGAAAAGGAAACGGAAAATTTCTTGAGCTGAAAGGAGCGAAGGGAAACAACCTGGATAGTGTGGATGTAAAATTCCCGTTGGGTAAATTCATTGTAGTCACAGGTGTAAGTGGCAGCGGCAAGTCCACCCTGATCAATGAGACCTTGTACCCGATACTTTCCCAGCATGCTTATGGATCGAGGACAGCACCGCTGGAATATAAATCCATAAAAGGGCTGGATCATATAGACAAAGTAGTGGAAATTGATCAGTCGCCAATTGGGCGCACACCCAGGAGTAACCCGGCAACCTATTGTGGTTTTTTTACAGAGATCAGAACTCTTTTCGCATCGATACCAGAGGCGAAGATCAGGGGTTATAATGCAGGACGTTTTTCCTTCAACGTCAAAAGCGGTCGCTGCGATGTGTGTGAAGGCGGTGGAATGCGTGTGATAGAAATGAATTTCCTCCCTGATGTATACGTGCATTGTGAGAAATGCAATGGTAAACGTTATAACCGCGAGACACTCGAGATCCGATATAAAGGCAAATCCATCGCAGATGTTTTGGAAATGACAGTTGAAGAGGCCGTGGAATTTTTCCAGCCAGTACCTTATATCTACCGTAAGATAAAAGTCCTGCAGGAAGTTGGACTTGGCTATATCACTCTCGGCCAGTCGGCGGTTACCTTAAGCGGGGGCGAGGCACAACGTGTAAAACTCTCCACCGAACTTTCTAAGCGGGATACAGGAAAAACATTCTATATCCTCGATGAACCCACAACGGGTTTGCATTTTGAAGATATCCGTCACCTACTGGATGTTTTGAACAAACTGGTTGAGCGGGGAAATACTGTGCTGGTGATCGAACATAATATGGATGTGATCAAAGTGGCGGACCATATCATCGATATTGGGCCCGAAGGCGGAGATGGTGGAGGCAGGATATTGTTTGAGGGTACGCCGGAAGACCTGGTGAAAAACGAGGAAAGTCATACTGCCAGGTTCTTAAAAGCTGAACTCGGTTAAAATAAACTGTTCGACGAGTCAAAAAAAGAAAAGAGGCTGTATCAAAAAATCAGTTTTGATGCAGCCTCTTTATTATCCAGCGTAAATTATAGGTTCAGATTCAAGCCATCGACACCATATGGTTTCAATGGTAAAATGGCGGCCATGATCATTCCTATGACGAAATAAACCACAATGATCACGAGCAATGACACCACGAAATATCCAATTAGTTTGTCCTCAGGAGTTTTCTTCAGCTTTGGCAGACCAAGATACAGCAGGTAAAGGCCATACAGTCCCGCCAGGACACCAACTATGGCAATTGATGGAATGATCGCCAGTAAACCACCGATCCATCCGGGTGTATATGAGTAGGCCACGAGTTGAACGGAGCGCCCCATGTTTTTCTCAGAGCCAAAACTGGGTGCCAGGGCGTCGATAACAAATGCGCTTACGAATACGCTTATCAATGCGGTTATCAGTACATTGATGGCCTGGTAGAGACCCAGATCGATCGATTTGAACCTGATCCCAAAATAGCTAACCCCGATCAGGCCATACCCAATAAAGGCAGCCACGGCCGCAGCTCCTGCCAGCGGTAACACGTAGCCGGTGATGATCTTACCGATATCAGGTTGCTCGGTGGAGATAACATCCCACTCCTTTACCGGTTGGACGATAATGTTTTTTGCGCGTTCGATTAAATTCATAATGCGTTGGTTTTAGTCAACTAATGTAATAAAACTGTTTTGAATTTACCAAAACAAAAATGCACATGACTGTGTATAACAACCAATTAAGGAGGGAAGGGGTAGAAGTGGAAGTATAACCCGTAAAACAGGGCAGGAAGTGATTGGAAAAATCATTACCAGGTGGCCAGTGACTGGTTTTTCCGGATACAGGATTTTAGCAATTTCCCTGCCCGCCGGGCAAGCAGGCCTTTTTACGGGTCTTAGTTATGATGATAAAAAGAGCTCAGACAAAAAAGTCCAATAAGCAAGCGCAGAGAGTATTTAATAAAATGTATACTAATGAGAGTACCAATAGAGAACGGATTAGGTTTCATCAACCAGGGTATCAGATTCTATTAAGCTCTCTGCTGCTTATTGGAACAGAGGTTGCGCACTTGTAAAAGAGCATTAGCGAATTTCAAATTTTCCGGTGGCAGTTTCTTCATCGCCACTGAAAACATGATAAATATATTTACCTCTTTTGAGGCCGGTAATTTTTTGGTGATCGCCTTCTTCCATCCTGTAATGTTTTAGCAAAACACCCTGCAGGTCGAAAACAAAGAAGTCGATTTCCATTCCGTCGTTATCCTTCGCCACCACATGCATGGTTCTTTTAATAATATCAGGATAGATCTTTACGGCATTGTTATTCCTGGGTGAGGAATAACCCTGGTGTCGTCTTTCTACCGGCCTGGTTTTGCCAGCTGTGCCGGTGGGTATCCTTTCGCTCGTGGCTCGCGGACTGCTGGCCATTACGCTGAGATAAATACCAGCAGTAAGAGACAAAGTAAATTTTGGGCTCATAAGGGTTTGGGTTCGGATTTATATAATGCCTTAATAGAATACCGGGCAACGCATTTGTCTTCTTGCATTGTCGTAGGTATTCAGTCTCCAGCCGAAACGCAGCAGGGTGGAGAAGAAAGCATCATTATCGGTATGGTCTCCCCTGATATAACCACCCAGTGAAGACGGCCTGGTGGCTACGCTGGCGTAGCTTCCACGATAGTAAAGCCTTCTTGCTTTAGCTGCATCTGCTGCAGACAGGTAGTTGGCAAACAATGCCGGGTCGATATAACCGGTACTAACATCATCTATATAGTCTGTAAACAGCTGGCGGTGCAATACCTCCAGTCCTACATAGAAATTTTCTTTCAGGTAATATTTGAAACCTAATCCCATAGGGATCTCTTTCTGGATCAGGCTGTATTCCTTCCTGTCGGGGTACTCCACCATGCCCTGTCCTTCCAGGCGGAGGGGTTTCAGTTCTACCCACTGACCATCGAGTTTTGTTTTGGGATTATATTTCAAAACCCCAAAGCCGATAATACCATAAGGACGGAACTTACCCTGCAGACCATCATATTTTTCGAAGAACACTGTAGGATAAACTTCTGCTGCGATATAAGCTTCCAGCGCGGATGTTTTGAAACTTAAGTTCCTTTGAAGACGATCAACTTCAGCGCCACCCTTGTTAGGAGCTTCCGCATCATCACCACTCAGTACGCCATGGTTCAGGGCCAGGCGGAATCCGAGCCAGTCTGACGCATAGTATGTGGCATAAAGCGTTTTTGAAAACTTGGTAAGAGGGAAATCGATGTCTTTTACAAAGTCACGGCCGATACCAGCGCTACCACCGAGGTCACCGAGAAAGAACATGGGACCAAAACCCAGGCCCACTTCAAACTTCCCGTTGCCCGTTGTTATTGACTGAGAATAAGATCGATTGGAAAATAAATTGAACGTTAAGATCAGTACCAGGACCGGTACTGCAATGCGTAACTTGTTTCTCATAGATTCAGATTTCTGGTTTCTACTATTGGATTTCGATAACAAAGAAGATAAAGAAAACTGTAAGGAAAGAATGTAAAAGAGTATTTTTTAATTCTTTGCCAGAGAAAAAGTTGATCTACTTAGTGGATTTACGAAAGGGCTGCGGGGCGTAACATCTCGATGTGGTCGATCCCGTCTTCGTCATAGATTTCACTGCTTTGTGTAAATCCCAGTGATTCATAGAATTTTTTTAGATGGAACTGTGCCCCGATCCGTATGGGGGCATTCCCGAACAGCTTTTTAATTTCCTCGATGCTTTTTTTCATTAAATCTATCCCCAAACCGGTACCGCGAACTCGGGGGGAAGTGACAACACGGCCGATGGAAGGTTCAGCAAAAGAGATGCCTGCGGGAACCAGCCGGGTATAGCCTGCCAGTTCATTATCCTGCCATCCCATCAGGTGCCAGGACACCTGGTCCTTATCATCCATATCGAGAAATATACAATTTTGTTCAACTACGAATACTTCCGACCGCAACCGGAGGATATTATAAAGTTCATGAGTCGTAAGTGAGTCGAAATTTTTAAGCTGCCATGAAACCATATATTCGTCTTTAGTCTTGTTTTAGTGTTCGGGAGTGCCCGGATATAAACCCTGGTTTTCCTGCCTCATCCGGAATAGCATCAGCGAGGCGATAGATTTCGCTTTTTTCTTGGCCATATCTGCAATATTGCCGCTGAAAAGCTGGTCTACCGTTTCGTTGAACAGGTATAGCCATCGGTCGAAATGCTTCTCTTCAAAGGGCTCTTTGCGATTCAGTGCATAATGAACTGCCATGGCATTATTGCGATATTTGGCCGCATCCAGTAGCAAAGTTTCCCAAAAATCACAGATGATGGGTATATGGTGGTCCCAGTTTACTTTCGCGACCTCGTTAAAGATATAACCAATGGTATCGTCTTTTTTTACCTTATCATAAAACCTGGTCATCAGCAGTTCAATATCTTCTCTCGATTGAATGTCCATCAGTACTTATATTTTTCTTTCCAGAGCGATCTCAAATATTTGCGAAGTTCTTCTTCCCTCGCATTTTTTCCCGGGTCATAAAATTTGGTGCCCGCAATTTCTTTTGGTAAATATTCCTGCGGTGAAAAATTCTTTTCATAGTCATGTGAATATTCATAGTTCTTCCCATAGCCCAGCTTTTTCATCAGCTTGGTCGGAGCATTGCGAATATGAAGGGGTATGGAGAGATCGCCGTGACGATGAACCGCACTCACCGCTTCACTTATCGCTATGGTGGCCGAATTACTTTTTGGGCTGGAGGCAAGATAAATGGCGCATTGTGACAGGATGAGCTGAGATTCAGGATAGCCGATCTTATTAACGGCTTCAAATGTCGCATTGGCCATGATCAGTGCGGTGGGGTTAGCATTACCAATGTCTTCACTGGCCAGGATCAGCATTCTACGGGCGATGAATTTTACATCCTCACCGCCTTCTACCATACGGGCGAGCCAGTAAATGGCGGCGTTGGGATCACTGCCCCGGATGGATTTAATAAAAGCGGAAATAATATCATAATGCTGTTCGCCACTTTTATCATAAAGCGCGATCTTTTTTTGCGCTACTTCCATCACCAGCTGATCCGTGATTTGAAGCGGGCCGGTTCCATCATAGGTATCGGCCACCAATTCCAGCAGGTTGAGGAGTTTCCGGGCATCGCCACCTGAAATGTTGATGAGCGCCGCGGTTTCTTCCAGGCTGATATTTTTCTTTTTTAACAATTCGTCCTTTTCCACAGCTAATCGCAATAGCCCTGCCAGGTCATCTTCGTCAAGCGGCTTTAGAACGTAGACCTGGCAGCGACTTAGCAGCGCGCTGTTGACTTCGAAGGACGGGTTCTCGGTGGTTGCCCCGATAAGTGTGATGATACCTTTTTCTACTGCCCCAAGCAAAGCATCCTGTTGACCTTTATTGAATCGATGGATCTCATCGATAAATAGAATACTGTCAGGTAGCGCTTTGGACTTTTCTATTACTTCACGCACGTCTTTTACACCCGAACTAATGGCACTAAGCGTAAAGAAGGGAGCCTGGAGTGTGTTGGCAATAATATTAGCGATCGTCGTCTTACCTGTGCCCGGCGGTCCCCACAGGATCATCGAGGGAATCCGGCCACGTTCAATTGCTGTACGCAAAATGCTTCCTTTTCCAGTCAGGTGTTGTTGCCCGACAAGCTCATCTAAACTGTGTGGACGTATTCGCTCGGCTAAAGGGATCATATTTTTGAGCAGGTATGAACAATAAAAAAGTCAAAACCGCATTTGCAAATTAGCGATTCCCCTTCAAATGATTTTTTGATAGGTGCAAAGCAGGGCTTCCAGAGCTTTCGATTTCCGGGAATTTCTTTTTCTAACGGATTGTTTTGTATTTTGAAAATCGATTTTGAAGAAAATGCGACAGAAAACAATCATCAATAGTGTTGTCGGAGTCATAGTTTTAACCATGACAGTTCTGCAGGCGGTCAACAGCCAGTCAATATCGGCTGAGCAAAATTATGCCCGCAACTCACCTGCAGTGGCGATGGTCCAGACTGTCTTTTCCGCTACTGTTTATGTGAATAAGGTGGAGATGAATGAACGACGTTTCAATGCGCTGGTTGACTCTGTAAAACGTCTCGACACGACAGGTACTATGTTTTCCCCCGAGGAGAAACTGGATATTGTAGTGAAGGCGCTTTATAATAGTCCATTCCGTTATTTTTCGGCGACAACAGAATATTTCCGGCAAAAACACCGGATATTATCTTCAGGTACGGGTTTTTTTGTAACCGGTAATGGCTACCTAATCACCAACGCCCATATCCTTGACCGCGATAGCGCCTTCATCAGGCGCAAGTTCACCCTGTCAACTTTCCAGGAAGTGACGGATGCTAATATCAGGGCCCTGCAATCGTCGTGGGATATGACATTGAATGATGAGCAACGAAATTTGTTGAATAATGCGTACAGCACGATCTATTCTCAGGTCTCATCGATGATCCTGTTTGATATAAAACGCGAAGTGTTTGTACAATACAGGCTGGACTCTGAAGATGATCCACGCGATATCCTCACCCGGCGTTTGCCCGCCAAAGTGATCATCAAGGGTAAACCGATGCCAGGCAAAGACGTCGCTTTATTAAAAGTAGACAGTGTACAGCAGCTTCCCACCATACCGTTAAGCAACGAAAACATGGCGAGGATCGGCGAGCAGGTACTGGTATATGGCTATCCCGATCCGGTGACGTCCAATGCTTACCTGGCGCGGGAAACCAATATTGAACCTACCCTTACGATGGGTGTGGTTAGTGCTGTTAAGAAATCGCTTGGCGGCTGGCCGGTGATACAGATGGATGCGGTTATTACCCACGGTAGTAGCGGCAGCCCGGTATGTAATGCGAAGGGTGAAGTAATTGGCCTGGCAACTTTTGGAAGCCTGGAGCAGAAAACCGGGGGACTGGCACCGGGTTTCAATTTTGCCATCCCTGTTTCTATCATCAGGCAATTCCTGGACTCGGTAGATGTTGATACACGAATGAGCCAGTCGTCAATAGCATTTAATACGGGGTTATCCTATTTTTATTCGGGATACTATACCAAAGCCCTGAAGCGATTTGCAAGTGTGAAAGCGGTAAACAGTGAGTTCCCGATGTTGAATTATTATATCGACGCTGCAACTGAAAAGATATCTGGTGGGGAAGACAAGGATTCGATCAGGAGAAAATATGTGTTCCGGATCATGGCCATTGCACTGATCCTGGGCGGCATATTTATTTTTTACAGATGGCAACACGAAAAAAACCTGCGACAACGACACCTGAACTAAGCATTCTCAAATTCAAATTTCCGTTTAAGGAAATTATCATGTAACTCCAGTCTAAGTTTATACAACCCATAAAGGATCGCAAGTTGAAGTAAAAGCATCACGGTATAGGTGATCAGCATCAGGAAAATGCTGAAGGGAAGTTCAAATACCTGTTTACTGCTAAGGCTGGCGAGTTGTGAAAGTGAGCGGAATTCAGCAAACACAAATCCAAACAGGAAGGCAATAAACAGGAAGTTGACCAGGAACAGCCGGTTAAAATACTTTTTCTGTTTGCCTTCTATTGGCTCATCGGGGTAATTATTGTTGAGCAGGTTTATGCCCATGATTGTCAGAAGCAGGATTGCCAGGAAAACGACAAGGCTTATCAAACCACCCCACCTGGCGTATTTGAAAAAACTAAACAGCACATCCAGTTCGTTGAATGCTGCCCCGATCATCTGGATGATACAGATGGCTCTAAATAATTTCCAGCGTGCCGGCATCAGGATTCCAGGTCTAGTTTTATTTGTAGTTCTTCCAGTTGTTTTTCATCAATAGTGGCCGGCGCATCGAGCATCACGTCCCGGCCGCTATTGTTTTTGGGGAATGCAATAAAATCACGAATGCTTTCACTGCCTCCTAAAATGGCACAAAGACGATCGAATCCAAATGCGATACCACCATGTGGCGGCGCACCGTATTCGAAGGCGCCCAACAGGAAGCCGAACTTATGTTGCTGTTCCTCTTTATCCATACCCAGGGCGGCAAACATTTTTTCCTGCAATTCCTTTTGGAAGATCCGTATCGATCCTCCGCCGATCTCATTGCCATTTAAAACCATGTCGTAGGCATTTGCTTTGATATTGGCATATGGATGTGACAGGTATTCAGCAGCATTTTTTATTTGTGGATCGTTATTGATCATCGTTTGGATCTGCTCGGGTTTCGGCGATGTAAACGGGTGGTGACGAGCGACCCATCGGTTACCTTCTTCATCGTATTCAAAGAGAGGAAAATCCAGCACCCAAAGAAGTTTGAATTCATCTTCTTTTCTAAGTCCAAGCCTACGTCCCATTTCGAGCCGCAGTTCACTCATGGCTTTTCTCGTTCTTTCCTCGGTGCCCGCAAGAATTAAAACCAGGTCGCCGGGTCTGGCAGCGGCGGAATCAGCAATGGCCTTTAATTTTTCTTCGTTGAAAAATTTATCCATACTGCTTTTATAACTGCCATCGGTATTGCATTTTATAAAAGCAAGACCTTTCATGCCAATTTGTGGTCTCTTTACCCATTCTGTCAGCTCATCGGTTTGTTTTCGGCTATATTCACTGCAACCAGGTACCGCCATCGCGATAACCGTTTCGGCCTCATCAAAAACTTTGAAACCCGCGTCAGCGATAAGGTTTCGTTGGTCAGTTTTTCCCTGGTAAACGGTAGACGGTTTTTTTAGGTTGAGCAATTCCATGCCGAAGCGGATATCGGGTTTATCATTGCCAAACCGCCACATCGCGTCGTCCCAGCTCATCCTTAGCACGGTTTCACTGTAATCAATCCCTTTTACTTCTTTGAAGATATATTTTACGAGACCTTCAAACATCTGCAAAATGTCTTCCTGTTCCACAAATGCCATTTCACAGTCGATCTGTGTAAACTCGGGTTGTCGGTCAGCACGCAGGTCTTCATCCCTAAAACATTTTACAATTTGGTAGTATCGATCATAACCGCTGATCATCAGCAATTGCTTGAATGTCTGCGGGGATTGTGGCAGGGCATAAAATTGTCCCGCGTTCATGCGGGAGGGTACCACAAAATCGCGTGCGCCTTCAGGTGTCGATTTGATAAGGAAAGGGGTTTCGATATCCATAAAGCCCTGGTTGTGCAAATAGTCCCTGGTAGCCCTATTGACAGCGTATCGCAATTCAAGGTTTTTCTTAACGGTATTTCTTCTAAGGTCGAGATACCGATATTTCATGCGGAGGTCATCACCACCATCTGTTTTATCTTCGATGGTAAAAGGAGGTACTGCCGACTTATTCAATATCTTAAAGGATGAGACAATAATTTCAATCTCCCCGGTTGGAATATTTGGATTCTTGTTGCTCCTTTCATGTACCACCCCGGTAACCTGCAATACAAATTCGCGGCCTGGCGGATTTTCATCCAGGTCTTTATTCAACTGCTCGCCAAAAAGTAACTGTGTAATGCCATAGCGGTCACGGAGATCGATAAAAGTGATCGCGCCAAATTTCCTGACGGTCTGCACCCAGCCGGCCAGGGTAACTTCTTTCTGTTTATCGTTGATCCTGAGCTCTCCACAGGTATGCGTTCTGTACATAACGTATCGTTCAATTTTCTGAGGCGCAAAGATAACGAGGCGGTCACTACCAGCCAATTTGGCCTGCGCTAGGAAAATTCTCAGGGTCAGGCAGCTATTATGCGCATAATTTTCTCTAAAGTATACCGGGATGATGCAGGCAGGAAAACTTGCGATGGTAGAAATAACATAGCCAGGTTTTATTTTTTGAAAATAGACAGTTTAAGATCACAGGCTTATTTGTTTGATTGTTAAACTATTCAAATATTGTGCGTAGTTTTACTAACGGAATTTAACCAGTAAGTGTTTGCATCTTGAACATTCGTTGAGTATATTTAATCACCGAACCGTGCACTATGCAATCTTTCCTCCATAGACTAAATAGTTTATTTACCCGCACGGGTAAATCAGCCTCTGCTGCACAATCAGAAGAGGTGGAGATGGATGCCGCTATTTTCAACCGGTACTCCTATGTAATAGGTAGTGTTTTCAATTATTTTAATGATCTCCCAGTAGCTTCCAAATGGAAATTTGTTAAACGTGCGCACCAGTTTCGCAAGCAAAAGAAATTTCATTTTATCGGTTTGGAAAAGAACGAAGAGACAGCAATTCTTGTTAGTTCGTCCGCGGTGCAGGTCACATTTGGATTAAAAAATTACCAGCTTTCCTATTTCAAGGATATCTATATACTGGCAGATGCCTATCATATGGAGGATGACAACGAGTTGTTTATTGGCCATGTGGCGCCCGACGGCATCTACCTCTCGTGGAAGCATTTCCTTTATGGTTATGCCTACCAGGATGATAATATCAATGTAGCCGTTCATGAGATGGCGCATGCCCTACTCTATAATAACTTTTTCGCGCAATATGGTATGGACGTGAACTTCCGGTTGAATTATGAGAAATTCTCAACCACCACCGGTCCTATACTCGCCGAAGTGATCGCGAAAAGGCGAAGCTACCTGCGCAGTTATGCTTTTAGTAATATGCATGAATTCTGGGCGGTGAGTGTGGAGGCCTTTTTTGAAAATCCCAGAGGTCTGCGTCAGAATATGCCCGATCTGTATGATGCCCTGAGGCATGTGTTGAACCAGGACCCTATAACGAAAACTAAACTTCTTAAACCCGAACCATGTTAACCCTGTACCTTATCTATCGCTGCCGCCGCTTCATTAAAGCTTACAACAAGAAAAAACGCATGGCTGTTTTGCCTGCATAGCCAGCATCCCCGAGTCAGGAACGGGAGAGTATCTTCGTGAATCTTTTGATATCTGCATCCCTGGCTATCGGCTCTTCATAGAGCAGGTGGTCGGTGAGTTGCTTTCCAAAAAATGGCGCCAGCGAACATCCTTTTGTTCCCATGCCATTTAATATTCCCACCGAAGAATATTGCGGATGTAAACCCACAAAAGGGCGTCGCTCGAGGGTAGCAGGTCGCAACCCTGACCGGTGTTCCGTGATGGTAAATGGAATTTTTAACCATTGCCTCAATGCTTGTTCGGTATTGATGCGAAAGGATTCAGTCGGGCCCGGATCATCGAAGTCCCAGATATAACTGGCGCCGATCCAAAACAGACCTTCCTGGATCATCGGTACCATCATCAATCCCTTTTTATAAATATGATGGGCGGGCAGGCCGGGAATATGCGCCACCAGCGCTTCTCCTTTATTAGGAGCAAATGGAAGTTGCCCGAAATAAGGATTATTGAAACCGTAAGGCCCGTCGCAAAAGAAGATCTTTTCAGCCGTGATATTTTTATAAGTTACTTGTTGAGGCTCCACCTTTAGTTGCGTGATATCAAATACTTCTTCCAGCAATTTTCCATCTGCTTTTAGTTGCTGCCTCCAGGCAGGTATTAATGTTTCAAGATGAGCGGTATATGCCGGCCTGATCTCTCCACAACCAAATTCATAATTGAAGAATTGATTGAAATGATTTTGCTCGGGATAGGTATGAACATATGGATCACCCGTTTCAATTTTTTGAAGGAAATTTTCCCGCATAAACGGGTTGGGAAAAAAATCGATGATATTTTTCTGGGAGATCGCTTCTATACCCAGTTCCTGGCCGATTTCCTGGTAGGCATTCCAGGCAAATGGTAACACTTCGTCGACCATCCAAACCGTCACCAGCCTGCGACCGGTAACCGGATTGATGATACCTGCCGCCAGTTTCGACGGTGCGTTGGGATCATTATTGTCAATTACAAGAAAATCCTGTTTTTCTTTTTTTAGATAATAAGAAAGAAAACTGCCACTAATGCCCTGGCCAATGATCAGATACCTCGTTTCCATATTCCTTTAAGTGTTCTACAGGCAATTTTTAATTTAAACTATTCAATAGTTATCCTTACTCCCTCACTATGCGCACTAAATTCGGGTGCATACATGCACTGAATACTGGTAATACCGTTGCTGAAATCACCGGCATGGGTAACAAACAACGGGTATTCGAATACATATGTGCCCTTTCGTAGATAATTGAAAAAGAAATTTGTGCTGGCGTCTTTGGTTGTTTCATAATAACCAAGTCCGCCCTGCCATTTGTAACTGCTCAGTACATTCACAGGCTCCAGCGCAGAAGCCCGCATATCTTTCATATGTACGTATTCCATGTCGCGGTCGACGCGTAGTTCGACCCGCACTTTTATTTTGTCACCCACTTTTAATATATCGCCCTCATTGACTGGTGTCAGTACTGGTCCACGGTCGGTATTTTTCTCAACGAATAATTTTTTGTCCAGGCTAAGCGGGGTTGCCGCTGTGGTGATTTTATCGAGATCTTCAAAATACTGCCAATAGACCCCTCCCCAGGATGGTTGGGTAGTTGATCCATTATTCCCAGGCGAACTTACGGTGACCGAAATATTACCCATCGAAGGTTTTACATCCTTTCCATCAAACGTCGTTTTGAAATAACCGGTTCCGGCTTCCTGTTTGTTGTCTGCCAAATTGAGCGTGGTCGCACCAAGTTTGATGTCGACAACGGGTTCATTTTGCAGCCAGTTTGTCCCCTGCAACAACAGTGCATAGCAGGCTTCCGCTGTTGCCTTGGTCGATTCCCAGCGGTTGGTTTGTTTGTTTTTTAATAGCCAGGTTCGCAACTCATCGGCAGTCTTTATGTCTTTACCAATTTCCTGGAAAGCCTCGATAAGCAACGCCTGCCGCTCGATCGGCGCTTCATACCAGAACCATCCCCGGCGGGCATCTTTCCAATACATTCCAAGTTCAGCATGAGTTATAGCCGTTTCTTTTAAGGACTTCAGGATTGCTGTTGGAGTTTTGGAATCGCCGGTACGTCCAAGCGCCAGGACCAACATACCCTGCATGTATTTATTCTGCTTGGTCCAGGTCAGCTGTGACCTTTGACGGAAATAGTCATAAGCTTTCTTTGAGGCAGCCGGGATAGCCAGTTCCGGGAAGAAGCTACGCATATAGAGATACTGAACCTCACTGTATCCTGGTGTATATTTTGTCAGGTCTGTTTTGTCCTTGACCAGCCTGTCATGATCCTCTTTTATTTTTCTGTCGAGATAAGGTATTGCCTGCGCCAGTATTTCATCGAGTTTTGATTTTTGCCCATCGGCAAAAGCACCCAGTTTTTTCAGATGACCGATTCCTGTTACAATATACTGCGTCATATAACGATCATCCGGGCCGCCTTTGAACCATACAAAACCGCCATTGCTGCTTTGCATTTGTTTCAGCTTTTCGTAAGAGCCATTCAGCTCCTGGCTCATGCGTACCATGTCAAACAACAACGCGATATTTCTTTTTTGTTCCGATTCACTTTTCGCCTGTAGCACCCAGGGTGTTTCTTCCAGCAGAACAGATTTCAATTCCTCATTCTTTTGCAGGTTGCTTAAAAGCGCCGCGGTGTCTGATGTCTTCCATTGCTCGAATACTTTTTTGATACGAGGCGAGCTATTAGCTATAAAACTTGCGATCGAATTGGCATAATAGCGGTTCCAGGTCTGCTCAGCGCAATCATAGGGATATTCCATCAGGTAGGGAAGGGCTTGTATGGCAAACCAGGCAGGGTTGGATGTATATTCTACGGTAAGTGCGTGGTGCTGTAATGATTCGCTTTTTGTGTTTTTTAATTTATCGAAACTAAAGTTCTTGGTACCTGTACCCCGCATGGGTATGTTAAGTGTTTCTGTTACCAGCATGCGATTGGTCAGCACGGGCATCGCGTTTTCTTCACCATCGCTGAATGATTCTGCTTTTGCAATAACCCGCCATACCAATGCCTTGTTGAATTGAAAAGGAACAGCGATTGGGAATTTTGCCAGTTCACTTTGTCCTGCCGCAACGGTGAAGTATTGGTCAGGCATCATGTTATTGAACCACCCGTCCACGGGTTGGTTGGTAGTCGCGTCCAGTAGTTGAAACCCGATCTGACCCGTCAGTTCTTTGTCGGTCAGGTTTACAATCTTGGTACTGAATTCCATCTTATCACCCTCACGCAGAAAGCGTGGCGGGTTGGGTTGAACCATCAGCTGCTTTTGTGTAATGATCTCTTTGGTGCTATAACCCAATGCCCCATTTTTAGTATGGGCCAACGCCTGGAATTTCCATTTTGTCAGAGCATCGGGCAGGGTGAATGAAAATTCAATGGCACCGCTGCTGTCAGTTTTTAATTCAGGGAAGAAGAATGCCGTTTCATCGAAGTTCTTACGGATTTGTACATCGGTTCCCTGCCCAGGTTGTTGATCCCTCGATTCATCCAATTTATCCGCCGCACCATCTTCGTCTGCATAATAGCTAACTGATGAATCGGCTTGTTCCATAGCAGGGGCAGGTGCAGCAGCCTTCATTTCCATCTCGATTCCAGGAGCGCGACCGGCCAGTCTTCTACTGAACTGATTCATCGCCATATGACGTCCATAATTTGAAAAAATGAGGTGGTCATATTCTTTGTTCAGATTTTTTACATCCGGGTAGGGATGGTATTTGATCGTCAGGTTGAGCTTCTCAAAATTCAGTCTTCCGCTCCATAACAGGTGATTAATAAATACAGGCCAGATACCCGGCTTGTGCCATTGATGAGGAAAAAACTGGTCGAGAGACGCGTCATACATTCCCGCCAGCATTTCCGCGGCGATCATTTCATTTTTATAACCATTAATTTTCAATGTCCATTTCTCTTCAGATCCGGGTAAAGTCTTATCCCGGTAAGTGACATATTCGATATTTAATTCCTTATTTGTCCAGGGCACTCTGATGGTCTCACTATGCTGGTGCACACGGTTGTGTTTGATAAATACCCAATTCACCCCATAACCACCCCGGTCAGCTTCTGTAGCTGTAAAATCAAATACACGTTTTTCATTATCCAGCTTCAGAAAATTGTAGCTGAGATCATTACTCTTTTCATCTCCCAGCGGCCGGTTTACGTTTTGTAAATTTTTATCCAGCGTTTGTACCACAAAAAGCTTGTCAGTCGAAGTACCCAGCTTTACTGTAGTTTTTTCACCAGGCTCGATCGGGGTTGACCCATCAGCCCAGAGATACCGGGTCGTACTTAATTGTTTTGATTTCTCATCGTAGAGCTCGATGTATTTAATATCCTTTACCTCTTTTCCATTTTTGTCTTTTGCTGAGATTTCTATCTGGTAGTAGCCGGGTGTGCCACGCCAATTGCCGATTGAGAACTGAGCATTATCTTTTGTTGAATCCGATTTCTCCATCACCGTTTCAGCTTTTGCCCAGGTGGCAGGATCAGTTTCATTATCAAATTCATCGTATGGGAAGAGTTTGATGTATTCTTCTTTTGTCATGATAAACTGGTCGGGTCTTTCCCAGTAACGGTCGCGGATCAATCTTTTTTCTTCTTTAAGTTTTGTGATGGTAAGTTTCACCATCGAAGGTTCGAACTCACCATTCATATTCTCGGTGCGGATCGAAAGATTCTTTAAGCTGTCGATAGGGAGGGTGGATGGTATATCGGCTTTTAGCAATAGCGATGTATAACCAACCGACACCCGCTGTTCCCCACTCCTGGTCTCTCCATTGATATCCGTTACATCGGCATATACCGTATAGTCAAAAACAGGCTCAAGCTTTTTATCCAGTTTCAGATCGGGAATAGCAGCAAATTTGATGACGAATTTTCCGTCTGCTCCGGTTGTGATCTCACCGTGGGTGATTTCCATCGGTTCTGAAGGCGGAAACCAGCCTCTCCAGAATCTCCAGGGATAGATAAAACGTGGTTGTCGTACCACCCGGTATTTTACCTGTGCTCCATCAATATTATTGCCGGCATAGGCTTTGGCAAATCCGGTGATATGTATCGTATCGTTGAGTTCATAGGTGCCTTTCAGTGGTTCATAGTCGACGTAAAATTTTGGCCGTTTGTATTCTTCCACCCTGAAATGCGCATTGGGGTTATCTTTCCTCGCATAAAGGCTGAAGTCGCCATTCAAACCCGACTGCGGTAGTTGAAATTTGCCTGAGAAGGATCCGAATTCATTTGTTTTTACACGGATGGAATCGATGTCCTGGTAATTGGCATCGCGTAGGATGATCGTTGTTTCATATTGGTCATTGGCCCAGGCTTTTTTCTCAGTGGCAACCCTGTTTAGCACGATTCCTTTGAAATAAACGGTCTGCCCCGGGCGGTAAAGACTTCGGTCAGTAAACAGAAATACTGAACTGGTCAGCTTAGGCTCGTCGGGTGATTCCCGATAATAGTAGTAGTCACTGATCGCATCGTTGATGAAAAGCCGCTCATCACCGTGGGTTATGTCCAACAGGAAATTAGCTTGCTGATATGATCTGCGATCCGGGTTGAGCTGTTTTTCCTTTTTAAAATATCCATTTTTATCTGTGGTATAGAGTTTGGTTTTTTGTTTTAGGTACTTCGATACATCATAGTTGTATTTCGTTTCCCAGATCTGCACTGAAGCCTTTGCAAGAGGCTGACCATCGTCGCGGTTGAGTACAAAATAATCCTGGCCCTGGTTGATGAAGCTAATATTGGATACATAAAATACCCTTGCTCCCACGATTGTATTTTGGTTGTTGAAATCCTCGCTGGTTCCCGCGATCAACAGGTATTCGCCCGGGGGGAGTGCGTCAATTTTTATTTCAGCGTTATGCAACTGCAGGTCGCCTGTTTCGGGCAGGGACTGTGTCCAGCTGCGCATTGGTTGTGCCGCGAGAATTGCTGACCAGTATTTTTCATTGTATTGGTCTTCCAATTGTTTTTTCAGGCTTTCATCCGGTTTTAAAATGCGCAGATAAAGCTTGTTGAAATTGCGATATCCAACCAATGCCCTGAAAGGCTGACCAGGTATATTTACTTTTTCAAGATTGAACTGCAGGGTCTCATTTTCTATTCGCTGAAGCAGGTTATAGCAATTGATCCTCCCTTCTGAAGAATCTTTTTGCTGAAGGATTTTCTCACAGATCTCTTTTGCCTTCAACCTTGTGTATCGATGGGTGGTATCTTCATAGGGCTTGTATTCGTCTGCCTGCCTGTTATAATATTCAGCAACCAGGTACCAGGCCTGTGCCGCGGCTGGTAGTTCATTATGCTGATGAGCCACATGATTGATCGAATTATAGTACAGTTGGTCCTTATCAGGATGTACAGATTTCCGCCGGACAAATTCCAGTCTTTTCAGATCGGCATCGATCAGCGCATCAGGCCGCGGATCGATGAGGTGAAAAGAAATAAGTTTTTGATAGATCAAAAGGGCCTGGTATTGTAGAGAGGATGAATCACTATTTGGGAATTTTCGATGGATAAAATCTGCTGCCGGACCAAAAGCCGATGCCTGGTCGATTTCAAACGCATATGCCGGTTTTGAAATATCTCTTTCATCATTCTCAAAATAACTTAGTGCCCGGTATGCCAGGAGATCAAATAATGTTGGTCTCAGGTGGCGCGTATTGCCTTTTACAATGATCGCATCAAAAGGCTCCAGCCGGGTTTCCTGTAATGTTTTTTCAGGTTGAAGTGAGGAAAGATAGAGAGCCCCTACTTTTTGGTGAAAATCATCTGCGCCCCAGGTGGCGATATCATCTTTTTTAAAACTGGTTGTTTTCGTACGGTTATACAGTTCCCAGCGGTTTTGCTGATAATAGTTCCAGTACATTTCCGCCAACAGGCTGTTTAAAACAGACCTCACCGGCTCTTGACCCAAAGCGATTTCTTTTTCAAATTCTGCAATCGAAGCCACCTGGTTATCTTCCCTGTTTTCCGATTGCAGGAAACTTAGGTACACCAGTGATTTAATGACCTGTGCATCCTGCTTTTCCTTTTTAGCGAGCTCATATATTTTTTTTGCTTCAGCGCTGGCTGACTTGGGAAGATTCTTTTTAACAAAATCTTCTACCCGTTTCCAGGCGGCGTCATAGGTTTTAATTGGCTGACTATCGGCATTCATGGTAAATAGACTGAATAGGGCTGCGAAAATAACAATGGTCTTTAGCAACTTCATATATAGGTATTAAATCGGTAACAAGTTAATCAATCCTTTGCAAGGGATAAGATGCAAAGCTTAGTTGGATTGCATAAAAGAGGAATGTGGGATTAGGGATTAGGAATTGGGTGGTTCACCCTTTTAACTTTTCGTTCCCAAAGCTTTATTAAACTGGAGTCAGTTCCGGCTATCTACATTATTGAATTCAATCTTGAATCAACCTTTAAAACAAACAGTATGAAAACAATCTTTACACTCTTCGCTTCATTGTTCATGAGCGTAGCCGTCTTTGCGGCTGCCAGGCCTCAGAGCATTCTGAGCATCAAATCGGCGGATCGTACCGATATCAGGGTTGTACTGGATGGCAAACGATTCGAGTCCAGTGATAACTCGATCATGATACGCGGAATCGAAAACGGCCGACACACGATCAAAGTGTATAAACAAAAAAAGAATGGCATTTTCAACATCCTCGGTAAGGGCTTTGAACTCGTGTACAATTCAACCATTCAGATCAAGAACAATACCCACCTGGCGTTGACGGTGGAAAGAAATGGCCGAGTAGCGATGCATGAGACCCGCGTGAACGGTAATTGGATCGACCAACGTAACGGACGCGGATTTGATTTTGACCGTGATGGTCATTGGGGTGACTACGATCATAACGAAGCTTATGTAAGGGCTATGAATGATCGCGAATTCAAATCGGTTTTGAATGCTATTGAAAAGGAATGGCTGGAAAGTAATAAGCTTAAATCTGCCACCCAGATCGTAAAATCAAATAACCTGACAACCGCACAGGTAGAACAGATGCTACTATTGTTCAGTTTTGAAAGCAACAAATTGGATTTGGCTAAACAGGCATATGCAAATACGGTAGATAAAAGAAATTATCACCGCCTGTATGATGTGTTTAGCTTCAATAGCAGCAGGGTAGAGTTGGAGAGGTTTATTGGGGGGCGTAGATACTAGATACTAGATGCTAGATGCTGGATGCTGGATGCTAGATACTGGATAATGAAATGGCTCCCCCGCGGAGCCATTTCATTTTTATGTTTATATTTTCTTTTTGTTCTTAGTGACCGGCGAGAACTTCGGCCATCTTTTTCCCGATATCTGCCGGGCTGTTTACTACATGTATGCCGCATTCTGCCATGATCTTCATTTTAGCAGCAGCTGTATCATCTGCTCCGCCTACGATAGCGCCGGCATGACCCATGCGGCGTCCGGGAGGTGCGGTCTGTCCAGCGATAAAACCAACTACGGGTTTCTTATTACCATTTGCTTTAACCCAATAAGCAGCTTCGGCTTCCATGCCACCACCGATCTCACCGATCATGACAATGGCATCGGTTTCGGGATCATTCATGAACAGCTCCACAGCATCCCGGGTTGGTGTTCCGATAATTGGATCCCCTCCAATACCGATTGCGGTAGAAATACCCAGTCCGGCTTTGGCGACCTGGTCCGCGGCCTCGTAGGTTAATGTTCCGGATTTTGAAACAATGCCGATCCTTCCTTTTTTGAATACAAAACCGGGCATGATACCCACTTTGCATTCATCGGCAGTGATGATACCAGGGCAGTTAGGCCCTATCAGCCGGGTGGATTTGCCCAACAAATAATTTTTTACTTTCACCATATCCTGCACCGGGATACCTTCTGTGATACAAACCACGAGTTGTACACCTGCTTCAGCTGCTTCCATGATGGCATCGGCTGCAAATGCAGGCGGAACAAAGATGATGCTGGTATCCGCACCGGTTTTTTTTACACAATCCGCTACTGTATTGAATACCGGTCTGTCGAGATGTGTGTTATCGCCTTTGCCGGGGGTTACACCACCCACCACGTTGGTACCATACTCGATCATCTGTGAAGCATGGAAGCTTCCTTCAGTTCCGGTAAAACCCTGGACCAGTATTTTGGAGTTTTTATTGACAAGAATGCTCATAGCTAGTTATTAAGTGGGGCAAAAGTAAGGGTTAAAATGCAAATTTGAGGGCCTGCTCAAGTCCGACAAGTCAATCTACTGGATCATATCGTCAATATTGCGGTCATTGGGGATTTTGCCCGTTTCCTCCAGCATACGCATCTCCTTGGCATCGCGAAGAAAGTCGGACGCGAAAATGAAATCATTGAGGCGTTGGTTCTTACTGAAGATGATCTCTTTGTTGGTGCCTTCCCATTCCTTATGGCCCTGGTACATGTAAAGGATATAATTGCCTATCTCCATTACACTATTCATGTCATGGGTATTGACCACCGTAGTAATATTATATTCAGTTGTTATTTCCTGTATAAGCTTGTCAATTACAAGCGAGGTTTGAGGGTCAAGACCGGAATTAGGCTCATCGCAAAAAAGATACTTGGGATTTAATACAATCGCCCTGGCCAGTGCCACGCGCTTTTTCATACCACCACTAACTTCTGCTGGGAATTTTTTATTGGCATCTACCAGGTTCACCCTTGCAAGTACCTCGTTCACCCGTTTTAGCTTGGTGCTATAATTATCCTTGGTGAACATATCCAGTGGGAACATCACATTTTGTTCCACCGTCTGGCTGTCAAACAGGGCTGAACCCTGGAAAAGCATACCTATCTCCTTACGCACTTCCGTTTTTTCTTCGGCGTTCATGCTGGTAAAATTCTTGCCATGGTACAGGATTTCACCGCCGTCGGGAGCAAACAAACCCACCATACATTTCATCAGCACCGTTTTACCGCTTCCGCTGGCGCCAATGATCAGGTTGCACTGGCCGGCTTTCATCGTCGCGCTTACGTCGTCGATCACCACCTTGTCAGCAAAACTTTTCTTTATATTTTTTACTTCTATCATGTAGAATCCCTGCTTTAGAGTAACAAGGCCGACAATACATAATCGGCAAATAATAAAAGAATACAACTAACAACCACGGCTTTCGTACTGGCCCGGCCAATTTCCAGGGCGCCACCTTTTACATAATATCCATAAAAGGAAGGCACACTTGATATAATAAAAGCAAATGTATAGGACTTGGCCAGTGCAAAGAACACATTGTAGGGAATGAATGATTCGTGAAGTCCCTTATCAAATGCCTCATAAGGTACGATACCGGTGAGATTACCTGCCAGTCGTCCGCCCCAGATACCAAGTGTCATCGCAATGACAACCAGAAACGGGATGGTGAGCAAACCGGCCAGTATCTTTGGCATGATGAGATAAGATTTTGTATTGATCCCCATGATCTCGAGTGCATCGATCTGTTCACTCACACGCATGTTGCCAAGTTCACTTGCGATCTTACTACCAACCACACCGGCCAGCACAATACAGGTGAGGGTGGGGGCAAATTCCAGGATCACAGTATCTCTTACGATCTGGGCAATTATGGTGTTGGGCAACAAAGGTGAGACAAGCTGGTAAGCCGTTTGCAGGGTTGAAACGGCGCCTATAAAAACTGAAATGATGGTGACGATACCCAGCGAACCGATACCGATATCATTACATTGATGCATAAATTCTTTCCAGTACATTTTCCCATTCTCAGGTTTGGAAAACATACCTTTTAGCATCAACAGATAACGGCCAAGGTCTTTAATGAGTTTCATCAGCTGGTTTGAACTGTAAAATACAATGAAATATCCATAAAGCTTTAGTTATGAATATGCGTTTAGAACATACTATGTATGTATAAAGCTGGTTGCAGGCACTACATATCCCGGCTCACTTTTTTAAAGCGTTTCCACCAGGGTGAACTATCCACGATCTCTTCTGTACGTGAATTCTTGCACTTGATCTGCGCATCCACTACCGCTACCAGTGCCATATTAACAATACTGCGCACCGAACTTCCCAGTTGCAGAATATGCACGGGTTTTTTCAGTCCGAGTAAAACCGGGCCGATGGCATCCGCACCACCCAGTTCTTTTAATATGTTATAGGTAATATTACCGGAAGCGAGATTTGGAAATATCAGGGTGTTCACATCCTTATCTACCAGTTCGGAGAAAGGATAATTTTCCTTTAAGAGTTGTTTGTTGAAAGCCACATTCGCCTGCATTTCGCCATCCACGATCAATTGAGGCATCTTACTTTTTACAATAGCCCTTGCTTCAGATACCAGCCTGGCTTCGGGCGAATTGCTACTGCCGAAATTGGAATAGCTCAGCATGGCAATGCGTGGGATGATATTGAAATGCCGAACTTCTTTTGCTACAAGTAAAGTTATTTCCGCAAGCTCCTCAGCTGTTGGATTAAAATTGACGGTTGTATCAGCGAGGAAAAGCGGACCTCTTTTGGTCATCATCACATACATGCCCGCGATCTTGTTTACCCCTTCTTCTGTACCGATGATCTGCAATGCCGGGCGAATGGTATCCGGATAATTCTTGGTAAGACCCGATATCATCGCATCAGCATCCCCACATTCCACCATCATGCAGCCAAAGTAGTTTCGGTCGCGCATGACCTTCTTTGATTCATACGCATTAAAGCCACGTCGACTTCTCTTGCGGAAGAAAATTTCAGAGTACTGATTTCTTTTTTCTTCCGTACTGTCACTACGTGGATCCAAAATGGGTAGACCATCCAGTTCGATACCATTTGTCGCAGCAATCGTTTTGATCCGGTTTTCGTCGCCCAGTAAAATGGGGTAGGCAATACCTTCTTCAAAAGCTACTGCAGCGGCTTTCAGCACTTTCACATTATCAGCTTCTGCAAAAACAATGCGACGCGGATCACGCCTTGCTTTGTTGCCGATGGCACGCATTACGTGGTTGTCGATGCCCAGGCGGGTTTCCAGTTCTGACGTATAAGTCTCCCAGTCGGTGATGGGATGCTGAGCCACCCCGCTTTCCATCGCGGCACGGGCTACAGCTGGCGATACGGTCGATAATAGTCGGGGATCAACCGGTTTTGGAATAATATAATTCGGCCCAAATGAAATTGTTTTTTCATTGTAGGCCAGGTTTACAATATCCGGTACCGGGGTTTTGGCCAATGCCGCCAGTGCTTTTACAGCTGCCAGCTTCATTGCTTCATTGATCTGCGTAGCCCTTACGTCGAGCGCCCCGCGGAAGATATAGGGGAAACCAAGTACATTATTAACCTGGTTGGGATAGTCGCTACGACCGGTTGCCATGATCAGGTCTTTCCGAACTTCGGTGGCATCTTCCCAGCTGATCTCGGGATCAGGGTTAGCCATGGCAAATACGATCGGGTTTTTAGCCATCGACTTCACCATTTCTTTCGACACTACATTCCCTGCACTCAGGCCAATGAACACATCCGCATCTTTCATTGCCTGTTCAAGGGACATCTCACCTTTAGCGTTGGCAAATTTGGTTTTCAGTTCGTCAAGGTCGGTTCGTCCTTTATGGATCACCCCTTTTCTGTCAAACATCGTGAAGTTCTCAAACTTTGCGCCAAGGGCCACATACAATTGCACGCAGGCCATGGCCGCGGCGCCGGCACCGTTGACAACGTATTTTACCCTGTCGATTTTTTTCTTCTGGATTTCAAGCGCATTCAATAACGCTGCCGCACTGATGATGGCAGTACCATGCTGGTCGTCATGCATCACCGGGATGCTCATCGTTTCCTTTAGCTTTTTTTCAATGTAAAAGCATTCGGGAGCTTTGATGTCTTCGAGGTTGATTCCGCCAAAAGTGGGTTCCAGCGCTTTTACGATCTGCACGAACTTCTCAGGATCCTTCTCGTCGATCTCAATATCAAAGACATCTATATCAGCAAATATTTTAAATAATACGCCTTTTCCTTCCATCACCGGTTTACCAGCCTCAGGACCAATATCACCCAGGCCTAATACCGCTGTACCGTTGCTTATCACTGCAACGAGATTGCCTTTCGCCGTGTATTTATATACGTTTTCCTTGTTGGCGGCAATCTCTTTACAGGGTTCGGCAACACCGGGGGAATAAGCAAGGGAGAGGTCTCTCTGTGTTTTGGCGTTCTTGGTGGGGATTACTTCGATCTTACCAGGCCTTCCCTTGGAATGGTACTCAAGGGCCTGTTGGCGCTGCAATTCGGTTTTATTCATGGACCGCAAAATTACAAAATAAAATTTCTATCCATTATTGGATTTAGGCGTGCAATGTATTGAGAAACAATTAAAAATTCAATTTTTTCAGAGAATCTCCGGGAAACCATAACCGCTATCGACAAAAAAAAATTTGGGAATCTAAAAATCCTGACTACATTTCTACTGTACTACTACAATAGTACACTAAAACAATAAAGCATGATCGCAATCCAAAACCTCCATTTTGCTTATAAAAAGAAAAAGGTCTTTAATGGCCTGAGTCTTTCTTTACAAGCCGGGCATATCTATGGTTTACTCGGTAAAAATGGTACGGGTAAAACCACCCTGCTTCGTAATATCTCGGGTCTGCTGTTTCCCGACCAGGGCGATGTAAAGGTACTGGACTTTGTACCGGGTAAAAGAAACCCCGAGTTCCTGCAGGAGTTGTTTATGGTTCCTGAAGAGTTTTATCTCCCCAACGTGTCGATTGAAAAATTTGTAGCCTGCAACGCACCTTTTTACCCAAAGTTTGACCATTCCCAGTTTGAGGGGTACCTGAAGGAATTTGACATACCGGCTGGCAATAAGCTGCAGCAGATGAGTTATGGTCAGAAGAAAAAAGCGCTGATCAGTTTTGGACTGGCGTGCAACACTTCGCTTTTACTAATGGATGAGCCTACCAATGGCCTCGATATTATGAGTAAGAGCCAATTCCGGAAAGTGATCGCCGGTGCGATCGATGATAATAAATGCATCATCATTTGCACTCACCAGGTAAAAGACATGGAGAGCCTGATCGATCGTATTACCATCATTGATGAAGGCCGGATTCTTTTTGATCAGACCGTTGACAGGATCACTTCCAAACTCAGCTTCCGCATTTCCTTCGATAGCGCTGAGGTGAGATCGGCCCTTTATCGTGAAGAATCACTGAAAGGAAGCGCCATCATCACCGAAAATATGGACAACGAGGAAGGAAAACTTGATCTCGAGATGTTGTACAAGGCTATAGTCACCAACGGGGAAGCGATCCGATCCGTATTCCAATAAAGAACCATTAACCATTAAACCTGTTCAACCTACAAAATTATCACTCATGACTACCGCTTTCAATTCTTCAAGGATCCTGCGACAAACCAGGAATGATAATGATGGCCTAAAGCCTGCGCTATTGTCACCGCTGACATTGCTGTTGTTACTGGCACTGCTCTTTACTTTTTTCCTGACCGCGTCTGATCGTGCAGATCAGCATGTTGGCGGGGAAAGGGAAATCATCCGGACAGAAATGACCAAAGAAGAAAAGCAAAAAGCGTCTGCGCTGCGGTATGAAAGAATCGTTACCAGTGCCGACCCGATCCGTTCAATTTTACAATAAGCATAGCAGTTCATAAACCTATTATTGATATGACAACGACTTTCAGTTTCTCCCGATTGATCCAGCTTATCCGAAAACACTGGTTTGAAAATTCCAGGCTCTATTTTTTCTCCGCACTCGCCTTACTGGGCCTGATGGGAGTGGTTTTTACCTTGTGGGTTCTGATGGATGGAAACACCTTCGATGAGGATATCGCTTATATGATCTTTACCGGAGGTATTTTCATCACAGGTGCTGTTTTTGCGAGCATGTCATTTGGTATGCTTGGCGAAAAACCAAAGGGCACGTACTGGCTTAGTTTTCCGGCAAGCCATCTCGAGAAACTGATCACGGTTATTTTCTATACCACCATCGTTTTTACTTTGATCTATTGTACTTGTTTCTTCCTGGTGAAAACGGCCGCGGATTTTTATATTAATGACCTGGTTTACCGCAACCCATCAAAATATGTTTACCGGCAGTCGGATTTCAGCGGGGGCCTCGGACAGTTGATGTTTAATATCATGTGTGGATTTTTTGCGGTGCAGGCTTTTTATATCATGGGCTCCGTTTATTTCTCGAGATATTCCTTTGTAATCACCACCATCATCGGAGCTTTGATTGTTTTCTTTTTCGTCTATTATATGTCGGAACTGTTTTCCGGCGGCGCATTCGGTTCGAATCATATCTGGCAGGGTTCAAGGGTAGTGGTTATTGACGATGATAATCCCCTGGCCATGACTTACAAGAGCTATGAGCTTTCACCATTTTCTAAAAATATGCTGGAATATGCGACAAGGTTTATTTGGGCACCGGTATTCTGGGTAGTTGCCTGGTTCAGGTTGAAAGAAAAACAGATATGAAACGGATATCAATGGAAGATCCAAAACAATTAATGAATTGAAAAAAATGCATTATGCAATTTAATAATAGCGGACAGGCCATTTACTTACAGATCGCTGACTACGTGTGCGAAAAAGTATTGCTCAAGGAGTGGCTGGCAGAAACTAAAATTCCCAGTGTAAGGGAATTGGCGGTTCAACTGGAAGTGAATCCCAATACGGTGGCCCGCACCTACGAGTTCCTGAAGCAACAGGAGATCATTCACGATAAGCGCGGGATCGGTTATTTCATTACAGAAAATGGGCTTCAGAATGCCATGGCTTATCGTAAAAATGAGTTTACCGAGAAAGAAATGCCTGCCATCTTCCGGATCATGCATATGCTTGGAATAGAGATAGAAGACCTGAAGACAAGGTTTGAGAAATTCAAAAAAAATTACGCTGCTTAATTATAAATACGTTTTCATGAACACTAGTACTAAAATATTAGCTGGCTTTTTCCTGATCGCCTTCCTGGTCCCCGCTTCAATTTTTATGTCATTTAAAAGCAAGATCCGGAATGATGATTTCAAGATGATAAGCCGTGATTCGTTTGAGTATAATAACTGGAGGACCGGCAAGACCGAAGCGCTGAAAGCGATCAGGATTATTGCTCCTGCCGATGCCCGGTTCAAAGTATACCTCAGCCAGGGTGATTCTGCGTTTTATCGTTATTACAAGGGGCAAAACGACAGTATAAGCCTGCAACGCGAAGGCGATATACTGGTCATTCGTTACGCCAATACCGGTGGCGCTGGCCAGGATTCTCAAGGCGATGTTAGTTTAAATCTTGCGCTTCCTGACCTGGAGCAAGTGGAGGCCGAAAACACGGAAATCAACCTGCTTTCTTTTGACTCAACGGGTACAAAAAGTTTAAGCCTGGATTTGAAAGGCTCCAGCCGTTTGAAAATGGGTGCGCCTGATGATGAGGAGTATCACCCGAGGCGCAGCAGAAAGCCCATTATGATGAACAGCCTTTCCGCCAGGGTTGAAGACGGTGGCCTTTTTATCAGCAAGGACGTGAACATAAAAGAAATGAAGGTGGATGCAGTTGGTAAATCCATGCTTACTATAAACACGGAGGCTGTGGTGAACCGGCTTCAGGGCTCTATTTCTGACAGCACTTCTGTAAATGCGGGATGGCATTACCTGAAGCAGTTGAACCAGCCCGCTGAACAATAATAGCTGACTAACGAAATAAATTGATCATTATGCATACCCCGGTTATTGAAACCACCAGCCTGAATTATTCCTTTCGTCATGGGACAAAGACATTGGACGATATCAACCTCGTAGTGCCGAAAGGAAGCATCTATGGTTTTCTGGGCCCCAATGGCGCGGGGAAGACAACAACGCTGCGATTGTTACTCGGCCTGTTGAAAAACCAGCAGGGCAGGCTTCGTATTTTTGGAAAGGATTTTAATTCAAATCGGATCGAGATCCTGAAGCGGCTCGGTTCCCTGATCGAACAACCCTCGCTTTACCTGCACCTTACTGCCCGGGAAAATCTCGAGATATACCGCCTGGTTTATAAAGTTGATAAAAGTCGCATTGACGAAGTGTTGAAGATCGTTGGCCTGGACCAGACGGGGAAGAAAAAAGCCAGGCAGTTCTCACTGGGCATGAAACAACGACTTTCTATTGCGATCGCCCTTTTACATCAGCCGGAACTCCTGATATTGGACGAGCCCACTAATGGTCTTGATCCGAACGGTATCATTGAAACCAGGGAACTCATTCGCAAGCTTAACGTGGAACATGGTACTACGGTAATAGTATCCAGCCATATCCTCAACGAAGTGGAGAGAATGGCGACACATGTAGGCATCATACACAAAGGAAAAATGCTTTTCCAGGGACCGCTGAGCGAGTTGCAACAGATGAAAACAAGGCAAACTTCGCTGGAGATAGAAACCAACGATAATGTATCGGCCGCAAGGTTGCTGGAATCATACCAGGTCAAATCGGTGAACGGAAAACTAACACTGCCATTTGAAAGCAGGCAACAAACCGCAGACATCAATAAAGTGCTTGTACAAAGCGGGCTGAGTGTTTATGCATTGCATCCGCAACAAAACGATCTTGAACAATTATTTCTTGACATTACATCTGTTAATCCATGAGTTTTATAATATCCACGAAGGCAGAAATTATCAAAACCCGGAGAAGTGCGTCTTTTTGGCTGAGCCTGCTTGGTTCGGCCGTGATACCGCTTATTTTCTTCCTGATCTATACATTAAAGCCGGAAAAAAACTATGCCCGCTTCGAATCAAATCCATGGGACCTGCATTTCGTCCAGGGTTACCAGGCTTTTTCAGCGTTCCTGCTACCGATGTTTGTGATCCTGATCTGCAGCCTGATCCCGCAGATAGAATTTAAGAACAATACCTGGAAACAGGTTTTCGCATCACCACAGTCGACCGGGAATATCTTTTTTTCAAAGTCCGCCTCGATACTGATGATGGTCGTGTTTCTTTTTATCATGTTCAATGTGCTGATGGTGCTGGCGGGTGTTATATCTAATGTGATTTACCCGAAATATACCTTTTTGGACAAGAGTATTGGATGGACGATGTTGCTTAAACTGAATTTCAAAACATTTGTTTCGTTGCTGGGTATAGTTGCCATACAATACTGGCTTGGGCTTCGGTTTAAAAACTTTATTGTGCCAATCGGTATCGGTTTGGGAATGCTTGTGGCATCAATGATCCTTTCGCCATGGGAACATGTCGACAAACTACCTTATGCTTTTCCTTTTCTCACCTTTATGAATGTAAGCCAGGACAACACTGAACTCCTGGGTCCATTGCTTCGGAATCATGAGTTGAATTCCATTGGGTATTTCGCTTTCTTCACATTGATTGCATTTCTGGATCTACGATTTAGAAAAGAACGGGGGTAATTATCTCAAGCTCTGTTTTCCGTATCAGGTCTCCCGATGTGATCTCCGTGTTCGCCGTGGTTATTTGTATTCATGAATTAGAGACAACATCACAAACCCCTCAGGGTTAATGAATCAGAACTGGTGATTATCCGGTTTGGAATTGTTCCCGGTTAACTTTTCCGATTAAAGAGGCGCGGTTTTTGACTTTCTACACGGATTTCGTTAAAAATGTCGATGTTTGGGTTCTGACACAACGCCCGGCAGGGCAAATGCGTTTATATCTAAATTAAGGGTTGTTCATATGAGAAATAAATTCAATTTATTGTTTTTAGGGTTACTGGTCTTTGCTTTTTCGTGTAAGAAGAACAATGGTGATGATAATCCCAATCCTCCGGCTCCTTCAGAGGCGGATAAGATAAAAGATACTTCGATTTCTTATGCACGCGATATCTATTTATGGTACAGCCAGATCCCAGACGATTTTAAACAACGGGGCTATTCCGATCCTAACGAGATCATGGAAGCCATCAGGGTGTATAGTAAAGAGCCCGGTTTCACTGCTCCGGTTGACCGGTGGAGTTTTGCCGTAAAACAGGCGGATTGGGATAATGTGAGCGCGGGGATCTCCAAAGATTTCGGAATTAACGTTTTCTTTCGGCAGCAAAATGATCTCAGGGTACGTATGGTTGAGAAAGCATCACCGGCCGGCCTGGCTGGTATACGCAGAGGCTGGCGGATCGTTGCTATTAACGGTGGTACCAATATTACCACGTCTAACGCTGATGCAATTGTGAATGCGATTTATTACGCCAATAATGTCACCCTGAAATTTGAAAAACCTGACGGAAGTACTGTGGAGACTGCATTAACTGCTGCTTCATACCAGGATCAACCGCTCGCCCTGGATACCATTTATACAGTTGGTGCGAAGAAAGCGGGCTATATGGTCTATAATTCCTTCCTCGGCGATTCACTTCAAACAATGACCGAGTTCCAACGTGTTTTTAATCGTTTCACTTCCCAGGGTGTGAATGATGTGATCCTGGACCTTCGCTACAATGGTGGCGGGTTTGTATTGTACCAGCGCGAGCTTGCCAACTACCTGGTGAGTAGCGCAGCCAATGGCAACCTGATGATGAAACAGGAATACAACAACAAATATTCTCAGTATAACAGCGCGGTAAATTATTCCAAGAAAGGCACGCTTAACCTGCCCAGGGTATTTATTATTGTGAGTAACAACTCCGCTTCAGCTAGTGAACTTTTGATCAATAACCTGAAACCTTATATGGACGTCATTCTCGTCGGACCGAGCCGCACTTACGGCAAACCGGTGGGATATTTCGCTATACCCGTTGGTGACTGGTATATCTTCCCTGTTTCTTCAAGGAGTACGAATAAAGCAGGACAGGGAAATTACTTCAATGGGTTTGAGTTAAACAATACGGTCGCTGATGGGCTTGATAAAGATTGGGGTGATATTGCAGAATCATGCCTGGCCAGTGCATTGAAATATATCGGCACCGGGGCCTTCAGGATGCAGGCTGCAGAGGAATACATTCTGGATCCGCAGATAAAAGCCACTAACAATAAGCTGGATAATTCTTTTAAAGGAATGGTGGAACCGAGGAAGTTCTAAGTTTGGAACTGGTTTGTTGAAGGAAAACCGGAACGTCAAACTATTCTTTTGAAGAAGAACGTTTCCTGCGTTTTAAAAAGCATTTTCTGTCTTTTTTCGACATCGACCCGGTAGATTTAAAACTCGTGCTGTCTGCAATCACTTTTTTATCGATCACCCGGGCATCGGCTTTGGCAGAATGTTCAGCCGCTTTCGGATCAGACATTGCTTTTTCAATGCGTTCGCGATTACTTTGTGTAAATGAAAACATCGCTGAAAATAGAAGCGCTGAAGTAATTGCCAGATGTTTTTTTATACTCATAGTAAAAAGACGTCTGTTCAGTCCGACTTGTTGTACCGCTTTTGAAAAAAAACGTTAAGAAAGATTGCTTATCTCAGCGCTGGCACCCAGCCAGGCCATCATCCCCATGCCAGTTTCAATCGCGGACTCATCAACATTAAAGGTAGGCGTATGTACGCCGGATACGATTCCTTTTTCTACGTTCATTACACCCAGCCTGTAAAAGCAGCCCGGTATAATTTGCGTGTAGTATCCAAAATCTTCCGCCCCCATTCGCTTTTCAGTTTCTTCTACATTGGCCGCGCCTTTATATAATTCTGCTTTCGCCCTTGCCATATTGTTGAGCGCTTCGTTATTGTAAACGGAAGGATAACCGATATCGATATGCAGATCGATATCACCACCCATACTCTGCACCAGGTGATGACAAAGTTGCCGTATCAATTCATGCGCTTTAAATCGCCATTCTTCATTCATCGCCCTGAAAGTGCCTTTCAGCTTCACTTCCCCGGGAATCACATTGGTGGTCGTGCCTCCATTGAAAGCTGTGATGGAAAGAACACTTGGGTTATGAGGATTATTGTGTCGGCTGATGAGCTGCTGCAGACCGATAATAAGGTGCGAAGCAATCAGGATCGGATCAATACAAAGATGGGGTGCCGCAGCATGGCCGCCCTTACCTTTTACCGTAATATATATCTCGTCGGCGCTGGCCATCACCTGGCCACCGCGAAAACTCATTTTACCAACTTCCAGACCGGGATGTACATGCAGGCCAAATATTGCACCCGGCTTCGGGTTCTCCAGTGCACCATCTTTGATCATCAGGCTGGCGCCACCCGGATTTTTTTCTTCCCCGGGCTGAAAGATCAGTTTGACAGTGCCTTCCCAATCTGATCTTGTTTCATGCAGGATCTTCGCGGCGCCTAATAAACAGGTTGTATGAACATCATGACCGCAGGCATGCATGACGCCTTCATTTTTTGAGCGGTAAGGGATATCATTTTCCTCTTTGATGGGCAGGGCGTCCATATCAGCGCGAAGTGCGACAACTCGACCATTAGGGTTCCGGCCCTGTATCAATCCTACTACACCTGTTGTTGCCTTTATTTCAAAAGGAATCCCGAATTCCTCCAGTTTCTTTTGTACAAAACCTGAGGTTTCAAATTCCTGGTAACTCAATTCGGGATTAGCATGCAGGTGACGGCGTACTTCAATAAATTCGGGGGCGTATTGTTTCGCTAAGGCTTTGATTTTTTCTAGCATGGTGCAAAAATAGATACTCGATGCTGGATTTTGTCTACCAGGTGCTGGATACTGGATACTGGGACATCATGTACACAAGGACCGGCAAATGGTGTTTAAATTCTTTAGTCGGAGAGATTTTCCAGGGTGTATTTCAAATTTTCGCTTTAACTGGTTATGACCGTTGTCATAGCAGAAAGGTGAAAACCTTATTACCTTATTTTTCAGTGGATAAGGGAATAAGGTTGGTGTTATTGAAGATGACTTGTTACTAAGGGAATAAGGTTGGCCCGAGGTTCCTGTTATTAATATGATACATTGATTAGAACGAAAATTTGAAACGCACTCGATTTCCCAGCTCAAAGGCCGGGATATTATTTACAGATCCTCTCCCTGGGCTTTTTCCAGTTTGAGCTCTACAATATCATTCATGATAAAGACTCCCTTGGGAAAATAGGCACTTAATTTTTGCTGGTAGACCTCCGCATCTTTGCGCTCTTTGAAGTTGCCCGCTTTTAACTTGTAATAGGGCGATTGGTGCCAGAGATAAGCTTTTAATTCGGGGAAATGGGTATATACTTTTGTTTTGGCAGCGATAGCTTCATCACGGCTGCTGGTGCTGATCACCATCAGGCGGTATCCTTTTCCTGTTTTGCGTGAGTCGCGGCTGGTTTCTTCGTTGATCTGTGCCTGTTTGCTCATCAGCATGTCAATGCGCGGGTCTTTATGTACAACTACCGTGTTATTGGCTGATAATGTCGTGTCCTGTGAAAATACCGGTGCTTGAATGGTAAGCAGGAAAATAAAGGCAAATATGCCGGTGGCAAAAACTCTTTTCATAAGAATCAATATTTCAAATTTTAAACCAAATTTTTTGGTTCGGTTTTTTAAACTTTATGATCAATATCCACCACCTGCGCCGGCAATATTTTCTACGGGGTGCCAGGTGGTTTTTATCTCCTGGGTATCCATGATAAAATAAGGCGACTGACCCTCATCACTCATCCAGTTTATTTTATTATAAAAAACAATACGTTTCAGGTTCAGGGCCGATTTTTCACGCATCATTTTCTGAATAGTAGAATCATTTTCACAGTAAATGGTTGCATTTACATCCATGTGTTCTACAAACCAGCTGGCGAGTTCGCCCGGTTTCCCGGTCAAAATATTTACCACACCGCCAGGCAAATCCGAGGTATTCAAAACCTCTGCAAAAGTAACGGCGCAAAGGGGGCTGGTTTCCGAAGCCAGTATTACACATGTATTACCCCCGGCAATGGCGGGTGCCATCACCGATACCAGGCCCAGCAAAGAATCTCCCTGTGGCGCAATTATGGATACAACACCCGTGGGTTCAGGTACTGAAAAATTAAAGTGGGATGTAGCTACGGGGTTTACGCTGCTGAAAACCTGTTGAAACTTATCGCACCAGCCCGCATACCAGACCAGGCGGTCGATCGCAAGATTAACTTCCTTTTCCGCCCTTGACTTTGTAGCGTTTTGCAATACAAGTTCTTCAACAAACTGGGCTTTTCTTCCTTCCAGCATCTCGGCAATTCGATAGAGGATCTGGCCCCTGTTGAATGCTGACCGGCTGCTCCATCCGCCAAAAGCACTCCGCGCTGCAACCACCGCATTGCGAAAGTCTTTTCGTGAGCCCAGGCAAACATTGGCCAGTTTTACACCCGCTGCATTCACCGGTGTATAGTAACGCCCTGATTCCGTTCTCGGGAACTGCCCGCCGATAAACAGTTTATACGTTTTCAAAACGCCAACCCTTTTCTTGTTAGCCGGCGCCTCGAGACCATTCTCACCTATCGTGAGCGAAGATTTTTTTATATATGTTTTACCCATAGTCAGTTCACAAGTTTAGACATGTAAATATGCCCCCAACCCATGCAACCCGCCTTCTCTTCCGTAACCGCTTTCTTTATAGCCGCCGAAAGGTGAGGAGGGATCAAATTTGTTGAAGGTATTCGCCCAGATCACGCCAGCCCTCATACGCCTGGTCATATTAAATATCTTGGAGCCTTTATCGGTCCATACTCCAGCGCTTAATCCATAGGGAGAGTTGTTGGCCTTTTCAATCACCTCATCATCGGTGCGGAATGTGAGTATAGACAATACCGGCCCGAAAATTTCTTCCTGCGCGATGCGGTTACTTTGCGCCACATTAGTGAAAATTGTAGGTCTGCACCAGTACCCTTTTGAAGGAAGAGCACAACTGCTCTCATACATTTCAGCGC
Source organism: Bacteroidota bacterium (assembly GCA_023411775.1). Lineage (GTDB taxonomy): Bacteria > Bacteroidota > Bacteroidia > Chitinophagales > Chitinophagaceae > Terrimonas_B. Next base: position 4,827 of record JAEYOL010000239.1, on the reverse strand, counting down.
CTTCCTTTTTCCCAATGCTGATGTATTTCTGTATGGTTTGAAGTTGCTGCTTTGAATTGATCGCACCGATATCGGTGTTTTTGTCCAATGGGTCGCCAACGATCAGCGTTTCGATACGGTCACGCAATTTTCTTATCACTTCCCTAGCGATCGATTCCTGCACATATAACCTCGAACCGGCGCAGCAGACATGCCCCTGGTTAAAATAGATCCCATTGATCACGCCTTCCACCGCCTGGTCGATAGGCGCATCTTCAAAGATGATATTTGCCGCTTTGCCTCCCAGTTCGAGCGTTAGTTTTTTATCTGTTCCCGCAACTGCACGCTGGATGATTTTACCCACTTCAGTAGACCCGGTAAACGCGATCTTGTTTATACCAGGGTGATTCACGATTGCAGCGCCGGTTTCACCTGCACCGGAAACAATATTTACAACACCAGGGGGCAGGTCGGATTCTTCGATGATCTCCGCCAACTTCAACGCGGTCAGTGAGGTTGTTTCCGCTGGTTTCAGTACAACGGTATTGCCGGTAGCAAGGGCCGGGGCGATCTTCCAGGCAGCCATCAGTAATGGGAAATTCCAGGGGATGATCTGTCCCGCCACGCCCAGCGAACCAGGTTTGCGGTTTGGAAAAGCGTATTCCAGTTTATCTGCCCATCCTGCATAATAAAAAAAATGATTGGCTGCGGTGGGTACATCAAAGTCGCGGCTTTCACGAATAGGTTTACCACCATCAAGAGATTCGATGATCGCCAGTTCCCTTGCTTTTTCCTGGACCATCCTGGCGATGCGGAAAATATATTTTGCCCTTTCTTTAGGTAACATTTTACGCCAGGTTTTTTCATACGCGTTCCGCGCCGCTGCTACAGCCTTGTTAACATCCCCAGTGCCGGCTTCTGCCACCTCACTAAGCTTTTCCTCGTTGGCGGGATTGATGGAATCAAAATATTTTTTTGACAAAGGTTTTTGCCATTGCCCGTTGATGAACAGGTCATATTGCGACTTGATACTCGCCGCGCTTTTACTCTCAGGTGCCGGCTCGTATGACCAACTGGTGGCAAACTGCAGTTTGAGTGTATTTCGCTTTTCGTTTTTTCCCCGTTTGGAGCGGGTGATTTTTTTTGGAACTGGCATGAGCTAATTTTTTTGGACTTTGTTGAAAGCCTGTAACTCTTTTTTAATCCACACTAAAATAATTCCCGCTTTGGTAAACACCGGTCTGTTCCTTCACGATCTGCATCAATACATCATTGGCAAGACTGCTGGCGCCAAAACGAAACCATTCGTTATTCATCCAGGCTTCTCCCAGGACTTCTTTCAACATCACCAGGTAATGAAGTGCCAGTTTTGATTTTGAAATACCTCCGGCAGGTTTCATACCGATCATTTTACCGGTTTTATAATAAAATTCCCGGATGGCTTCCAGCATTACCAAAGTAACAGGCATAGTGGCTGCGGGTTGTATTTTTCCCGTGGAGGTTTTTATAAAATCGGCCCCTGCATACATGGCAATATCACTGGCCCGCCTTATTTTATCGAAAGTGCCCAGTTCTCCCGTTTCAAGTATCACTTTTAGCCGGGCGGAACCACAGGCTTCTTTTACCGCGGCAATTTCATCATAAACAAAATTGTACTCTCCTTCATGAAATTTTCCACGACTTATCACCATGTCTACTTCGTCTGCTCCTTCGTTGACAGCATACCTGGTGTCGCGGATCTTTACTTCACGGGGTGCCTGTCCGCTTGGAAAGGCAGTGGCGACAGAAGCCACATTTACACCTGATCCTTCCAACGCTTTTTTTGCCGTCTTCACCATGGCCGGGTAAACGCAGACCGCTGCAACTGTTGGTAAGCCCGCGACTGCATCATGCAGGTGAAGTGCTTTATAGCATAGCTGCTTAACTTTTCCAACGGTATCCTTTCCTTCCAGCGTAGTGAGGTCGATCATGTTGAGCACTAATTTCAAACCGTTTAGCTTTGATTCCTTCTTTATGCTACGGGTTGTAAATCGTGCAGCTCTTTCTTCAGCACCCACCTGGTCGATTCGTGGCGATAAGTTGAAATCGGGTAATATGTTATTTATTGTGGCAGCTGCCATAACGATCGTTTAGGTCTTTCAAAGATAGCGAATTGGTGCAGTCGGCATCCAGCATCCAGTATCCAGTATCCTGTATCTAGTATCAAGTATCCAGCATATGCTTTTGATTTCTTAAATTCGGAACTTCACTCACGCAAGGATCACTGAGAAAAATCATCTAATTGAAAAATTCTACTGTAATGAGAAAATTCAGAACACGTTACATGCTATGCTTTGTAACCGCTTTTTTGTTAGCGGCTATTAAGCCAGGCGCTCAGCCTACTTTTCCTGAAAATGGTGTTGCCGACAGCCGGCAGGGCCACTATGCTTTTACCAACGCGACGATCGTAAAAGACGTCACAACGACCCTTACCAATGCCACCATGGTGATAAAGGATGGCAAGATCGTTACGGTAGGTACTAATATAAAGGTACCCGCCGGGGCGGTGGAGATAGATTGTAAGGGAAAATATATCTATCCTTCTTTTATTGATCTTTATGCCGATTACGGCACCCCCGCCATACAACAAGGTGGTGGCGGATTTTCATTTACCCAGCAGCCCCAGCTGGAAACAGCTGAGAAAGGACCTTTTGGCTGGAACCAGGCGATTAAAAGCGATGCGGAAGCCTATAAGGTCTTTTCGGTGGATAATGAAAAAGCCAAACCCTTTCGTGAAGCCGGTTTCGGAACCGTACTTACACATGTGCGCGATGGTATTGCCCGTGGCACTGGTGCGGTAGTGACACTGGCCGATCAAAAAGCGAATTTTGTAGTAATAAAAGAAAGGGCATCTGCACATTATTCTTTTAGCAAAGGAAGTTCGAGGCAAAGCTATCCCAGTTCAATGATGGGTACGATCGCTTTGCTACGTCAGTCTTATCTCGATGCAAAATGGTATAAGAATCGTCCCGCTTCAGAAGGTTTCAATGCCAGCCTCAAAGCCTGGAACGATATCCAGGACCTGCCGCAGGTTTTTGAAGCGACTGATAAATGGAACAGCCTTCGTGCCGATAAGATCGGAGATGAATTTGGTGTGCAATATATCATCAAGGCTGGCGGCAACGAATACCAGCGTATTAAAGACATGAAGGCAACCAATGCTACTTTCATCGTACCGCTCAACTATCCGCAGGCCCAGGATGTGGAAGATCCTACTGATGCCAGGTTTGTATCACTCTCTGATCTGAAGCACTGGGAAATGGCACCTACCAATGCAGGCGCTTTTGAAAAAGCGGGAATTCCTTTCTGCCTCACAACCTCTGACCTGCGAGATGTAAAAACTTTTACCACTAATCTCCGTTCAGCTTTCAACTATGGTCTTTCAGAAAAAGCCGCGCTGGAAGCGTTGACAAAAACACCCGCCACCGTGTTGGGTATTTACGACCTGGTGGGTAGTCTCGATGCTGGTAAATGGGCAAATTTCCTGATCACCTCCGGGCCGATCTTCGACGAGAAAACTGCGATCAACCAAAACTGGATCCAGGGCTGGAAATATATCGTAAAAGATGGCAGTATCGCTAAGGCGCGCGGTATATATAAACTAGCCCTGAACACCGCCAATGGTCCTGTAAACTATACACTCGATTTTAAATCGGCTAATAGTGCAAGTATTTTGGCCGATGATACACTCAATACCAAATTCACCTTTGATGGAACACAGGTGAAGATCAGTTTTTCACCCACAAAAAAAGGTGGAGGTGATTATAGGCTGAGTGGCTTCGTGAACACGGATGGCTGGAGTGGATATGGAGTGGATACAGCGGGCAACAATCTTACGTGGACCGCACGTTTCCAACGAGAAACAACCGCCAAAGAGGATAGTGCAAAACCAAGACGTCAGTCGCAGATCGGCAAGGTGATTTATCCCTTTGAACCATTTGGTTGGGAAGAAGGTCAGGCTCCCAAACAGGAAACGATCCTGATTCGTAACGCTACCGTTTGGACCAATGAAAAAGACGGGGTATTGCAAAACGCCGATGTTTTGATCAGGAATGGAAAAATCGCAGGCGTTGGCAAAAATCTTTCGGATGCAGGTGCTCGTGTAATCGATGGTACGGGTAAGCATGTAACACCAGGTATCATTGATGAACATTCCCATATTGCGGCCGCCTCCATCAACGAAGGCGGACAGAGTGTGACTTCCGAAGTAAGGATAGGAGATAATCTGAATCCCGACGATATCAATATTTACCGCCAGTTGAGCGGTGGAGTTACTACTTCACATATCCTTCACGGTTCAGCTAATGTGATCGGTGGACAAACACAGCTTATAAAATTGCGCTGGGGGAGCAATGCAGAGGATCTGAAGTTTCAAAACTGGACAGGGCAGATCAAGTTCGCGCTTGGAGAGAATGTTAAACGTTCATCATTTCCACTTGGTAATAATCGTTACCCCGACACCAGGATGGGTGTAGAGCAGGTGTTGGTGGATGCATTCACACGCGCTAAGGATTATCAAAAAGCCTGGAAAGAATATGATGCTAATAAAAATAAGAAAGGCTCGACTGCTGTAGCGCCGCGCAGGGACCTGGAACTGGATGCGCTCGTTGAGATATTGGAAAACAGGCGCTTTATTACCTGTCATTCCTATGTACAAAGCGAGATCACCAGCTCAATCGAAATTGCCAACAGGATGGGTTATAAATACAATACTTTTACCCATATCCTTGAGGGATATAAAGTAGCCGACAAGATGAAAGAACATGGTTCCAACGCGTCGACTTTCTCTGACTGGTGGGCTTATAAAAT
>JAEYOL010000176.1 GCA_023411775.1 Bacteroidota bacterium | reverse complement strand
AATTCGAGATGAGTCCAGTGATAAAGCGGGTTACGCATCGTATAGGGCACTGTTTCAGCCCATTTTTCAAACTTTTCATAATCGCCTGCAGCTCCGGTACAGTATTTTTCATCGATGCCATTGGTGCGCATGGCACGCCATTTATAGTGATCCCCATTTAACCAGGCCTGGGTCAGGTTGGCGAAGTTGATATCGTTGGCAATCTCGGCAGGTGGCAGGTGATTGTGATAATCTATTACCGGCATCTCCGCAGCATAGTCGTGGTACAAGCGCTGCGCAGTTTTAGTATGCAGTAAAAAATCATCATCCATGAATTTCTTCATAAGCTTGCTTTATTATTTTAGATCAGGCATTAGCCTTCGCCGCAGGTCCCGCGGCGTTTACTATCCTGCTCATCGTTTCCATAGCCCCTAATTCTACCAGGGCTTCCAGGCTTTTTTTCACCGCAGCAGCCAGGGGCGGTATGCCTGGCATATCGATCTGCCAGATATTTTTGTCTGAAAAAACCGCATCAACCAGTTCGTCTGTCGGGTATTTCTTCCAGAGCTCATAGAACCGGGGCGCCTGCGCATCGTTCACACGATATTCTTTTCCGTCTGCCTTCCCGATATAAGATCCGTCTGCAGTCTTTTCTGTTTTCATTAATAATATCCATGCTGCAAGGCCCAGGGCCATATGTAACGGGATATCTGCATGTTGATCCAAGTAATTTTTTACCAGGCTGGCATTGCGGGTATTCATTTTGGAAGTGTAATGCAATGTGATACTGATCCAGTGATGTTGTAAGGATGGGTTGCGGTAGCGATCGAGCACTTTCGAGGCAAAGCTCCTCGCCTGTTCCAGCGACAAACCCTGACAGTCGATCGAAGGCGCGATTTCATTCATCACCAGTGCAGTGATAAATTTATCAAAAACCGGGTTGTTCATAGCCTGCTTCACTGTGTCGAAACCACAAAGCACGGCCAGTCCGCAGGTGAAAGTATGTGACCCATTCAACAGCCTTAGCTTTAATTCCCTGTGTATGCTGATATCAGGTGTGATCACTACCCCGCTATCGCATTGATAAAATGATAAAATGTTTTTTACTCTTTCATCGTTGGTTTCTATCGCCCAAAGTCCATAGGTTTCCGACATGATCATCAGCTCATCCTGGTAACCCAGTTTATTTCTCATCGCTTCCGCTTCAGGTGCAGGCAATTTTCCCGGGACAATCCTGTCGACAAGAGAATTGCAAAAAATATTTGATTGCTCCATCCATCGCCTGAATCCTTCTTCCAAATTATTTTGATCTGAAAGTTGCAGCAATATTGATTTGAGCGTATCGGCATTTTGAGGTATCAGTTCCGTGGGAACGATCACAAGTCCTGCCGCAGGATCGCCGTTGAAATACTTGTACCGTTCGTACAGGAATGCAAGCAGTTTACCAGGGAAAGAGACTGGTGGTGAATTATGGATATTATCTTCCACGAGTGCAATACCTACTTCGGTGGTGTTGGAAACGACAAGCCGGAGATCCGCAGATCGTGCAAGTTGCAGAACTTTATCCCAATCTCTTTTGGCTGCCAGGACCCTGCTGATGGATGCATTCAGGACCGTCTCCGTCGTTTCGAGGCCCTCGTTGATACCCTGCAAATGGTGGGTGTACAAACCATCCTGCCGGGCAAAGGAATCCAGTTCGCCGGCATCTGTTGATTTCAGAATTACGATCCTTCCATTAAAGACACCCTGTTTATTTGCTTTGTCGATAAAATAACCTGGCAACCCGCGCAATAATACACCTGTTCCAAACTGTAATACTTTCTCTGGCAGAGAAAAATAATCCGCTTTCGGCAGTTCAACAAGACTGCTACTGATCAGGGGTAAGTTTTGGCGGTTTAAAAGCATTTGTTTGATTATAAAAATTGCTCTGGGGTTATTTTGTTTTTGCCCTGATCGCTTTTACCTCAGCAGGAGTTACACCCGAAGCTTTATTACCAAAACTTTTACGGATATAGGTCAGCACATCTGCTATTTGCTGGTCGGTGAGATAATCAAGTGGTGACATATTATTGGTGTAGACCTGCCCATTGATCTCTTCGTCGGTATCCATTCCTTTCAGGATGAGCTGGACCAGTTTTGTTTTATTACCTGTAACACCCTGGGTTTTTACAAGCGGCGGATTGAGATTGGCCATCCCGCTTCCATCGGCGGCATGACAACTCAGGCAATAAAGATTGTACACTTTCTTACCTCTTTCCATCACGTCCTGGTCTGTCTGCCAGGAAACGATCAATACCCAGCCGAGAAGCAGGCATGGAACCCATAAAAAGACTTTTCTCATTAAAATTGATTTTCTGCAGTAAATATTTTAATCAAAATGGGGTCAACCGGACATTCATGCTTAAGTTTGATCATCAAACCCCAAATGATATTTTTTCAGGGCCCGGTTTTTGCGTCCTTTCAAAGATAATTAGATACAGTTATAAAAGGTGCAGGTCGCGGCGCAAAATGCGGTGAGAGGCTAAAGAGGATTGACTTATTGTAGGACATATTTTTAATCAATCATTATATGAAAATAATATTAACACTCATTGTTGTTTGCATGCTCAGTTATGCAACTGCACAACCAAAGTTGCATAAATTATGGGAAACTGATTCAGTTGTTGCAATACCCGAGTCGGTTTTGGCCATGGATGGTAAACTGTATGTATCACTGATCGATGGTGGTCCCTGGGAGGCCGATGGTAAAGGCGGCATTGGCAGGCTTGATGCTGATGGGAAAAACTATATAGCCGACTGGATCACCGGTCTCAGCGCGCCAAAGGGTATGGGAAAAAGTGGAAGCCGGCTATATGTGGCTGATCTCTCCGACGTAGTAGTGATAGATATCGCCAAAGGCAAGGTCGAAAAAAAGATCGCTATTGAAGGAGCAACCGGGCTAAACGACATCAC
>JAEYOL010000122.1 GCA_023411775.1 Bacteroidota bacterium | reverse complement strand
TTTACAGTGCCGTCTTCATAACTTTTGAACTGGATCGCGCCTCCGTCCATTTCCACGGCAGGGCGAACATAATTATCGAGAAGTTCTTTGATCCTTTTTACTACATCATCATCGTCAGCTGCCACGGCGTTGCTGCTTTCAGTCTTCATGGCCGCAACTTCTTCTTCGTTTACGATAGGTTTGCCTTCTTCCAGGTATTCCTTCAAAAATTGGCGGATTGAAGGGATCACATCCTGCCAATCCTCGGTTTCGCTGGTTTTTGTCAGGGTGACAAAGTTGCTGGCGATAAAGATGGCTTTTACGAAGGGGAAACCGAAAAGCTCCGTTGCAAGTGGTGAGGGTTTAGCGCTCTCCACATCCGGAAAATCAATGCTCTTGCCGGGATACAGCAGTTTGTTGGCCACAAACTTCATCGTCTCGGGGTTTGGAGTCATTTCCGTATAAATACTGATAATCGGGCTTCCGGTCTTAATCATAATCTCGCTTTTTAGGACTGCAAAAATAACAATTATTCTCCCGCTAATGTTTAAAATGGCTGAAAACCTCGTTAAACCTTGAGCAGCTGGTTTCCAGGAGTATTTTTGATCACGAGTAGTGTGTTTATAAATGCTTAGGAATTAAGTGATCCTGGTAAGCCTCTATTCGTGTCATTCGTGCAATTCGTGGCTAACCCAATTAACCCCGCGTTCGGCCAGGTAAGTGATCACAAAATCAAAACAGGCTTTATATTTTCCTACCAGCTCCGGGGGGAATACCCCTTTTTCCGTAAATAGACCATTCACCAAAAGGTTAACCGCAGCCGTGCAGGTATAACCTGTCGTGCGCGACATAGAGGAAGTGCCGGTGGTGGGGTCATATTCGTCATAAAGATCATATACGACGGACATTGGCGAGCCATCTTTTTCACCCCCCACAATTACTTTCATGACAGTAAATTCTTCATCGCCGGGTTGCAGCTTCCAGTCCTTGATCAGGATCTGTGAAGTAAACTCAAGCGGGCTGATCGAGGCATCTTTAACACGGATCGGCGTAGTGTCGAAAAAACCCGCCTGTTGCAGGGCGATCACCAGGTCGATATGCCCCGGATAGCGAAGGGTTTTCTCTTTCATATCAGGGATATGCTTCATCGTGTAGATCAATGAGCGAAGCCCGTCAGTGTTGAAGGCTTCCAGCTCGCCTGCTTTTTCAAACCACATGATCTCGCGATCGCTCAATGCTGGCTTGGTAACAAGTTTTCCATTTTCCACCAGTCGTGCAAGTCGTGTATATTCCTCGATCACATCAATAGGCGAAAAAGGCGCTTTATAATTAAAGGGAGGTTTTTTTTCTTTTGGCAAACCGCCAACATAACATTCAACGCGGGTTACCTTCATTTCCTCATTATAGCGGCCGATAATAAAATTGCTCATACCTGGCGCCACCCCGCAATCGGTAATGACGGTCACCTGTTTTTCTTTAGCCAGCTTATCAAGTTGCAAAGCGTCTTCGGGGAAAAAGGAAATGTCAACGGTGTTTTTGCCCGAGCGGATAACGGCTTCCAGGGTTTTATATCCCATAAAACCCGGCACGGCGGTTACAACCAGGTCAAATCCCTCGAGCAATGCAGGATAGGAATCGTAGTCCGAAAGATCGGTGCGGATTGCCCGGACCTTTTGATTTTTTTTGGTTAACGCGTCCAGGTTTGCCGAATTCAAATCGAAAGAAACCACTTCATGCTGTTTTGTCAGGTCCAGCGCAATTGCCCGGCCTACCATTCCTGCGCCTAAAACCGCAACTTTCATTCTCAAAAATTTTTCGGGCAAAGGTAACGAATCCGGCATCGGCTGTCTGCCGAACAGGTTAGCGACATTGAAGGGTTGTGATCACATCGTTATCTCCATCACCCGGTTTGTCAGCCGGCTTTCTTCTGCTTTGAAGCACATGATATGACTTTCAATCGACGCGTCGATGGTTGAAGTGAGCAGGTTGGGGTTGTGTTGCGCAACAGCCTGGATCCAATCCGATACCATTCGCCAGTCGCCGCCACCATGACCTTCATTTTTATAGTGTGCTACTTCAGTTGTTTTTGTATGCCAGGTCTTTGTTTTATTGGTGCGAAAATCGAAGATCTTAAACTGGTTCATGTCACCTTCAAGATAACCCATACTTCCCATCACACGGGTGCGACGCCCGCCGAATGGTGTAAAGGCTTCCATATTAAAGGTGGCGGTCACGCCATCATCAAAGAGGATATTGGTGGTGTAATGATCGCATTGATCATTCTCCATTTTATATACACAACGGCCGTAGTCGGTTGTTTTCAGGTATTGAAAAATAGCCGCGGGTTGTTTGCTTTTTTCCTTTGGAAGGTCAAAAACATAAGTGCGCTGCCGCTCGCGATGATAGATCTTCAGCGCAGAGTAGGGGCATTTATACTCTACCGGGCAACCGTCGGTGCATCGTTCTTTGCTTCCCTGCGGGGCGTTTTCTTTGGTAAACCACTTCAGGTTGCCAAAAGCCTGTATCTTTTTCGAATCCTTGCCCAACATCCATTTGAGCACATCGAGGTCATGGCATGATTTGGCGAGGATGATCGGAGTGGTGGTCTTACTGTTGTGCCAGTTTCCGCGTACATAAGAATGGCTCATGTGTATATGATCGATCGGTTACAGCTGCTGCAGGCTGATCACTTCCCCGATGGTACCGCTTTGTATGAGTTCACGGAGCTTGATGAAGTAAGGGGCATATCTCAATACATGGCACACGGCCACGATCCGTCCTGTTTTTTTGGCCAGGTCCAGGATCTCGCGGCATTCCTTTTCAGTGGGAGCAATCGGTTTTTCAAGTAACACATCGTAACCCATCTTTAAGGCCGCCATGCATGGTTCATAGTGCAGGAGATCTGGGGTGCTGATGATGACCGCATCCGCAAATTTGGGTTTGGAAAACACATCCTGCCAGTTTTCAAAACAATTCGATTTCGGGATATTATGCTTAGCCGCATAGCGTTCGCTGCGAAGTGGGTTAGGATCAGCTACACCCAGAATTTTTAATTGCTCTGGATACTCAATGGCATAGTCACCGTAAACATTGCCCCTGGCTCCTGCACCGATCGTGATCGCCGTTACAGGTTTGGATAATTGTTTGTAAAGTGGGTTGTCGGGAAGGATTAGGGGTTCACCCGTTTCATTTTTAGCCGAAAGCGAAAAAGGGAAAAAAGTAGAGCCGATCCTGATACCAAATTGATTCAAAAGGTTCTTTCCGGTCGAAAGGGGGTTCATGTTCATATTGGATGCGATTTTACCAGGCGGCTCGTTAAAGTTACCTGCTTTATTGAAAACGTATTACTTCGCTGTATATTTTGCGGGGTATTCATTGTATTTAGCAATGCAAAAGCAGGCCAAACTTTCGGCGTTTCACACCGGTGCAAAAGTTTTAAGAGAAACTTTAATTGATAGTCGGAATAC
>JAEYOL010000109.1 GCA_023411775.1 Bacteroidota bacterium | reverse complement strand
GTGCACCAGGACATACCGGATGAAGTATGGGAGGCGTTTGAGAGGCTGGTGGACTTGGGTTATGATAAGCATTTGGTCAGGATGGATGCTTAATCCAGTCGGGAGTCAATAGTCGGTAGGGGGACTGTACTGGATACTGGATACTGGATAATGGATAATGGATGCCAGATCCATTTTCAAATTTTCAAATTCTCAAATTTTCAAATTTCTTTCATTTTACTTAATCTTTTTACAAAATTCCCATCTTCCATCAATTCAGTATGGTTTTTGTTCAATTCATCATCCTGGCCAATCCGTCCCCTTGCCTATTTGATTAATATTGATTTTTGAACCTTAACCTTATTCCGAGATGAAAAAGAAATTACTGGACTGGTCGATCAACGCTACACGCAACGCCCATTTGTACACTCAGCGGTCTTATATCTACAAAAACCTTTTTGGCTTTTTTGTTGTTATCATTCTTTTACTGACGCTTGTCATTGGCCCTAAATAATTTAATAACTAAAAGGCTTTGACTTGTTATGAAGGAAAAGAAATCGCTACGATTAAAAGACCAAAATCCCGGTTTTTCAAACCAGAAAAAGAAACCAATACTTGTAAACCACCTGTCCAGTTTTGGTGTATTAAACCGCAATGGCCTTGAAATATCCCCCGGTATTGACCCCGAGGTTGCTGAAAAGGAAGAAGATACCCGGTCAGGTGAATTTATCAAATGGTCCATGCCTGAGCAAAGACCCGGGTTTATGCAGGCAAAAAAGCATGATTTTTTCTGATCTCCAGCTCTCTTTCTCCTAACTATTAATAGTATCAGGTGACGGGTTTACCCGCTAATCCTGTTAGATACCCAGTCGGGGGTATTGGGTTTTGGCAAAAAAATGACTTTATTTGTCGTTTTACAGCCACCAAAACTCCGTGCCATGCGAATTATTTGCATTTTTCTCTTTGTTTTAACTTCTTTAGCCACTTCAGCGCAAAATAATTGGACTGCAATTATGAGCCAGGGCAAAATGGGCCAGGGCTACAAAGCATTTTATGACTTTAAGGAGGTGGAGGAATTCATCCGTGAGCAGGCAAAAAAGGGGAGGGTGATCTCTGAACTGGAATATGCCGATAGTAAATGGTATGCAGTGGCAACTGAGCGCACAGGCGCAGTGTTGATCGCATATGAAAAATCAGTAGAATTTCCCAAGGCATGGGTCTCAGAACAATGGGGTAAGGGAAAAGATATTACAAAAGTGGCCTGGGGCGATGGTAGCTGGGTAGTTGTACTGACCGATAAGACGAACTTTTCGCTTCAGAAATGGGCTATTCGGGATACCTGGACCGATCTGGAAAAATGGATGGCTGAAGCACGACGCGAAAACACCACTTATAATATAACCGAACTTGCTTATGGTAACGGCAAATGGCTTTGCGTGATGTCGATCATGAACAGCTATGAACCCCAGAGCTACACTTTCAGCAAGGAGTTTCCTACCAAGTGGATACAGGGTAAATATGACCTGAAATACAATATCACCGCTGTGGAACACGACGGAAAAGACTGGTATGTGGTCATGAATAAAAAAAATACACAGTTACATGAGACGATACTGAGTCCCCAGGAAACCTTCCCAGAGGCAAAGATCAAGGAACAATGGGATAAGGAGCGAAGAATTACCGGGCTGATATATACGGGAAAATCCAACAGGTCTTCAACGGATGCAGATTATGACTTTTGGTCAGCCTTAGCTGATATGGATATTGACGAGTTTGGAGAACTGAAAAAATCGGGGGATCAAAAGCTGGCCGCTAAAAACTATACAGGTGCGATCAAAGATTATGAAGAAGCCGTCAAGATTAACCAGAACAACCAGGAGCTCTGGAATAATCTCGCCTGGGCCAAATTTAATGCAGGTTATTGCTACACGGCTTTAAAGGATGTCGAAAATTCCATTGCTTTAAAAAGTAACCGGTTTAACCAGCATACCAAGGCGGCCATTCTCAAATGCCAGGGGAAGTGCGCTGAAGCGATACCTTATTTTAATGAAGCGATCCGGCTGTACAGGTCCGAGCTCGGAAAAATAGACAATATCATTTATTACCTCGACCGCGCTGAAGCAAAACAATGCCTGAAAAATTATGCGGGTGCGCTTGATGACATTGACCTTGCACTTAATATTGAGCCGGCCAATAAAAAACTGTTAGAAAAACAAAAGGAGCTGAATAAGCTACTTAGCAGTGCAAAATGATCTTGATTAAAAATGTGGAAGGCTGAATTGCAAACCTGACAGCCTTGGCTTTGGTAATCCTTTGTTTTGTATTAAAACTTTAAACTTCCGTCCCATCCCTGCAAGGAAAGTGTGGATCATCATGGCTTTCCCGGATGGGGACAGTGATTTCGTTTTTGATTTCATTTCTTTTTGCTGCAAATGACTGGTGAGGCCCAGTCCCAGTAGAAAATTCGCCTGGCTGGTAAATCCGCAGCATTCAAGCCCGTTTTGCATACCCCAATGTTGGAGTGCTGAAAAATTTACATGCGTGGTGATGTCCTGCTTTCCTATATGCTGGTACGGACTGAAATTTACATGGTGCCGGTGGTAACATACCAGGGTACCTTCGCTCCGGGCGGTACTATATAATTCTGCAGAGTGACAGCCATAATCAATCGTAAGTACAAAACCTTTTTCCAGTATGGCCGCCACTTTTCTTATCCATTCGATGGCTTCGAGATTGATCTCCGTACGAAATCCATAGGGTAGTCGTACGCCAAGCTGCGCGAGATACTCCTTTAGCTTACTATCCGCCGGCTTCAGGGTTTCAGAAAAACCGTTATTGTAGTCAACAAAAACTTCCATGAGTTCGTCCTGCATCACTACCAGGGAGGTGGAAAGATTATCGAGCAGTTCATTCGAGAGGACACACCCGTTTTTTATCAAACCGATCTCGTCAGCTGTTTCATGCCAGCTTAAGATGCCAGGGACCTGTTTCTTTTCATCATCCGGCAGTCTTCCTTTTTTTTCAATGATGTGATAATGGAGTTTGTTATACAATTCAGGATTATTCTTTAGCTGGCTTAAAATATCCCGGCAGAGTGTGCCGTCGCCACCACCAAACTCAACAATGGTAAAATCTTCTTTACCCAGCAGTACCCACATTTCCTCAAACTGCCGGGCCAGCATTTCACCCAGCACACTACTCAGCCAGGGACTGGTGTAATAATCTCCGTTAATTCCGATCCTGTTGTTTCCAGATGTATAGTATCCGAGTTGCGGGTAATACAGGGATATTTCCATAAAGTCGCGGAATGGTATGGGACCTTTCTGCTCAATTTCACGAATGATTATCTTTTCCAGCGATTCCCTTTCATTTAGCATGATGCCTTTTTTATGTTTATATCTCACAGAGCGTGAAAGATAGCAGCTGATATTTTGTTTTTAATTCATCCGGTTGATGTGGTATTTGCTGATTCGGTATCGTTGTTTGTACTATTTCGCATCCTCTTCTCCAGTTCAGTCGTAACCTGTTCAAGCAGTCTTTTGCATTTATAAAATTCATTTGACTTGTCATTATCGCTGAGCATTTGCGTATAATCGGTTGTACAGCGTGCAAGCAGATCAAGAAGGCTGGTTTGACTCATCTCACTAAACTGATTCATTCGGCTAAGTTTTAATCATAAGCGGTCCGTTGAAAGACGACCGGAAGATCTTTAAGTCGAAAGTCCATGACCAGCTTAACAAAGGATGCAAGGGCAAGGATCCAGATGCCCGCCCAGGCTACAATGATGATCGATCTTGAATCTTTGACAAGGGCATCGGTATTTGAAATAATACCCACTAATCCCGGAATTATCATTAGACCAAAAACAATATTGTGACGGATAAAAATGACGAGTAATGTGATAAAGATCAATATTCCGACGAGCACCGGGTGCCACCCAGCTGTATCAAGCCGGAAAAATTCGCTGATCCCTCCCATGAACAAGAATGACAGCCAGGCCGCATAAATACTCATGGGCGCCTGCGTGCAAAAGGTCGACCGCATCCTGCGATATCTTTTATATATGTTCAACTCTCGATGTATTACTGAGATCAGTAATATCTGGAATCCTAATAAAATCAAAGAGGTAATAAGCTGGCCAAGTGCGGTGGTCAGTACCCATCCTGTTGCTGCCAGGTTATTAATTATAAAAAACATATCCACACGCCGGGTGTCCTGGTTGGCAGGGTACTTTTCCCGGTGGGTAAAGGCCATTGTAATATGGTAAAGGCAAAAAATTGCCAATGCTGTGTACAGAACTCCCCATATTATCAGGGTAATCTCTTTTGGCGGAATTAACAATGAATGATAAGGAATGCTAATATCTCTGGCGGTACCCAGGTTGAGCACCTGAAAGTGAATAGTATAGAACAAGCCAGTAGGAATTAGGAAACTTATCGCGTTTAGTACGCTAAGGGACTTTATCTGTCTCATGGCCTAAATTATCGTGATAGCAATAAAAAAACTATGCCGTAAGCTGATTGGCATATTTCTTTCAGCTATGTCCATGTACCCAGGTGAAAAATTAAATTAATTATATATGAAGCAATTGTTGCTGGTTGCAATGATTCATTTACTGATACTCCATCAATACCAGAAAGATCAAAAAGAACCATTGGCCACAAAACGTGGAACACTGACCAAATCAACTACTCCCGGCAGCTACCACTCAAGCTGGTTGAAAGGCAGACAAATTCAACCAACAGATAGTGTAATTTATTCCACGTACCAACACTTTCCCTATCGGCCTATTGGCTATCCTCTAATTTATATCCGCCAATCCCTGCGTTAATATATCCTGAAATGCCGGGTCAGTTGTTTTTTGTTGTTGGCGTATTTATTGAAGTACACCATTCGTAAATCAATAAAACATCAGGTTATGAAGAAATTAATGTTCACTTACAGCATTAGGTTCCTTGCATTTTGCATGCTTATTATGAATAGTCTTGCAGGCCAGGCCCAGGACAAGGTTGAAATCGATACTCAACAGGCGGTGTCGTGGTTTGAACGTAACTGGATTTGGGTAGTTGCTGGCGTGGTACTGATCATCATCCTGGCTTCCCTTGGTCGTAGTCGTAACCGGACCACAATGACCGGTGGCAAAAGGAAAACTACTACCGTCGTGGAAGATGAGGCAGGTAATATCAGGGGAGTTACGACAACGGAAGAAAATCTGTAAAAAATAACACAAGCCACTTTATTATGGCATCCAAAAAACCAATACCAGCCCAGCGCGAAGGTGTAAGTGCGGATATTATTGAAATCAGGATAGCACCCGATCTGCAGGAAGCAAAGCTTCTCTTTTTAAAAACCCGGGAGCGACTATATGATATCAATCGTTGGGGTGATATCAGTGATGGTCTTTCAGCCGTATTCAACCTAACCGACGATAACGGTTTGCAGAGGAATGATTTTCCAAGCCCCGGTGACTATATCCGGATCAATATACCTGGACCGGGGTCGGTAGCTGGTGATGGATATGACTGGGTAAAGATCGAACAGGTCGAAGACAAAAGGATGCCCGACGCCGATGAGGAATGGAGCGCGATGAAAGTAAGACCCGCAGAAGATCCCGTAAAGAAAGAAGGCACCGCGCATTTTTTTGAGGATTGTGCCACCAGTACATTTATCGTAAAAAGAAAAGACACAATCGTAAGTGCCCAGGTTCACGGTCGCAACGAAAAACCTAATACTTCAGCAAAAAAAATTGTGGATAAGGTCCGTAATGCTTTAGTTGGCACCGCTGCCGCAACAGGGGTTTCGAAAATTCAATGGCAAAAATTAGTTAAGGGCCTGTTG
>JAEYOL010000104.1 GCA_023411775.1 Bacteroidota bacterium | reverse complement strand
ACTCACCACTCACCACTCACGACTCACGACTGCCCTAAGGCACCTGCACCGTCAACGACTGAAAAGTATGTGCACTGAAGTATCCCAACGCTCCCCCGGAGATATTGGATACCGGGTTGGCGGGAGACGCCGATTGGCTTTCACCGGTGGCACTTTGGAAAACGCTGAACCAGTATTTGTAAACGGGCGGTTCGATACAAAGCATGTCGATCCTGACCGTATCACCCGTTTTGATTTCTTCTTCCTCATCATCTTCGTCGTCCACCACATACCAAAGTTTGGTGTCTACATATTTGCCATCGATATAGTCGTCGTTATTTACAAATATTGGTTTGCTCTTATTCCCATTGATGTATTGAATATAACGGTAGCATTGCCCCTTGCCCGGTGGATCCTGGAAAGCTATATTGGCAAGTTTTCTTGATTCACCAAACAATACATCATCGGTAATGTATAATGTATCGAGTGAAACTTTCTGCGGCATCATTGAGCGGGCGGTAAATGTATTGCCGTTTATTTTCACTTCCAGGAAATAGGTTTTCCCCGACTCACCTGTAAAGCCTGCGTTTTGGTAATTGCCTGCTGTTGTTTCCGGGAATGCATAGACATTTCCAGCGTTGTCCGTGATATTTATAATTGCACCACTGATCCCCGGGAAATCATTTGATTCAGAAATATTTTTTGTAGTAGAAAGTTTCACTACGCTTTCTCCCGGCTGATCAGTAACAATGGCTTCTACCACAAATTTTTTCTCCGCATTCTTTACATCCACATTGATCACTTTCTGGCAACTGCTCAGTACGTACAGTAATAAAAAAACAGGAAGAATATGATTCATTAGTTTTTTCATAGTGCTCAGAATTTAAAGTTGTACGTGACGGATGGAATGTATTTGAATAAGGCGGTTTGTACGGCCTCCGTTTTATTGGGATCATCCTTGCCATCCCTAAACATGATCGTGTATGCATTTTCCCTACCATAAGCATTGTAAAGGCTGATGGTGAGTTCAGAGGAGAAACGTTTCTTTTGTTTTAATACCAGCGTTGCACCCAGGTCGAGCCGGTGATAAGCCGGCATGCGGTAACCGTTGCGTTCGGTAAAATAATATACCGTCTGGTCGTCGATACGATACTTGCCTGCGGGAAAGGTCACTGCGCTGCCAGTATAATAGATCCAGTTGGCGGAAAATGTCCATTTATCATTTAACTGGTAAATACCTACTACGGCTATATCATGCGTACGATCCTGGCGTGCATTATACCATTCATTATTACTGATACCATTGATCTTTCGTTCCGTCTTCGACAGGGTATAACTGACCCAGCCATTGAACCTGCCGAGTTTCTTTTTAAATAACCACTCAATACCATAAGCGCGCCCTTTGCCGAACAACAATTGCGATTCGATGGCATCGGAGTTGATATAAATATCTGCGCCATCGCGGTAGTCGATCTGGTTTTGCATATCCTTGTAATATGCTTCCACATTCAACTCGTAAACGGAGCCGAAATTTTTATAAAAACCAACCGAGTACTGGTCTGAAATTTCCGGCTTCACGATATTGGTGCTGGCCAGCCATTTATCCGTCGGGCTAGAGGTAGTGGAATTAGAGATCAGGTGCAGGTTCTGCACATTCCTGGCGTAGGAAGCTTTGATGGATGCATCTGGTTTGAACTGGTAACTGATGGCAAGCCGGGGTT
Source organism: Bacteroidota bacterium (assembly GCA_023411775.1). Classification (GTDB taxonomy): domain Bacteria; phylum Bacteroidota; class Bacteroidia; order Chitinophagales; family Chitinophagaceae; genus Terrimonas_B. The sequence continues at coordinate 1,044 of JAEYOL010000104.1, read as the reverse complement.
CCGCATTCAACCAGGTTTTGACCACCTGGCCTTTTTTATAACTGAAGGTATCCGTGACCAGGCCATTACTGTCGATCGCATAAAAATCGCCTTTACCCAGGACGCTAAAAGCTGTGGCCCGCAACCCGTAAGTAACATTTATTTTATCAGAGGCTTTCCAGGTATTGGTGACAAAGGCCGCGTTTTCCAGCGAATACCTTTTCTGCAACCTGCTACTGTTAACGCTGGATTCTGCAGTGGCGGTCACTTCACCCGGCCGGATGGTGTGGAAGATCGAATTTACACCCATGCGCATGCTGTTGCGACTATTGATATACCATTGCAATTCTTCTTTAAAATTCCAGTCGCGGATCTGCGAAAAAATATCAAAATCAGTAGCGCCGCTCCGTATAGAAATTGTGTAGTTGTAGTTGCTATAGATCAGTGATGTATTTGAAAATAGTTTAGGGTTGAATATATGGTTCCAGCGAATGGTACCGGTACCATTTCCCCAGTCGAGACCAAAGATGCTGCCTACGCCCAGATTATCGCGACCGAAATAGCCCGAAATATACAATCGGTCTTTTTCACCCAGGATATAATTTGCTTTTGCATTCAGGTCATAGAAAGAAAGCTTGTTGGTATTGACGGCAGAGTCTTTTGACAATTTCAAAAACGCGTCCACATAGGTACGGCGGCCGGTCACGAGGAAGGAGGATTTACTTTTTTGTATCGGTCCCTCCACATTCAGCTTGGTTGAGATCAGCCCGATACCACCGCTCACATTGTATGCCTGGTTATTTCCTTCATTCATTTTTATATCAAGTACGGAAGAAAGCCTTCCTCCATATTGAGCAGGCATACCCGCTTTATACATGGTCATATCCTTGATAGCGTCGGAATTGAACGTGGAAAAAAATCCCAGCAGGTGTGAAGCATTATAAACGGGTGCTTCATCCAGGAGGATCAGGTTTTGAGCTGCCGCCCCACCCCTTACAAAAAAACCACTGTTGCCATCCCCCGCCGATTTAACGCCCGGAAGCAACTGTACGACTTTGATGATAT
>JAEYOL010000096.1 GCA_023411775.1 Bacteroidota bacterium | reverse complement strand
CCGAAGAAGAGATTTCCGGCACGGGCGGAATTGAATATACATTACCTTATTTGCCAAAGATCGATTACGCGATCGTAGGCGAACCCACACAAATGCAGATGGCAGTGGCTGAACGCGGGCTGATGGTCCTGGATGCAACGGCTAATGGTAAAGCCGGCCACGCGGCGAGGAACGAGGGTGAAAACGCGATCTATAAAGCCATCAGGGATATTGAGTGGTTTAGTAATTACCAGTTTGACAAAGTGTCTCCCCTGTTGGGTCCTTCCAAAATGAGCGTGACCGTGATCGAAACTGAGAACAAAGCTCATAATGTAGTGCCCGCGGTTTGCAGGTTTGTGGTGGACGTAAGGGTAAACGAATTGTATACATTCGAAGAAATCCTGGACCTGATAAAATCCAATACCAGTTCCGACATAAAACCAAGAAGCACGAGGTTGCGCTCTACTTCAATTCCACTGGATCACCCCCTGGTAAAAGCGGGCTTGAAACTTGGGAGGACCTATTATGGCTCTCCCACTACCTCCGACAAAGCCCTGATGCCCTTCCCGGCACTAAAGATGGGCCCCGGCGATTCAGCAAGAAGCCATACGGCAGATGAGTATATTTTTATCGATGAAATCAACCAGGGCATAGGCCTTTATATAAAACTAATTGAAGAACTAAATTAACAATCCAGTATCCAGTATCCAGTATCTAGCATCCAGTAACCAGTAACCAGCATCTAACATGAAACTCTGGCAAAAAAATAAAGCGTCATCAAAAGAAGTAGAGATTTTTACAGTCGGTAAAGACCGCGAATTGGACCTGTACCTTGCCGCTTTTGATGTGCTGGGCTCACTGGCCCATATTGAAATGCTGGAATCGGTAGGTCTGCTTTCAAAAGACGAGTTAAGTCAGTTACAGGCCGAATTAAAAAATATCTATTGGCAGGTTCAGCGTGGAGAATTCAGCTTACAAAACGATGTAGAAGATATTCACTCGCAGGTGGAATTATTGCTCACCCAAAAGTTAGGTGATACCGGTAAAAAGATCCATAGCGCCCGGAGTCGCAACGACCAGGTGCTGGTTGATATCAAACTTTTTTTGCGTCATGAGCTGGAGGTACTGGCTTACAGTATTCAGCCATTTTTTGAATTACTCCAAACACAAAGCGAAAAATACCGCGATCATCTTTTGCCCGGCTATACGCATTTGCAACTGGCCATGCCTTCTTCGTTTGGTTTATGGTTTGGTGCCTATGCCGAAAGCCTGGTGGACGATATGATAACCCTGCGTTCTGCTTATGATATTGTCAATAAGAACCCGCTCGGTTCTGCGGCAGGATATGGCTCTTCATTTCCCATCAACAGGAAGCTGACAACTGAGCTGCTCGGGTTTGCCGACCTGAACTACAACGTGGTGTATGCCCAGATGGGTCGTGGAAAAGCGGAACGGGTGGTGGCGCAGTCACTGGCCAATTTTGCCGACACGCTCGCACGGCTCAGCATGGACGCATGCCTATACCTCAACCAGAATTTCGACTTTATCAGTTTCCCCGCCGAGTTGACAACAGGTAGCAGCATCATGCCGCATAAAAAAAACCCTGACGTTTTTGAACTGATCCGTAGTCATTGCAATCGTATCAAAGCATTACCCAACGAGATCACGATGATGACCACTAACCTGCCATCGGGTTATCATCGCGACCTGCAATTATTGAAGGAACACCTGTTCCCCGCATTTAAAACCTTGCGGGATTGTATCGAGATGGCGGGGTTGATGATTTCCAATATTGAAATAAAAAAAGATATTCTCGCGGACGAAAAATACAAATACCTCTTCACGGTGGATGCCGTGAACAACCTGGTGATGCAGGGCACTCCATTCAGGGATGCTTATAAAATTGTAGGCAAACAGGTTGAGGAAGGAAGTTTTGTCCCAGCTCCGGCATCGGCCAGTTCAGGCAAAATGCACGAGGGAAGCATAGGAAATCTATGCACCGAAGAGATCAGGCACCAAATGGACACTGTATATACAAGCTTTCCATTTGCAAGTGTACAGCAGGCATTACAAAAGCTTCTCCAGTGATATAGGGGATAGTGATCTTACATACCATACTTATCGACCAGGTAGATCAGGGCTGCCATATTCACGGCTCCAAGATCTAATTCCCGCTTGTTTACGGCTTCAAATACGTCATTGCGGGCATGGTGTATATCAAAATATCGTTGGGAGTCGGGGATTAGGCCTGCTACCGCCGTACCCAGCTGCCGGTTGAGCGGACCGATATCAGCACCGCCTCCGCCTCGTGTGAAATCACCAGCGCCATAGGGAGCGATCATATCACGCCATTGAATAATTTTTTCATACTGATCATTGGTAGAAGTAAATCCAAAACCTCTCGGGGTAAAACCGCCTGCATCACTTTCCAGTGCAAAAACATGTTTTTCATTTTTTGCCTTCGCTTCTTCAGCATACTTATAACCTCCCCTTAAACCATTTTCCTCGTTGGCGAACAGGACAAAGCGGATCGTGCGTTTAGGTTTATAACCGATTGCTTTAAATGCTCTCAACACCTCGATGGTCTGCACACAACCTGCACCATCATCATGCGCACCTTCACAATTGTCCCAGCTATCGAGGTGACCGCCCACGGTAATGATCTCATCGGGGAATTCTGAACCGGTTAATTCGCCGATCACATTATGACCAATAGTATCTGGCAGGAAATGACCGCCCGTTTTGATAAACACATCCAGCTTTTTCTTTGCAAGGTTATCACTGAGCCAGTCGGCATCTCTTAAACCAATGGCTACTGCAGGAATTTTCTTGTACGATGTATCATACCGCGTAGATCCTGTGTGCGGAAAATTGTCGGTGCTATGGCTCATGCTTCTGACAATAACAGCCACGGCTTCGTATTTTGCAGCCCGACTGGGACCACTGCCACGATATTGCACGGCATCACGATAAGCATGAAAAGTATGAACGTAAGTCGGATTAAACTTATGGTTGTAAAAAACAATCTTGCCTTTTACTTCATCTTTTCTTTTTTCGAGTTCATCAAAAGACGCGACCTCGATCACAGGAGCTGTTAAACCTTTCTTGCCGGTTCCGATAGAATTACCCAGAGCTACTACATCCAGTTGCCTGTTTGAAACACGGGCTTCGTCCTTACCGCCACGAACCCAGTGAGGAACCATGCATTCCTGCAACCATGCTTTCGTGGCACCGGCATCCTGCATCGCTTTTAATCCCCATTTCTCGGACTTCACCATGCCAGGTGAACCCGCTAGTCGGGGACCAATATTTTTCGTGAGATGCCGCAGATTTTCGTACGCATTTGAATGGAGCAGGATCTCATCCGCGATGCGGCGGATCATCAGGGAGTCTTCAGACTGGGCCGCGGCACCGATGCCAGTAAGCGCAACTGACAAAAAAATAACAACTCTTTTCACCGGGGCGAATTGGGTTAAAAACATGCTGTGGAAACTATTTATGAGCTTTGAAATGAATAAAATTTAGATTTTTTCTGCTCTTTCAATTATCAAAAAAATTGACGCCGGGCAGGTGATAAAAATAAATAATTAAGTTGAACGGTAAACCTTCCTGCATCAAAACTGTTACCTTAGGGTTAATATCTCAGGTACGTTAAGTTTTAACTGCTTAAAAAAAGCTAAAAGGATTGGGATGAGAATTGGAATTGTTTGTTACCCTACTTTCGGTGGAAGCGGCGTGTTGGCAACCGAACTGGGCAAAGCCCTGGCTCAAAAAGGTCACCATGTTCATTTTATTACTTACCAGCAACCCGTGAGGCTGAATGGTTTTATTCCCAATATATTTTACCACGAAGTTCAGGTTCCTACTTATCCCCTGTTTGACTACCCCCCTTACGAAACAGCGCTGGCAAGTACCATGGTCGATGTGATCAAAAATAATGACCTCGACCTGCTACATGTACATTATGCTATTCCTCATGCCTCTGCAGCCTACATGGCGAAACGGATCCTGGAGAAACAGGGAAAACAAATCCCCGTAGTTACAACCCTGCATGGGACAGATATTACATTAGTTGGCCGCGATAAAACCTATGCGCCTGTTGTCGCTTTCTCCATCAACCAAAGCGATGGTATTACAGCCGTGTCAGAAAACCTCCGCGATGAAACCTACAAGGTTTTCCGGATAGAAAAAGAGATCCAGGTGATCTACAATTTTGTAGATGTAAACAGGTTTAGCCGCAAACCCATTGACGCTTTCAAAAAAGTAATAGCCCCCAACGGAGAACGCATCCTCCTACATGCATCCAATTTTCGAAAAATAAAACGCGTGGAAGATGTGGTGAAGATCTTTCACCAGGTGAATCAAAAGATCCCTTCCAAACTACTTTTTGTTGGTGACGGGCCCGAACGGCAGACTACAGAAGAACTCAGCCGCACCCTGGGTGTATATGATAATGTACGATTCGTAGGCAAACAGGAACAGATGGAAGACATACTCGCTATTGCAGACCTGTTCCTGCTTACTTCAGAATATGAAAGCTTTGGTCTTGCTGCGCTTGAAGCGATGGCGGCAGGAGTACCGGTTGTATCAACCAATGCCGGCGGTCTTGGCGAGATCATGATACCAGGTGAAACAGGCTTTATGGCCGATGTGGGCGACGTTGAGACGATGAGTCGCCAGGCTATGGATATCCTTAAAAAAGATGAGGTACTAAAGAAGTTTAAAACGCACGCGGCTGCACATGCCAAAAAATACGATATCAGTAATATTATTCCACAGTATGAAAAGCTCTATGAGCGATTCCTGGTGAATGCACCTGTCTAATATGGGTAACCTTTGCTAGTTCCTGGACGACCGCAACCAGGAAGCCGGATTCACATTTGAATTTTCTATCATCACCATAAAATTCACCTGGCCGCCTGAACCATCATCGGCTTCGCCAGCTCTGCCAATCACCTGGCCGGTTTTTACGGTGGCGCCTTTACCGACATTCACGCCTGAAAGATTGCTGTAGGTGGTAATATATTTCCCGTGGCGCAATACCACGGCAGCCGCTTCACCATAATTGTGAATAGCCATCACCTCACCATCAAACACGGCTTTAACCACAGAACCTGCCTCGGTGCCGATCGTGATGCCTGGATTATCATCGTAGATATTGGTAAAACCTTCCACCTTGTATTTTCCAAATGGGACTTTGACAAAACTCTTATCGACAGGCCAGGGCAGTTTGCCTTTGTTCTTCGAAAAATCAGCGCCAAGTTTGATGTCAACCGCGTTTAATTCCAGGTAACTCTCCGGCTTTTTCTCAACTGGCTCCGGTTTAGCTGGTGTGGCAGTTGCTGCCGGCGCGTCGGGGTTGGCAGCCGCGATCGCTTTTTTCTCTGCTGCAATACGATCCCTTTCTTTCTTTTCTGCGGCCAGCCTGTCCTCTTCTTTCTTTTTCGCCGCGGCGATCTCCCTTCTTACGATCGCTGTCAGGGCATTCTTCAGGTCGCGGTCGCGTTTCTTTTTAGCGGCGATCTGCTTTTGCAAAACACTGCTCTGGGATTTTAATTCCGATACGACGCCGTCTTTTTCTTTTTTCTGCTCAGCCAGGGTATTTCTTTGCACGGTACGATCTTCAAGAGCCTTGTTCCTTTCCTGCTTTCTCGCGATCTGCTGCTCCTGCCTTCTTGCGATCAGTTGCTGCGTTTCATTGATGGTAGCTACCTGTTGCTCGCGATAGGCGCGGTAACTCTTCAGGTAAGCGACACGGCGTATCGCGTCATTAAAACTATTGGCGGAAAAAATAAAATTGATATAGTCGAAGCTGCTACG
>JAEYOL010000090.1 GCA_023411775.1 Bacteroidota bacterium | reverse complement strand
GCATTTGAGTGTTAGCCAATCTGCGCTCGAACAGCGCCGGCTCCCTTACGCTGCGCTTTAAGACGGCTTACTCCGTAATTTTCTTAACGCCATTTTTCTGAGGCCAGGTTTTCCCCGGACAACAATGTTTCCCAATCCCTTTTTATATTGCAGCTGACTATGAAAGATTTTTTTCTGAAAGTTTGGCGCTGGACAAAACGGGTATTCATCGTGCTTTTCATAGCACAATTGGTTTATATCATTGTGTTGAAATGGGTCAATCCACCCATTACTATCACACAATTGGTGAGCTGGGTCTCGGGTCACGGTCTTAAAAGGGATTATGTGGCTGGACGCAACATTTCTTTTAACGCAAAGCTCGCTGTTATCGCCTCGGAAGATCAGTTGTTTGCCGACCATAGCGGGTTCGACTGGAAAAGCATCAAGAAGGCTATGAAGTATAATGAGAAAAAGCCAGGGCGTGTGCGGGGTGCCAGTACCATAAGTCAGCAGGTAGCCAAAAATGTTTTCCTGTGGCAGGGCAAGAGTTTTTTTAGAAAGGGCCTTGAAGCTTATTTCACGTTCATGATTGAGCTGATCTGGGGTAAGAAAAGAATCCTGGAAATGTATCTCAATGTAAGCGAGATGGGAACGGGGATTTTTGGAATCGAGAGAGCCTCAAATATTTATTTCAACAAGTCAGCATCACAACTCAGTCGCCAGGAAGCTGCACTGATCGCAGCCTGCTTGCCAAATCCAAAGCGGCTAAGGGTGAAACCTGCATCCAAATATATGGCCGGCCGCTCCAGGAAGATCATGCAACAAATGAATTTTCTACAGACGGATCCTGAGATCTTAAAGATCATCGAGGTGAAAAAGAAATAATCATTTCATTAGTCCGCCAGCTGATCTACTGCGCTGATGGCCATATTCAGCCTTTGTTCATAGTCGCCACTGATATCAATCCAGGGCGTTGACTGGTTGATCATAATATCCTTATAGATAGAATAGAGCTTCTGGCGGCTTTCCAGGTCGGGATATTCCCTCAATTCATCTTTTACCCAGGGCAGATCGACATTACATAGCAGGTAGAGATCATATTTCCTTGTCACGATCTGGTCAAGGATAAATTTGTGGCAATTGTCAAAAACAAATTCGCACCACACTTTCATAACATACATATCGGTATCGATAAAGAGTAGTTGCCGGGGATTTTTGATCGAAGCCTCCGAACCGTCAGTTTCGAGCCTTTTTTCATAGTCATCCTCCAGCGATAATTGCCCCCTGGCGATCGTTAGTAAATCATGGTAAGTATAGTTCATACCATGTTTCAGAAGATATTCCCGCGCATATTCAGGCACCCACAAGGTTTGAAAATGCGCCGCCAGCTGTTGACAAAGCGTGCTTTTGCCGGTGCTCTCTGGTCCTAATATGACTATTTTTTTGAGCTTACGCATGCGCGGAAGATTGTCTTAATTTAACCCGCCTTTTCCATTCTGCCAATCCCCAGAACGCAAATACGAGCAGAATTACATAATACACGCTGGTAAAAACTAATCCTTTTACAAAATACAAAGGGATCGATGCAATATTTGTGATGATCCACCAAAACCAGCTTTCCACTTTTTTTCTTGCCATCAGCCACATGCCTGTAAATGCGCTGGCTGAGGCCAGTGCATCGGCCCAGGGAATAGCACCCGGTGCAAATTCTTTCTTTAGATATGAAAGAGCAATAAATATGCTGATATAAAAAAAGCTGAAGAATAAAACCTGGTTGCGCCACTCACGGGGTGAAGAGCTGGTAATGACAACGGCGCGCTGGTGCTGCGGTGTTTTCCTGGCCCACAAGATCCAGCCATAAATACTGACTACCGTATAATAAAAATTGACGGAAGCCTCACCAAGCAAATGAAACTTAAAACTTAGATAAATGTAGATGATCGTATTGACCAGCCCCACCGGGTAAACCAGGATGTTTTCAATACGACTAAACCATACACTGGCAATCCCGGCAAATACAGCGATAAACTCCAGTATCGTTGTGTTTTTTATCCCCTCAATAAATGCATGGTATATTTCCTGTAAACTCAAATCTCCAGTTTGATGTAAACATAATAAAAAAGCAAACCCTACGGAGGTTTGCTGAGACGGAATCGGGTGATATCAATCAGTTCAGGACTGACTGCTTCCGGATCTCCGTTTGGAAAAAGGTATGAGCATGGGCGCCCATTTTTTATACTCGCGGTATTTTTCGCCAAAATGAGCGATCAGATCGCGTTCTTCAAACTGTATGGCAACAAGTATATAACCTGTAGTCAGTATGGCAAACAGCAAATGTGCAGCGGTCATAACCGGTGTACACCAGAATGCGATCAGAAAGCCGAGATAAAGAGGGTGTCTCACCAGCCTGTAGAATCCTGGTAACCTGAAAGGTAGTGCTGTGTAAGGTTTTCCATTAAAATAGAGCCATACCTGGCGGAGACCAAACAGGTCGAAATGATTGATTAGGAAAGTACTGATAAACACGATGCCCCATCCGGCGAGATAAAGTACCGTTAACACGGTTTGCGCTA
>JAEYOL010000068.1 GCA_023411775.1 Bacteroidota bacterium | reverse complement strand
ACATGAGCAGGAATGTATAAGCAGCCTGGCAAAAAACATAAACCAGTACCAGGTTTAAAAGCGAAAGCAGGTAGGCATCCAACACAATCTCGTTAAGCAAAACATGTACGGCGATGAAAGGAACGAGAATGGCGATAAACGGAAGCAAAACTTCCTTTTTTCTTACACTTATAATCCAGGCATAAAACAAGGGAGCGAGCAGGGAGGTATAAGTAAGTCCAAACGGCAATCCCAGCGAATTGATAAAAAAATAAATGAATGCAAATGGAAAGTACCGGTTGACATTCATAACATACATTAATTTATACTTTCAAAACCCAATGCTCCCCTGGTGACCCGGCGTTTTCCGGGGTTTTACCTGTATGCGACCCGCAAAATAAGTTACCGCGATGGTAATAAAGGCCTCCGTGATGAAGATCGCCATCAGGGTCCCATACGCATGGTAGTAACCCGCCAAAACCAGGTTCAGGGTAATATTCAAAACGGTTGCCAACAGGTACACTCTTAGATATTCAGTTTTCTGGTTAGCTGCAAACATTAAAAGCGTGCCCGGAATATTCAGACAAACAATCACAGCGATAAAACAAAAGATTCGCATATAGATGACGGCATGCGGATATTCGTTACCCATAAAAAAATACAAGACGTATGGGCAGAATATAAATAACAGGATAGCACCTGGTATCACCACCATTAAAAAAAGAGAATAAGGCTTTATCAAAAATGAAACCGCTCCCGACCTGCCCTGTTCCAAAGCCTGGCACAAACGGGGATAAACTGCCTGTGAAAAAACAACAAATACCTGGCGTATCGTAAAGAATATTCTCTCAGCAATCGCATAGTAACCTACGAGCAGGTCTGCAGAGAATATCCGCAGGATAAAAATATTGGCATAGTGGCAGGTGCTATTGGATAAATGGCTGATTGTAACCTGCCAGCCTTCTTTTAGTTCCGATACAATTCCGCTTACACCGGGCCATTTAAGACAAAGCGAATACGTTCGAAATACAATAACCAGGCTGATCACCGCCGCTACCATGTTGCCCAGCCCCAGGAAGAAAAGAAAAAGATAACCATCCCCGGAATCCCGGATAAACATAAATACTAATACCGCGAAGATGAACCTGGCGATCAGGGTGACTACTGCAATTATATGCATACGCTCTATACCCAAAAAAAACCAATTGATCAATGCCGCGTGACCGATCACGAAAGAAAACGCCATCAAATACAGGAGCAGGTTGGACCGGAAAAAAGGAATTATCCCAATCAACAAAAGCAGCACTATAAACGCAATTGCGCAAAGGATCAACCGTGAAAATAATACCCTTGAAAATATCGCGGATACTATACCCGGCTCTGCCCGGTTCACCGATATATCACGTGTGGCTGTTTGATTGAACGAATAATCCGTGATCGCAGCGAGGTAAAACATAACCACCTGCGCTACCGCCACCACGCCATATCCTGCTACCCCGATGCTGCTAATAACATGCGGTATTACGATCAGCTGCACCAGGGAACTTATGGCCTGTACAGTGCCAAGGGAAAAAAAATTACTAAGCAATTGATGCCTGTTTATCGTCACATACATGCGATATCGAAGTTAACAAGGTGCGTGATGAAAAAAAACAGGTTTAATTAGTTATAAGCGTGCTCAGCTGGCAACCTTTAGAGGAAAAACTTCGATACGGCTCGAAGTCACCGGTACATTTAATATCCGGATCCAGGTATAAAATATGGACCTATCAAATCAAAGGGATACCAATCGTGATGAGATCGACCTGCTTGCATTACTCGATCGCAGCTTTGCATTTTTGAAACGTTATAAATGGCTTTTTCTTACCGGCACACTTACTGGCTTGTTTCTCGGCTTTCTTCGATTTAATTCCCTCCCGGCCGTTTATAAAAGCAGGCTGGTACTGCAATCTTCGTTTACGACCAATCAAAATAATATACAGATCGTAAGTAACTGGAACAACTTACTTCGTAACGGCAACGATGAATCTCTGGCTGCCATTCTAAATTTACCTGTTGAACTCTTACAAAAAGTAAAAGGTCTAAAAGCTGAGGAAATCCAGAAAATTTTTAGTGCACAAAACCCAAATGGGTTCCTGATCGATGTCAGTGTAACCGATCCTGCCATCCTCAGCGAACTTCAGATGGGGATCGTTTTTGGTTTTGACAACCATGGGGTGGCAAAAGAAAGGCTGGCTTCAAAACGAAACCGTACCGAGGCCATGATCAGCAAAACAGCATGCGAGATACAAACCCTCGATTCTTTGAGAGCTGTGATGGCGGGTTTATTAAAAACAAATAGTACTAATAATGGACTTATCGTGGATGTACAGGGAATAAGCCAACAACTAATAGAAATGAATGAAAAACACCTTGGGTATAAGGAGGAGTTGAAGTTTATGAGGGCCGTCCAGGTGGTGCAGGATTTCTATCCACCAAAAAAGCCTGCGGGCAATAGTTTGATCGTTTGGCTTATACTGGGACTGATGTCTGCCCTTTCTATCAGTTTCGTTATTGCATTGATACATTCCATCAATCAAAAATTAAAAACATATACACGGGCAAATAGCTAACCAGTCCCGAAGCCTATTACCCTTATCTGGCCGCACATGAATACTGTCTCATCCAAAAACATTTGCCAGGTATTTCACTTGTTATACGTGGTGCTTTTTGTCAGCATAACATTCTCGCTTCGTGCTGTGAGCAGTATTGTTATTGGACTAATGATCGTCGCAGGTCTGTTGATGAACTCTGCCGGCCTAAAAAATGTTTTGCGTGAAAGGAACTGGACATTCTTCTTCTTTGCTATCATACTCTTTCTGCTACTGCAAGTTTTGGCCTTCCTATTTACTGAAAACTACCAGCAAAGCTGGTCGAATATCCGGGTCAAGTCAGGCCTGTTGATGGTACCCCTGGCATTTGCCGTCACCAGTTCATACATTCGGTCGGCGGATAAATTATTTTTCCAATACTGCCTGGTCCTGGCAGCCGCCTCGTTATACTGCCTGATCTATAACGTGTTAACATTAGGTACGAATAGCAAATTATTGCTTCTTTTCTATCATGAGCTCGTCGCACCGATTGGTCAGCACGCGGTATATTTTTCCATACTGGTGCTGATTGCAATCTTCTACCTCACGGAAAAAATATCGTTTAAAACTCGACTGAAGGAAGTAACGCTCGATTGGTTTCTTCTTATATTTTTTTCCATCCTGCTTTTACTGCTCTCTTCAAAATTTGTGATTGGGATCTGGGTCCTGGGAGTTATTTGTTACTTAATCACTTTCTTCAATGCAAAGCGGGTTGCAATGGTCATCTTCTCAGTCATTATAATTGCGGGGATTGCTGCAGTTTCATTTACAAAAAACCCGGTGCAGGCAAGATTCGCAGATATATTTAAAGGTGAACTAAGCGTGGTTACGCAAGCCCAGTTTGACCAGGCTGATTATTTCAACGGTTTCCAGTTCCGGTTGCTCCAGTGGCGATTTGTACCTGAAATGCTTACCCAACAAAAAGCATGGTGGCTGGGAGTGAGCCCCGGTGATGCACAGGTCGTTCTCAATGAAAAGTATGTCAACATGAACATGTATACTGGCGACCCGGGTCGAAATGACATAGGATACCGCGCTTATAATACCCACAATCAATTCCTGGAAACCACCTTACAAAACGGTATTACTGGTCTGTTGGTGCTGGTATTGGTTTGTTATAGCCTGGCAAAACTGGTACTTGCCCGAGGGTACAGGCTGGCAAACATTGTGCTTTTAACGCTGACGACCTGGCTTTTTGTCGAAGCCGCATTTGAAACGCAATACGGCATTCTCATCTTCATGTTATTTCCGCTACTCACTACTAAACTATCAACAAACCCGTGAAAAAGATATTCGAAAATACCTGGCGCGTTTTTGACAAAGAAGAGAGAAAAAACTTCTGCTCACTGGCCCTCGGTAATATTATTATCAGCCTGCTTGATATAGTCGCGCTGGCTTCCCTGCTTTGGATCATTCGCTTTTATATTCAGCCAGGTGACTATACGCTCTCGGGTTTTCTACCTGGCTGGCTTGCCAACCCGGATTCAGCCTGGCTGATCGCGATCTTTTTTGTCTTATTTGGATTAAAAAACCTTGGCGCATACTACCTCGAAAAAGCCCAATACCGCTTCAACAGCAGGGTGGCCATTCGTTTGTCATCCGAACGGCTGAGAAATTACCAGTCGTCTGATTACCGCGACTTTGTGAATATCGACTCCTCTAAGCATATCAGAACGATCTGCCTGCAGCCATTTGAATTTTGCCAGTATATAGTTACGGGTATTCAACAGATCGTAACTCAGACCTGCCTGATCGGTATCGCTGTTCTTGCCATTCTACTCTTTAATTTCAAACTCTTCCTGCTACTGCTCGGAATATTGTTACCGCCGGTAGTAGTTGTCTTTTATTTTATTAAAAAAAGAATGGCGGCGGCAAGAAAAAACATCCAGGTCCATAACCAGTTTTCTTATCAATACTTGATGGATGCTTTAAAAGGATATATTGAAAGTAATGTTTACAACCGTCGTGAATTTTTTCTCAAGCGGTTTATTGAAGCCCGAAAAAAATTCAGTACTGCACTATTCGATAGCATGTTAGTGCAAAGTATGCCCGCGCGGATCATTGAAGTATTTGCTATCCTCGGCCTGTTCGTCCTGGTTGTCATTGCAAAATGGACGGGTACTAATGATTCATCCTACCTTCTAACCATTGGCGCATTTGTAGCCGCTGCATATAAGATCATTCCCGGCATTGTAAAAATTACCAATGCCAACGGGCAAATGAAGGCATACGAATTTGCAACAAAAACTACGGCACCCGTCTCCCACGATGTAGTGCCTGGAAGTGACAAGCGTCCCGTCGTCAATATCCAGTCTGTTAACTTAAAAGGTATAGGATTCAGTTACAACGGTACGCCAGTGTTATCAAATTTCAGCCTTTCATTGCATCGAAAAGACTTTTTGGGAATCAGCGGTGCATCAGGTGTTGGAAAAACAACGCTCTTAAATATTATCCTGGGATTCCTCGAACCCGCGAAGGGAGAAGTGATCATTAACGACGTCGCCCTCAGGAAAAACAGCCTCAAAGTTTACTGGCCTTCGATCGCATATGTCAGGCAACAACCTTTCCTTATTCATGATACCCTGCTTCGAAATATTACGCTGGAAGAAAATGAGTACCACCCGGCAAATCTCGACTATGCAATCAGGGTTTCGGGTCTTTCTGAATTTATTTCCCAAAACCCGGAAGGTCTGGGAATGACGATAACAGAGAATGGGAAAAATATCAGCGGCGGGCAACAGCAGCGCATCGCTATTGCACGCGCCCTGTATAAGAATGCAGATATCATACTACTGGATGAGCCGTTCAACGAATTGGATGAAACCTCGGAAAATTCCCTGCTGACGCATTTCCAGGAACTTACCCGCCAGGGAAAAATGGTGATACTCATTACCCACAACAAAAAAAGTCTTTCATGGTGTAATAAAATCATTTCGATGGATGAATCATAAAAAAACGCTTGTCATACTTACACCGGGTTTTCCAAAAGATGAAACCGATTCTACCTGCCTGCCTATGCAGCAGCAACTCGTTGACACATTTCAGAAAATCGATCCGAATCCCGACGTCATTGTTCTCAGCTTTCAATATCCATATCATAACACAGAATATCGCTGGCGGGGAATACGCGTTATTCCATTCAATGGTCGAAATAAAAGCGGCATAGCCAGGCTGATGCTCCGCCAAAAAATACTGGCGGTCCTGGCGCGGATATACCAGGAGCATATAATTTTGTCACTGTTAAGTTTCTGGTATGGCGAATGCGCTGCAATTGGTCACCTGTTTGCAAAAAAAAATCACCTTCGCCATCATTGCTGGATACTGGGGCAGGATGCAAAAAAAGAAAACAAGTATCCAAAACGGACTGGTCTTAAAGCCGACGAGCTGATCGCAATTTCAGATTCGATCAGTACAACATTTGAATTGAGTCATGGCCTTAAACCCAGGCATACCATAACACCGGGTTTAGATACCAGCCTGTATAGAGCAATACCTGGGGAAAAAACCATTGACCTGCTGGCCGTAGGATCATTGATCCCGCTGAAACGGTTTGCAATATTTCTTGAAATTGTTGCTGCAATTAAAAAAATGAGGCCAGGGTTAAAAGCCGAATTGATCGGGAATGGGCCTGAGAGAGAAAATCTTTCTAAGCTGATCGAAAAGCTGAATCTGCAGGACACATTAACCCTGGTGGGTGAATTAATATACCCCGAAGTGCTTTCCCGAATGCAAAAAGCCAAAATACTCCTGCATCCATCCGCTTACGAGGGTTTCCCAGGTGTTTGTATGGAAGCATTATATGCCGGTGCTCATGTCATTAGTTTCTGCAGGCCGATGAACGCTGATATTCAGCAATGGCATCTCGTCTCGTCCATAGAAGAAATGATACAGCAGGTAATTCCTTTATTGAACTCGTCGCCCTTTATTTCGGGGAATATTTTATACCGTAACATCGAGGAAACTGCGACAGAAATGCTGGCGCTAACTCTTCAGCAACGATAGAATTACTTTTGCAGTCTTTTTGATAGGAATGATGCTCAATGGTTTGTTTATCCATGCAATTAAAAACTTTTGTGCAGCCGCGCCATAGTTTTTGTATCGCAAATGTTTTTCTCCTGCATTGATATACATTCTGAACATCGCATCCCTGGCGAGGCTGACCGATAGAATCTTCTCCTTTTGATAAGTCAATACCCGTTCGATCCCCTCGTCAGAACGCTTTTCCCAGTTTTGATCACTGTCATTGTGTTCGTGCAGGCGCCGAAAAAAAAGCGGATCATATATCACAATGCCTTCGTAGTGGCGGGCGAGTTGTATAATAAAATCACCATCTGCAAAAACCTTTTTCTCATCAAACATCCCCGTTTCAATCAAACATTCCTTTCGAAATACAAGGGTTGGAATAATCATCGCAACCTCCGACTTGAAAATTGCTGTCAACATATTCCCAACCCGATAGCCATGCCTGTTTTTGTAAAAGTATTCAATTGGCTCTCCTGGTACACTAAAATTATATCCGCCCGAGAGGGAAAAACCTGCCTGTGGATATTGTTTAAGCATAGCGATCTGCATTTCAAGCTTATTAGAAGCCCAGAGATCGTCTGAATCGATAAACGCGATCAGGCCTCCCATCGCCTTCTTAAGGCCGATATTTTTCACCCTTCCATTTATCCCTATTCGACCCGCTTTAATAAAATGTACTCTTTTATCAACAATGCCGCTTACCACCTGTTCCGTATTGTCTTCAGATCCATCATCCACAATGATAAGTTCCCAATTGCTGTAGGTCTGCATCCTTACCGATTCGATTGACTGCAGTATCAGTTCTGCCCGGTTATAGGTAGGCATGATAATACTTACCAACTGAGGTGTCTCATTCATGAATTAATGTATTAATCTTACCTGCAATTGCTTCAAATGAAAACTCGCTACGAAAACGCTGTAAAGTTTTGGAACGTTCCTTTTCCATATCCAGGTGGGCAGTCTTGCGCAAAGCGTCTAACAAAGAGCCGGTATTCCCGGGTTCAAACAGTAACCCAAAGCACCCCTGCCCTGTCATTCGCCTGAACGAAGCGATATTCGTTAACATAGGAATACAGCCACATGACATAGCTTCCAGGACTGCAATACCACTACCCTCATAATGCGAGGTGGATATAATAAAATCGGCGCGGTTGTACCATTCCTGCATATCCGGGTGAGGAACTTTTCCGACCAGCCTGATCGAACTGCCGGCATGGTCATGGACTTGTATCAAATCTTTCACTTCATCTAATAAATCATCCGTTTGATGGATCATAAATAGTTTCGCCGATGGATTCTCAATCAAAAACCTGGTAAATCCTTTTAACACGGTAATTGGATCCTTATTCGCATCAAGCCTGCCGACCCAAAGAAAAACCGGCGCTTCTGACGCTTTATCCTGGTTACGGTTTACTGGGAAAAATGCAGATGAAGCCTGAAT
>JAEYOL010000013.1 GCA_023411775.1 Bacteroidota bacterium | reverse complement strand
ATAACGTTTTGCCAACAGTGCCAGCCGCTCACCAATTTCTTTTTTTCTTTTGGGATGCACATCCAGCGAATCGCCGAGGTCGGAACTAACGGCCATATAGGTATTCGGAATCTCTTTCTGCAGTTTTCGTTGTACATCGCGGAAATAAGGCCATGATGGACGATCGATCGAAGACAATTGCACAAAATAAAATGGAAACTCATATCCCCATTGTTTGCGCCAGCTGTTTACCATCGTTTTAAAAATCGTTTGATACAGCCCGGGGTTGTGGGTATTACTTTCACCCTGGTACCAGAGCACACCTTTGATCGGGAACCGGGTAAGCGCAGCAATACCGGCTTCATAATTATAACAGGGTTCGTAGGGATGTCGCTGCGTTGTTTTGGTGGCGCGTTTTAAGTTCAGATCTGCGCGGTCGCGGCAAAACTGTTGTATAAAATCTGACTTGCGCCAGTTCAACAATACATCTACCAATTGTTCATCTTGCTCCATGCTATACCGATCTACCCATGATTCCATAGGCGAACCACCCGCCGCCACCTGAACTAGTCCAATGGGAACATTGAGATCGGCATTGATCTTTTTGCCAAAGTGAAATGCGATCGCAGAAAAATCCGCGGCAGAGATTGAATCGGAAGTCTGCCAGCTGCCCGAAAAGTATTGTAGCTTATTCACCTTGTCCATCGTGATGGAATCCCATTCCACCGCATAAGTCTCCGTAATCGGTTTGTAATTGAAGAGCCGCAAACGAGGGTATTTCGCAGCTTCACGTATCGCCTCCGCAGCTCCTTCCGATTGGCGTAGCTGGAAAGCCATGTTGGACTGGCCTGAGCAAAGCCATACGTCACCGATCAGGATATCTTTTAACCTGATCTCCGTGTTCTGGTATTTGATAGTCGCTTCATAAGGCCCGCCCACAGCTGGGGCCGGGAATTTAATTATCCAGTCACCATATACATCTGCTATCTCATGCTTGCGGATATTGTTAAACTTTATTTCCACCCGTCCGCCCGCATCGGCTTTTCCATAGAATGAAACGGATTCTCCACGCTGCATCACCATGCCGTCTGTAAAAACAGGAGGCAATTGCAGACCCTGCCTGGTGCCGGTCATAAAACTAAAAACAGTTTGCGCAATGATTCCGGCACCTTCCACATCAGGATGCAGGTTGTCGGCAAAAAGGTCGGGGCGGCTATAGAGCGGTGTATGCAGATCGATCAGGCCTGCGCGATTAGCTTTTGCGATCTCGGGAATAAGATGCTGGATCTGCCAGAACCAGTCGCGTGTACCGGATTTGAAACGAGGATGACCGCTGAAAATAGGTGTTAGCCGGCATACGTAAACCCGCATTTTGGGATTTGTTTTTCTTAAAGTATCGATCAGCGAGGCATAGTCTGCAGCAAACTCATCACGATAGTTGGGCCAGTTGCGCGGATCGGTGTCATTGAGACCGAGATGGATGACGGCCACATCTGCGTTGAAGACCAGCGCATCCTTAAATGCCTGTGTTTTGATATAAGGCCTGTGCCCGCGCTGGAGTAATGTGGTACCACTTACACCAAAATTAGAAACGGTAAACTTTTCACCTAACAACTTTTGTAGTTGCGCCGGGTATGACTCAATCGAAGGATCTTTCAAACCCATGCCAAAGGTCACTGAATTGCCGATACAGGCGACGCGAATGAGATCTTGTGATGGCTGTGAACTAGCATTCGATACTATTGAAAATAGAAATAAAACTGCCAGCCAGGTTCTTTTCATGATCTATTTCCATTTTACGGTTGTGAAAACTATCTGCGAATACCCATCTTTTTCAAAAAGTACTCCGATACGTTTCTTATCGAGTTGCACAATATCAGAATATGCCGATGCATCACGCCGTGAGGGATTTGAATAGATCTCAATTTTCTTCTTCCAGGTTCGGCCATCATCATAACTGATACGAAGTGTGAGATGATCACGGTTTTTTTCATCGGCGGCATTGCAAAAAGCAATGATATGCTGACTGGGTTTTCTTTTTGCAAGTGTCAGAATCGTTCCCTCACAAACGGGATCGGGCAGGTTGCGATCAAAATATACCGTATCCCAGGATTGTCCACCATCACTGCTGATGCCGACGATCCGTGCACGAATATCACCTTTCTGGTTACGGCTATTGATCATCAGCCGGCCGCCGCTGATCTCTGCTGCAGTTGATTCGTTGCTGCCCGGCAAACCAAGGCTGGCTCCTAAATGAAAAGTTTCACCATGATCATCGGTATAAAATCCATGGGCATCGTAGTCGGTGGACTGGCTTTGTGGTGGACCTGATGAATGATTTGCTGCCACATAAATTCTTCCCTTATACTTTCCTGAACGGAACTGCATGGCATGACCCGGTGTGTTAGCATAGGTTCGCCAGTCTTCATTGAAATTATAACGGGGATCTATTTGCGGCTGTTTGGGACGGTGCACTTGTAGTGTAATGTCCACCGCTTCAGACCAGGTATGCCCGCCATCGGTGGATGTTTTATACCAAACCTGTTTGTATCCTTTTCCTTTCCTGACCTCACCCTCATGGTTGTTGCCGGTATTATAAAAAAGAAAAACTCTTCCTTTCGGGTAACGCGGGTCGGTAAGATCAACCACCGGGGCGGGATTGCCACATTGCAGGGTATCAAACTCAGCGATATGCTGAAGAGCGCTCCAGGTTTTGCCTTTATCCCTGCTACGTTTCATGACGATATTGATATCGCCAAAATCACCGGCTCCATGCACGCGGCCTTCAGCAAAAGCGAGTAGTTCGCCATTGGGCAGATCAATGATAGCCGGGATGCGATAAGATTTATGACCCTCCGTTCCTGAAACGAATACGGGTATATGTGTTTCCTGAGCCATCGCACTGGCAATACATACAAATGCCGCCAGTATCAGTGTTGATTTCTTCATAGCTGAACATTTCTGTGAGAAAGAAATATGTTGATAATGATTACCTGATGATTTCACTTACCGGCACGCGCATAAAATACAAATCTCTTTCTCCTTCGTAAATGATCCCAAGGGTATTATCGTCCACTTTTATGATCGCAGAATAACCGTAGCCATTTCTTTCATCGAGTAGCAAATGGTATTTCGACGGCCATGTCTCGCCGAGGTCAGTGCTCGCTTTGATGCTGGTATGGTTCCGCGAGGTTTGTGACGCAACATTACTGAAAAAAACTATTTCCCTTTTTTGATCTTTTATATTGAAGTTGGCTTTTGTAAATCCTGCCATGCAAACGGGATCGGGCAATGCCGAGTATGATGTAGGATGCTCCACCCAGGTTTTACCCATGTCGGTTGTTGTTGCTATGCTTCTGTACTTACCGCGGTTGTCGCGCATATTCAGCATCAGGGTGCCAGGCGTTGTTTCAATCACCTGGGCTTCGGTGGTATTTGCTTTGGCGCCGGTACCAGATTTCCATGTATTGCCATGATCATCACAATAAATGATAGATGAATGAGGAATACCGACCGAAGCGGGCACCGTAGTCTCATCCCAGTATTGCGAAGGGAAGACCAGTGTTCCATTCTTCATAGCGATGCCATTACCTGGACCATTAAAATATAAATGCCAGGCCGGGTTTTTCACCTGTGAGGTAATACTAAAGGGTTGACTCCAGGTGAGGCCGTCGTCATCGCTGCTTACCAGTACAAACTGCCCGGTGGTATCAGGAGAAAGTCCGGGTTTAGAACCTGCGATAGAACGGTTGCCTTTGCTCCATAGAGCAGCAACCCATATCTTTTTGGTAATGGGATCGAATAATATGGCGGGATCACCTATCCCATTGTTTTCATGTGGAGGGCCCATGTCCATGATGATCTTCATGGGCTCCCAGCTCCGGCCACCATCGGTACTGCGACTCATACCCACATCGATATTGGCGGGCAGATCGCCGCTATGCTTATAGCGGATATCATACACAGCGATCAAAGTACCTTTGTCTGTTGTTGTGATACCGGGTATGCGATAAGTATGTACACTATCATCCCAGGCTTTTCGAATGGCAATGCCCAACCGGTATTGACCCTGGAAATTGCTGGTTGCACCAGCCGTTTTTTTTGAAACACTATGCACATAGCCCTTTTCAGTAGTAATACTTTTTAATAGGATAGAAACTTTTTTATCGATATCGGCATTAGATTTTAAGCTGGCACCAAACCAAATCGTATTCCATCCCTGGTGCAGGGGTATATTGACAGGGATATTTGTGATAGCAGAAATTTGCTGGGAGCTGCCATGAAAAATTGCGCCAGTCAAAAAAGACCTTTGTCTTTCATCCCGAACGATAACTTCCATTTTTTCAATTGCCTGTACGGCTGCGGGATTCAACTGCAGCTGAAAATTTTTATACGCGATGGCTTTCCCCTGTGGGACATAGACGGTCAGTTTCATCAACTGGTTGAAGTCGGTATTCTTCAATAGTGGTACCTGGGAGTAGGATACTGAGATTCGATCTCCGGCAGCGGTAGATGCAGGCTGAGATAACACCGCCAGGGGAGCAACACTCAACAGGTAAACAAGGCAATACATAAATTTCTGAATCATTACCATATTTTTTAGGTCTCAACAAAATCATTTGTCTTTGGGCGGAGGTATGAAAGCTGTACTACCAGGGCCAGTAAAACAATAGCGCTTAGTATGGCAAAGCCAAATCCAAAATTTCCCTGGTCTTTGAACCTTCCCAGAACCTGTGTCACTGCTGCCCCGGCAAATACACCAACCATATTCATAAATCCATAAGCAGTTGCCCGCAATTTCTTTGGAACAAACTGGCAAAGGATAGGCATGTTATTGGCATCGAACATGCCAAAACCGATCCCAAATAAAATGCCTGCACCCACTACTGAAACCAGGGTATTTCCATAGCCCAGCAAGATCAGGGAAGGAATGGTTAATCCTAAACCGATTGCACTGGTAAATACCCTTCCTCTTACATTCTTCTGCACCCACCTGTCTGATAAAGGTCCGCCGATTAATACGGCACCAATAAATGACGACATGGCAAGGGTGATCGTGGAAAGCGGGCCGGCTTCATCCATGGGCATATTCAAACTACCGGCAAATAAAGTTGGGAACCAGTTTTTGGTCGCCCATCCAGGCAGGCTGGGTGCAGCAAAATAAAACAGGATGACCCAAAAAGCCATATTTGAAAAAAGTAGTCCAAGTCCTTTGAAGAGGGGAATATTTTTTGTGACAACAGTATCTGTAACCGCGACATCTCTTTTTTCTCTTAGAAAAAAGATCAGCACCAGGGCATATACCATTCCAATGATGCCAAACCAATGAAAGGCGCTATGCCATCCATAGTTGGCTGCGACTGTGGCACCAAAACCGCCCAGCGCGGAGCCGGCATAGAGGCCGGTCATGTGAATACCGATTGCCAGTGAGCGAGTTTTACCGGAGTGATAGTCGGCGATCAAAGAAAGCCCTGCAGGAATGTACAACGCTTCGCTGATACCCATCACGCCACGCAGGATAAGCAGGTCGTTATATTTTGTAGTTACACCCATGGCATAGGTTACCGCAGACCATACAAACAAACTTCCCACAATAAGCCATTTACGGTTTACCCGGTCAGCGATAATACCAGCTACCGGGCTCATAAAACCATAGATATAGAGAAATATCGCCATCAGGAAGCCAAATGCTTCAGCTGTTTGCAATTCCACGATGTCTACCTGCATGGAAGGCTTCATGGTGCTTAGCATTTGTCTGTCCATATAGTTGAGCAGGGCCACCACCCACAACAAGGCTACAACAATCCAGGGATATGATTTAGTGTTTTTCATGATTTATCTCCCCGGCAATTTTACCACTAGTATTTGAGGTGTACGAACACCGGCTTTTATTTCGCCGCTTGGTATCAATACTTTTTTATTCCATATCAAGGCTGTGGTTGTAACGGGAGAATCAAAAGGGATATCACCCAGTTTTTTCCACTCGTCCTTTGCAATATCATATAACAGCACATCATGACTAAAGCCGGGATGGGATGATTGCAAATCATTTTTCTGCCGGATCAGTTCAGATTTTTTTGTCTCGTTAGTCTCAGCACTGATCGCAGCGATCAGTTTCTCCGTCTTGTGAAATGTCTCACCCTTGTCGCCACCAAAGATCAGGATATTCTTCCGCCCCTGTGCTACACCTGTTCCTGCTGACAGCTTATAAGGAAGACTTTGCTTTTCTTCCCATATTCCTTTTTTTGTATCGAAACTGAAAACAGTATTATAGAGGTCACTAATGCCATCACCGTTTCTTCTTCTCCCGCCAACCAGGTATATCGAAATGTTTCCGGACTTTCCTTCCAGGGCGACCATTACGGTATGGGATACCGGTTTTGGTAAATCGGGCAGGGCTTGCCATCCTGCGTTCACATTTTTCATGTCAAGCTTAAAAAAACTGGAGGAGACGGCTGTATTGGTTTCGCCGCCGGCGAGATAGATAGCGTTGTCGGCATACACTGCTGATGCATTGGTCAAAGGAAGGGGAAGTTCGGGCAGCTCGTTTGAGGAAACGGTCTTTTTTGCTTCATCCCATTGCACAAGGAAGACTTTGTTGGTAATGCCCAGTTCATTTTCACCGCCTGCATACACAATCCCCTGAGGCGTTGAGCAATTGGCAGTATAAGCGATAGCCGATGGAAGTTTCGCAACTTCTTCTTGCAGGACGAGGGACTTTCTGTATTCACGATAGATATAAATCTCATCGTAATATTTCTTCTTACCTCCCCGCCAGGGCATACTATCGGGAAAATTGGCGCCACCGCCTATAATCAGCACATCGTTGTGAACACCTGTTACCGGCCCTGCCACACCGAGAGATTTATTCTTTCCATCTGGAGCCGGAAGTTCCGCCGCGATTTACCAGTGCAGACGATTCCCCTTTGCGTTTTGTGCGTATGTGAATACTGTAAAAGGCATGATCAAAACAAAAACTAGTATGGTCTTCAGCCGCATTATCGTTTATACATTGACGGAAGAGGTTTTGCCGGTGCGTGAACAAAATTTATCGAAGCCAAGCTGGATGGCATCTCTTTTAAATAATTCAAAATGCTCCGCGCTCATATTTTTTATTGGCAGACGAAACTCACCGCAGTCGAGGCCGATCAGTTTCATATAAGACTTGCCTGTAGCTATCCCGCCATACTTGCCCAGCAACCTAATCATATCAATTGATTTTTGTTGTAGCTGGTTGGCTTTGTGCAGGTCATTTTTTTCAAATGCATCAATCAGGTCATAATACAGGCCCGGTGCGTAGTTGAAAGTACTTCCCACTGCGCCTTTTGTACCGAGCGCCAGGGCGGGTAACATATTTTCATCCCTGCCCCAGAGCATATCATACCTTCCATTCTTATAGTTCAGGCAGGAGAGAAAATCCATAAAGTCTTCGTGCGTGTATTTGATTCCTGCGAAGTTGGGGATCTTCCCATCGATCGCCTGTAAAAGATCGTACATATTGAACCCAACGCCTGTTAAAACCGGGATATGGTAATAATAGAAAGGCATATCCGGAACCATCGCAGCCACTTCCGCGCATGCTTCGGCCAGCATATCGACGCTTGCCGGTTTAAAATAAAATGGTGAAGTGAATGAAATTGCAAACAGGCCGATCTTTTTCGCATGTATGGCCAGTTCTTTGCAGTCCTGAATACTGGTACCACCCAGGAACATCATCACTTTAAAGTCACTATCAGCTTTTGTGGCTTCCGCCCAGGCTTCCGCCATCGCCATCTTTTCTTTGGCAGTCATCGACACGCCTTCACCGGTTGAACCGCAGATAAAAGCCCCTGTAACCTTATTATCTCTTAGCATCTTGTAATAAGCAGGTACCAGGGATAAGTTCAATGAACCGTCCGGGTGCATGGGTGTAAAGGGTGCGGCGATCAATCCCTGCAAATGTTCACTTCTCATGTTCATTTATTTATTTGACGAAAATAAAGTTTTAAAAAACCGGGAACAGGAATATTCCCGGTTATGGTCAAAACTGCTGAATGCTTGTACGAAAAAAACTATTTTGGTTTTGCAGTAGCGTAACCTGGTGTCTGATCGATCAGTGGATCATTGGTCCAGATAGCCGATTCAACAGGCCAGAGGATCTTATAACCCTGCGTTGCTTTATCAAGCACACCATATGGATGACTGGGACTGATGAATACAAGAGGTTCATTGCCATATTTCATCCGGCGTAAATCATACCAGCGTTTGCCTTCATATACAAATTCCTTAGTGCGCTCTTCAAAAATCGCGAGCTCATTCTCATCTTTTGATCCATTTACAAATGGAGTAGGATCGGCATTGGCAAAAGCGCGATCGCGAACAGGCTGAATATATGGAGTGGGGTCACCACCTTCTGCATTAACGATCTCGGCCAGCATCAACAACCTGTCGGCTTCGCGATATACCGGCCAGTCGTTGGTAAATACCCTTCTGTTGGCAGAATTCATTTCGCCGAGAAATTTCACCAGCGCAGTATTGCGTATGTTGACCACTACGTTCCCGCCGGAAGATGTGGTTCTATAGTAATCGTAAAATGTAGCATCACGGCGAGTGTCGGCGAGATCATACGATTGATACAACTCGAATGTATATGCATAACGTTGAATGATCTGTGAAGGAGCGCTGGCTACATTCAGGGGATCAACTAATGTAGGTCCTGTTGTGGTGGAATCCTTGACGTGCAGGTTGTCGAAATTAAAAGTCGAATATAGGAAATAGGAATAGGCTGTTCCCATCTCGGCTTCGCCATCGCGGTAGCGCATAGCGAGGATGATCTCGTTATTATTTTTATTTTTAAAAACATCAGCGAAATTAGAAAGCAGGGATGGTCCTGTTATAGATGTGAGCGCAGCTTTTGCCACTGCAAGGTCGGCAGTATTGTTGTACACCTTAGCGGACCACAGGTACACTTCGCCTTTCAGCATGAGGGCAGCCTGCGGATTCCATTGGCTTTTATCTGCCGGTGTTGCAGCTGAGCCAAACAGTGTTACTGCGTTATCGACATCGGCCTTTACAGCGGCCAGTACTTCAGCTTCTGATGACCTGGCCTTACGCAGTGCGACCGGATCCGTATTTCCATTAGATACTTCAGGTTCTAATCGCAGAGGAACACCACCGTAGGTACGAAGCAGGTGAAAATAATAATAAGCACGCATAGCATAAGCCTGGCCAAGAAGGTAATTTTTTCTTTCGCTGGCGATAAAATCGATCGCTTCAACTTTCTGGATAAACAGGTTTAGTTGGAGAATTGGATTATAAAACCCAGCCCAGCTACCAACACCGGCGGAAGTTTCCTCAATTGCCTGGTTTATGATAGTTAATTCATTGAGCGAAGTATTTTGTCGGTCAACGCTGCTAAAGCCACCGCCTCTCATTTCGCCAAGACGAAGGAACATAAACTGGTTGTTACGGAACTGGGTATGCATGCCCACCATAAAGTTGGCAACCTGGGCTTCGTTTTTCCAGAAGTTCCCATCGCCGTAATAGTCTTCCGGGGCAAGTTCCAGTGTTTTACGGCATGATGACAAAGCGATACCCGCTATTGCCACAAAGAATATATACTTAAGCTTTTTCATGATCGAATAGTTTTGCTAATAAATTAGAAGGTTAGGTTGGCGCCGAAAACCAATTGTGTCGGAATGGTGTAGGCGCTGGACTGCTGTCCGGTCCGCTCGGGCAAATTCAACAAGCTGTTGGTGATATAACCCAGGTTCTGTCCAGTAACAGTCAGCCTCAATCCGCTCGCCTTTATCTTCCTTAACAAATGTGCCGGTAAAGAATAGCTCAGTGAAACTTCACGGAACGCGAGGTAACTGGAGTTTACAAAGAACATATCACTTGGCCTGTCCATATTCTTTGTGTTGAGCTGGTCAGCCCATTGGTATCGGGGGTATTTCGCATTTGGATTTTCAGGGGTCCAGGTATCTTTTACAATATCTGTAGCATTAAACTCGCCCTGCGCGCTTGTCAATGCCCACATTTGCATAAAGTCCTGCTGGATATGTCCGAGCGCAAAATCCAAACGGGCAAACAAACTGAAACCTTTCCAGCTAACGGTAGTGTTGAAACCTCCGGTCCAGCGTGGGATGGTGCGTCCAAGTGAAACCCTGTCGCGATAATCAATTGTATCGTTGTTATCAATATCCTTCCACATCACATCACCCAGTTGTGTGGCAACGTAGAGTGGGTTATTAGCCGGCCGGCCGGCATTGAGATTATATTGCTGGATCAGTTGCTGGCTGGCCACACCACGTCCGGCCCCACCATTTTGATAAGCCTGCTTGGCGGCTTCATCAAATTTGTTGTAATTGTCGAGATCTTTTTGTGTACGGATAATTCCCTCTGCAACGAAGCCAAAGAGTTCACCCCATTCCTGGCCTTCCTGCAATCCACCTACCCAGATAACCTGCCCGGTTCTCGGATCATAGATCTGCGTTCCATCCTGCCTGTTGTTGGGATTACCGTTGAAAGGCAGTTTGAGCACAGTGTTCTTGTTCCACGCCGCGTTAGCACTCACCTGCCAGCTAAAATCTTTGCGCTGTAGAATTTTGTAGCTCGCATCCAACTCCACACCACGGTTGCGCATGCTACCATTATTAGTTCTGATTGTTGAGAAGCCTGATGAAGTGGGCAGGTTTACCAGCGCAAGTTTATCATCGGTTATCCGGTTATAATAGGCGATCGAAGCATTTAGGCGATTGTTGAAAAAGCCCATGTCTGCACCAACTTCGGTTGTATTCGTTTTTTCCCAACGCAGTGAAGGATTCGCAAGACTTGTTTGCAGGAATCCAATGTTTCCATTGTAAGGATTCTGCGAACCATAGGCGCCTTGTACTTCATAGAGTCCCACGGCATTGCTGGTTCCGATACCTATATTACCATTTTTACCCCAGCTGGCTCTCAATTTCATGTATGACAACCAACCTCGGGTTGAAGACATGAAATTTTCACGGTGAATTAACCAGCCCACTGAAGCAGCGGGGAAATTGCCGTATTGATTATCGCCATTAAGCCTTGACACACCGTCTCTGCGAATCGTGAAGCTTGCAAGGTATTTGCCGTCCCAATCATAAAGCAGGCGTCCAAAACCCGAAAGTATACGGTCACGGTTGTGATAGGTATCCGTACCACGTGTTTGAGTAGTGGCATTATTGAGGGTGTATTGCAAATCTGAGAAGTCATCTGTAGGAGCCTGGCTTCCCGAAGCACTGATACCGCTTGAGTAAGCATTGTAGTATTCGAAACCTGCCATTGCCGCGATATTATTCTTACCGAGGAAGTTCAGTTCATAGTTGAGGATTGCATTATAGGTTTGGCGAATCGTTCTGTCAAACCATGCGTTAGAGGCCCTTGTACGGTTCCAGCCATTATTGGGGTTGGTGAGGCTAAGCAAACCTGTACGGAAATCGCGGTTGAAAGATTCACCTACTTCTTCATCATACATCCAGATTCCGCCAAGTTTAAGGTAGAGATCTTTCATAATGTCGACCCTGAAGGATTGGCCAAGCGTGAATTTGTCGGATTGGTTATCGCGTTTGTATTTGTCGATGTTTACAAGCGGATTACCATCGTTGGCATCACGACCAAGAATGAATTCTCCGTTAGCATTTGTTCCACGCATCGTGGGGGGTGCTGAAAGCATACGACCCCAGTAGTTCGATTCACCATTCTGTAATGTCTGATCACGCCAATTGGCTTTATTGAACTGAAGGCTGCTTTCAGATTTCAGCCAGTCTTTTATCTTGTAATCGCCATTAAGCGTAAAGGTCAGACGCCTATAAAAAGTTTTCAGAGATAAACCGTCTTCATCATAATATCCCAGGTTGGCGAAATAAGCGCCGCGGTCATTACCACCACTAAATCCCACGTTATATTCCTGGATGGTGGCCCTGTCGTGCAGACCATAATCACCGTAGTTAAAATCTTTATATATCAGGTCGGCATAAGTGCCATTTGGATCGTAGTTACCATTTGCGTCAGTCGGTACCGCATCTTTCATTTGCTTCCAGCCTGGCTGACTAAGTAACTCGCGGTTAATATCATTCAAGCGCATCACGCTCCACACGGCGCGGTTATCGTAGTTGCCATCGAGGATAGCGCCGGTTACAGGATCTTTATAGAGATTGCCTGTTGCCCTGGGACCTACACCTGAGAGTGCCGTATTGGAAGCAATTGTACCATTGGTGCCATTGATGATCGCCTGTACGACGCCCATCCGGCTCCATTTGATATAGTCTTCAGCGCTTAGAAAGTTATAAGGAACATTGAGAAAACTGGTACCCCTTCTTACATTCACGTTGACGGAAGATTGACCTGTTTTACCTCTTTTGGAAGTGATCAGGATCACACCATTACTGGCTCTTGCTCCATAGATAGCAGTTGCCGAAGCGTCTTTTAATACTTCAATACTTCCGATATCCTCGGGGTTGATATCGCTGAGTGAGCTTCTTACCTGCCCATCCATCAATATCAGGGGACTTCCCGAACCATCGAAATTTGTACCACCGCGTAGTACGATGGAAGGAAGAGAACCCGGGCGACCGGTGCCGGTAGCTACCCTCAGACCCGGAATAGTCCCTGCAAGCGCCTGTGCAGGGTTGGAACGCAATCCGGTCTCGAGAATTTTTGCATCCAGCTTAGCCACCGACGAAGTGATCTTGGAACGTCGTGCGGTACCATAACCCACTACCACTACTTCCTCAAGTTTTGAACTGGCACCAGGTTGTAAGGTCAGATCAATCGTTGATGAACTTCCGACAGGCTGTTCAACTGTGGCAAAACCGGCATAACTAAATACCAGTACATCTCCATCAGTGACGTCGATAGAATATTCCCCGGCTGAATTAGTTTGGGTGCCCGTTATTTTTCCTTTAACGGTTACACTTACCCCCGGGAGAGGTTGTCCACCCTCCTGTGACCGAATGGTCCCGGAAACTTTTTTACCCTGTGCCCACACAGAAGCCGCCATCAGCATAAAACTGATCAGCATTCCTAATTTGAAACATGCAGTCCTCATACAAGCAATTTTTTTGATTTAATGAAGTATTATGTATGACATAATAAAGTTAACGACAATTACGTTTCATATCCAAATATTTTTTGAATTTTTTTTAATTGGTTAATAATCAATGTAAAATTTAGTCCAGGAATTTAGTATTTTAGACCTACTGACGCTTTAGCTAACTTTGTATTAAGTCATACATATTATATGAATCTTGCAGCATTAAAGGATAACCTGAAATCAGTGGATACCAGTTCCCTGGTAGACCGTGTAGAAGCTAACCTGGTGAATCTTCTCCAGGAGCGGAAGTTAAAAGTAGGTGATTCCATTCCCAAGGAACTCGAATTAGCCGAATTGCTGGGTGTTAGTCGCACCGTCATCAGGGAAGCACTTCTTCGACTGCGTACCATGGGGCTTATTGAATCCAAAAAGAAGAAAGGCGCGGTGATCACGAGTCCCGATCTGTTTGGTATCATGGGCAAGAGTATGAATCCTCATATTCTCGACCAGGAGACTTTGCGGGAGATGTTTGAGATCAGGCTAGTACTGGAGATCGGTATGGCCGACCTGCTATACCAGCGGATCACAAAGGCGGATATTGAAGAATTAAAAGAGATCGTTAGTACCGAGCCACCGGCTACGCAGTTCCATTTATTCAATATTGAACATGAGATCGCTTTTCATGGCAAGCTCTACGAGATCACCGGCAATAAAACGATGAAAAAATTTCAGAAGATGTTGCTGCCGATTTTTGATTATGTCCATCATAGCGGGTTGCTAAAGAAACAAACCGCCATGAGAATGTTCGTTTCACATAAAGAGCTGGTTGATATTCTTGAAACAGGTACACCGGAAGAGTTTAGGATCGGTATGCGCCAGCATTTAGAGAATCATTTTGCGCGGCTGTTTGATAAAGAGATCATTCCTGGTTAGGATGCCGGATACTGGATACTGGATGCTGGATGCTGGATACTGGATGCTGGATACTAATTTTCACAGGGCAAATATTCGTCCATTATCAACGTACTAAAGTTCAATAGATCTCTCTAACAAGTCCTTCTTCTCCATCATCCTTTTTAGCAACACCATTTGGTTCCTTGCTCTAACCAGGTTGTGTCTTGGATACTTCGCGCCATAGTAGACATCATTATTGAGAAAATCAGTAAGAAACCGCAGGGCCTGCATGTAGATCATAAATGTGCCGGCATAAAAGAAATATTTTTTCTCAATACTGGTCAATTCATCCTTCATCTCGTTGTAATAGCCCTGTACAATGGCTTTATAAAAATCTTCGCGGATAAAGATCCGGTCGGTATCTTTTTCTTCCTCACTAACCGGTGATAGGTAAGTACGCATCATATCGCCAAGATCGCTGATAAAATAACCCGGCATTACCGTATCGAGGTCAATCACGCAGATACCATTTCCATGATCATCAAATAAAACATTACTGATCTTGGTGTCATGGTGAGTCACACGAAGTTTAAATTCCGGGTTCGTTTTGATATTCCTGTACTCCGAAACAATATCAGCATTAGAAATCATAAAGCTCACCAGGTTGGACGACTCATTAACCCGCTGCTGGTTGCCATTCGCCAGCGCCCGGAGGAATTGTTCGTAGCGTAAAACCAGATCGTGAAAACAGGGAATGGTTATTTTAAGCTGGCTTGTGTCTAATCCATGCAGCAATTTTGTAAACCTTCCAAATTGTTTCGCTGCTTCGTATGCCTGTTCGGGTGCTCCCACCACATCTTTTGAATGCGAACCCGGTACAAAAGGAAACAACCGGTAATAACCCTGGTCAGCCCGGTAAACCATCTCCTCGCCTTTTAGTGTCTTCATAGGAGCGACAAAACGATATTCAGGATGATGTTTTTCCAGGTGATCTGCGACGAGACGGATATTATATGCTATATCTGCCGGCTCTTTAAAAACTGTGCTATTGACTTTTTGGAGAATAAAAGATTCCCCACCAGATCTAATCTTCCATGTGTGATTGATCAAACCTGTACCAAAGGCTTCGATCTCCGATGATTCATCGAGAAGTCCATACGCCGGTAATATATTATGTAGCTTTTCCACTATTCTATTCAAAAAGTATATTTCTTATTTCTCACTAAATTTTGGATCAATAAACTCCCATTCCCGTATATGAGAATGCTGGTGCTCCCGTTTTTGTATTTCCTCCATCTTGCTAATGATCTCGGGATGCTGGTGAGCCAGGTTTTTTGTCTCAGCACGATCGGTTGATAGATCATATAATTGCCATGCAGCTTTGCGGTCTTTTTTCACATCGGTGCGAATACCCTTCCACTTTCCCAAGCGGATGGCCACCTGCCCACCTTTCTCGGGAAACTCGAAATACAAATATTCATGTGATTTTTGTGATGCGTTATTCCCGATCAATGCCGGCAGAAAGGAAATACCATCCGTATCACCATGTATTTTACCACCGCATAGTTCAGCCAGCGTAGCCAGCAAATCATACTGCGTAGAAACATGATCTGATACCGATCCCGGTTTGATATGACCCGGCCATCGCGCCAGGAAAGGAACGCGGATGCCACCTTCAAACAAATCTCTTTTTGTCCCACGCAAACCACCACTGGCGTTAAAAAAATCAGGATCAGCGCCGCCTTCTACCGATGAACCATTGTCACTGGAAAACATGATAATGGTATTATTATCCAATCCGGCTTCTTTGATCTTTGCCATGATTAGTCCTACCTGTTTGTCAAGATAAGTTACCATTGCAGCATACGCTGAGCGTGGATATTTATGTGAAGCATATCCTTTCTGTCCATGGTATGGCTTCTCTTCAAATTGCCCAAGGTATGGCTCCAAGGCTTCATCAGGCACCTGCAGGGATACGTAAGGCAATGTGTAGGGCAGGTAAAGAAAAAAACGTTGGCCCCTATGTTTGTCAATAAATCCAAGTGCTTTCGCAGTCATTTTATCTATCGAATAATCCCGGCCCTTAAAATAATCAAAGTCACTCTGCGTAGCTGTTCCGGGGTCGATAGCTCTGTGTACGGTGATCACTGGATTATTTAGTGTATCCCAACGACTATTCTCCCAAAGATGCGTGGGATAATAATTATGTGCCTGCTTTTGATCAAGTACGCCATAATAGTAATCGAACCCATGCTTCAGCGGATCACCACTAGTTCCAGCCATACCCAACCCCCACTTGCCTGACATACCCGTGATATACCCAGCCTGCTTCAACATTTTGGGCAGAGTGAAAATGCCTTCAGGCAGCGGCATCTGTCCGCCTTCTTCATCATCACCAAATCCACCGAGTTCGTAGTTGCCACGTATATATGAATGGCCTGCATGCTTACCTGTCATCAGCATGGCCCTGGATGGTGCGCATACAGGTGCACCGGCATAGTGCTGCGTGAACCGTATACCTTCCTCCGCCAGCCGGTCGAGCTGGGGTGTTTTTATTTTCTGCTGACCATAGCTACCCAATTCGCCATATCCAAGATCATCAGCATAGATATAAATGATATTTGGCAAATTCTTCGAAACTGATTGCGCCGTCGCCATCCATGTATACAGGATGCATATGCCTGTCAGCAGGAGTTGTACAATGTATGGACAGCAACTTCGTTTCTGCATAGTAGACGAATAGGTAAAACTAATTTTGCGTGAATTTAAAACATTAGTCTACCACTTTTATATGCAAACGGTTGCTCAATCGTGTTACAGGAGGATGAGCACTCAAAGACGAGCCGACTATAACTGCGTATTACCTGTTTTTAAGCATACCCAAAACCTTTTTTAATTTCTTAGGTTTGTTCATATACTTTTTAAGGTCGAGCAGCTCCACCCTGCGGAATTCAACCGGGTGGCTTTCACTTTGCAGCGAAATAGTGCCTTCACTGATCAATTCTCCACCTTTGAGTCCAGCCTGTTGCACCCATTTATCGTTGCCATCATATTGCGGTTTCCCGTAAACCAGCACCGTATCTTTTTCTACAATATGCTTTACGATAGAATCGCCTAATACCAGTACCTGCGCAGTCACCCATTGATCACCGTGATATGTTTTGGATGAAGAGTTGACACAATGGGGTGTAAATAGTTTGCCATCCATCACTACATTAGTTCCAGGTGTACACAAGTTGTTGGTCGTTCTGTTGTCTTTACCATTACCACCCAGTAACTGCGCTTCCATGGAAATCGGGAAATCCTGGTCCAGTGCCATGGATTCCGGTGATTGTCCATGCAGCATCATCCCGCTATTGCGAAATGCCCAGCCGGGACCGTCGCTGATCTGATCCCCGGTAAACCGGTATTCCACTACGAGCAGGTAAGAGGAAAATTTTTTCTTGTAAAACATATGGCCAAACCTTTCTTTGAACTGTCCGCCATACTGGTCATAACTCACCTTGATAGCACCATTCTCAACGCGAAATGTATTCCCGAAGTTTTGGTTGACCGGGTAATCTTTGATCTTGACTGTCCAGCCGTCCAGGTTTTTACCATTAAATAGCTTTACCCATTTACGTGGTTTTATTTGTTTTTGTGCAAGACCGCTGATCGCGGCCAGGAGAAACGCAAGCGTAATTATTTTTTTCATACATGAATTATGGTTAATCAAAATTCAGGAAAATATCAGGATGCAAGAATAATGCGTCATCCTTTTGATAAATAAGTTCTCCGGATGCACTACATCTTTCACTCAATAGATACTTATTAGCGGCAGCGCTGTCTGTTTACTTTACGCATCTGAACCCGGTATGCTCGAGGCCTGTGTCAGGGCTGCTTTTCATACGTCGTGCAACGCGATAACCGCTACAATAACTGTCATTGCACAAAAAACTTCCACCTCTCAAACTTTTCTTTGGCATAAACTCTTCTTCGGGATCATAACTCTTAGTTGGACCCGCAGGATTGACAGATAACTGTTTTGACTGGGATGCATAGTAACCGGCATCGTACCAGTCGCTGCACCACTCCCACACATTACCTGCCATATCATACAATCCATATCCATTAGGCGCAAAAGATTTTACCGGTGCTGCCGTAGCAAACCCGTCTTTCATTTCATTGAAATAAGGAAACTTTCCTTCCCAGCTATTAGCTTTCGGCCGACCGGCATTTACATGTTCATTACCCCAGGGATAGACCGCATTTGCCAGGCCACCACGTGCCGCGTATTCCCATTCAGCCTCTGTAGGCAGTCGCTTTCCCGCCCATTTGCAATAGGCCATGGCATCGTACCAGCTTATATGGACTACGGGAAAATTTTCTTTCCCTATGATGCTGCTACCAGGCCCCTGCGGTTGTCGCCAGTTGGCTCCATTCACCCATGACCACCACTGGTTGTAGTCCCTGAGGTTAACCGGCCCTTCTGTTTGCCGGAAAACAAGTGAAGCTGCTACTAAGACACTGTCAGGCGGCTTGGGTGTTCCGGGTGGCAGTGTTTTTTTCAGTTCTTCCCAATCCGGTTTTCGTTCGGCGGTAGTGACATAGCCTGTAGCTTCAACGAATTTCTGAAACTGTGCATTTGTTACTTCGGTTTCATCCATCCAAAAACCCTTCACCTGTACCTGGTGCTTGGGATATTCATCCTCACTGGCCTGGTCATTATCGGCACCCATCATAAAAATTCCACCTGGAATAAATCGCATTCCTGCTGTGGAAGTGTCCGAAGAAACTGTCACTGTCATAGTTGTATCTGTGGTCTCGAAACGTTGGGGGATAGCCATACAGGAGTGACTGGTATCTTTTTCGGCTTTAGCCGCCGCCCGGACTTCAGTTTCGTTATTACAGGAACTAACAAGGCCTGCCAGTAATAATGATATAAAAATAATATCCCGGGTAGTCATGTCGTAAAGATAATTCTATTAGCGAAGCCGGGGAAAGGTTGATGATAGATGATATAAAATGTTTCAGCCATGTATGATTTATAGAAAGAAAACGATAGAGAACGTTTTTTACTCTTGGAGATCAGCAGACAGTGATCGATGTTGCTTCTGTTAATGACAACAATAAGGCTCAAACATCCGGGACTTTCACATTACCACATCTCATTGTTTTCAGCCTACAAGAAAAAAAGCGTTCATAATCGTTTTTTCACCCTGGATAAAACCGGGCAGCAAGTGATATTTGCATTGAAAAACATTGATCGATTAATAATTATACATATCGTTTTTCAGGCTGGAGTGCAGGCGGGTGTGGGAGGAGTCTGTCTTAGCCGCAGGATCGTCATACGATTGCGAAATCCGCTCCAGTTCAAAACTGGGAGGGCCCCGCGGGAGCTATGAAGTGGCCGCAATCCTGAATCGCAAGAATGTTTGTGTTGACGACAACAGTAAAGCTTAACTTCCCGGGCAATTTCACATTACCACAACTCATTGCTTTCAACCTGCAAGAAAAAAAGCGTTCATAACCGTTTTTGTCACTTGGAGAACAACCAGGCAGCAAGCGATATTTGTTTTGAAAAACAATTGATCGATTAATAATTATACATATCGTTTTTCAGCCTGGAGTGCAGGCGGGTGTGGGAGGAGTCTGTCTTGGCCGCAGGACCGTCATACGGTTGCGAAATCCGCTCCAGTTCAAAACTGGGAGGGCCCCGCGGGAGCTATGAAGTGGCAGCCAAATATGAATCGAAAGCCGCTCATTTCAACATCAGCAATAACCACAGCAATTAGTGGCGACAGTTTTCTCTCCAAAAAATTTTTCCACCTCTAGTCAAGAAAAATAACCATCTCCCAGCCTCGTTCCTATTTCGCATCAATCCTTCAAATCATGGTTGACAATATTATTTAATGCAAACGGTTGTTCCATTGTTTAACCCGGGATTTAATTATTTTCAGGGCTCAATAAATTTTGCATGCAGGAAATCACCTTGACAACCACCAACACCAGGAACCAAAGTTATATCATGCCTATGCTGATCATCGGCGCATTGTTTTTCATTTTTGGATTTGTTACCTGGGCTAACGCTACACTAATCCCGTATCTGCAGATCGCCTGCGAACTGACGACCTCGGCCGCTATGCTCGTGACTTTCGCTTTTTACATCTCATATGCCGTTATGGCCTTCCCATCCTCGTGGGTGTTGAAGAAAACAGGCTTCAAAAAAGGTATGATGTTGGGACTATTGCTGATGGCAGTAGGCTCCCTGATCTTTATTCCTGCGGCCAACAGCAGGACCTACACGATATTTTTGATTGGCCTGTTTGTTATAGGTACAGGACTCGCGCTACTGCAAACTGCCTGCAATCCTTATGTCACTATCCTCGGACCTATCGAAAGCGCCGCCAAACGGATCAGCATCATGGGTATTTGCAATAAAGGTGCAGGCGCGTTGGCACCTCTGATCATGGGCGCTATCATGCTCGACAATTCAGAGGCGTTGCAGACCAAACTGCTCTCCCTGGATGCAATACAAAAAGCAGCCGAACTCGATGCCCTGGCTTCAAAAGTGATCGTTCCTTATATCATTATAGCAGCGGTGTTGGTTGCCCTCGCGATCTTTATTCATTTTACAAGCCTTCCCGAAATAAAGGCGGAAGGGGAAGATGAAAGCGATACGGCATCAACCGTCAAAAACCGCGAAAGTATCTTTCACTATCCATACCTCTGGCTGGGCTTCGTTACCCTGTTCTTATATGTTGGTGTGGAAGTATTGGCAGGTGACACGATTTCGGTTTATGGTAATTCATTGGGAATAAGTCTGGATGTGGCTAAGCATTTCACAAGTTATACTATGATCGGAATGCTGGTGGGTTACCTGCTTGGAATCGCACTGATCCCAAAATATATTTCACAATCAACAGCCCTGAAATTTTCAGGCATACTGGGAGTACTGTTTTCCCTGGGCGCGATTTTCACTGCGGGTTCTACTTCCGTATTCTTTATTGCCATTCTTGGTTTTGCAAATGCGTTGGTATGGCCGGCGATCTGGCCGCTTGCGATCAATGGCCTGGGAAAATTCACCAAGACTGCCTCAGCATTATTGATCGTAGGTATAGCCGGTGGCGCAATCCTGCCAAGATTATGGGCAAAACTGGGTGAGTCCGTCGGACTGCAACAGGCTTACTGGATCATGGTGCCCTGCTACCTGTTCATTTTGTATTTCGCAGTGAGTGGGCATAAAGTGGGGTTGAAGAAGTGATATCCTCTGCTCAGATTAACAATAGGAATTGGGAATGTGGAATTGGGGATTAGTAATATCAATCTCCAACAGAAGAGAGGATTGGTGTCATCCAAAACGTTCTACTGCAAACGGACTAAGGTCTACACTGGCTTTCTTTTCATCAACTAGTTCACCAACCAGCCTGCCGGTGCCTGCGCCGAGGCTAAGCCCAATCATGGCATGACCGGTTGCAACCACCACATTATTGTAGGTGCTGATTCGGCCGATATAAGGCAATCCATCTGCTGAACAAGGACGGTACCCATACCAGATCCTGTCGTTGGGAGGCATAGCAATATCAAACTGCGGGATAAATCTTTTCACCGCGTTTAATATTCCTTCTACTCGATGATACCTCGGCGGCGTAGTGGTAGGCACTACTTCCATGGTACCGCCAAAGCGGATCTTATTCCCATCCATGGGTGTGATAGCAACCCTTCCTTCCATTAATACTGCAGGGTGGTTCATTTTATGAGGTGAATCTTCGAGCGTGACGGAATAACCACGACCTGGCATCATTGGTATCTTTGTACCGAGCATTGATGCAACCTGGCGACTCCAGGCACCTGTTGCGACGACGATCTCATCTGCATCGTAAGAATTCTTAGTCGTGATAACCTTAGTGACACGGTTGCTTTCTTTTTCAAACCCCTTCACTTCCTCATTGGCGATAAACTTTACACCGCGCTGCCGAAGCAGGTTATAAAGGCCAGTCATTAATTTATTGGGATAAAGATGCGCATCACACTTAAATATGATCGCACCCAGGGCATTCAATTTGATCTGGGGTTCCAGTTGCTGCAACTCATCATAGCTAAGCAACTCCGTATCCAGACCCAGGGATTTTGCTTTTTCAACAACATGGTGCGCATGTTCACCCACAGCCTCGGTTTGAAAAACTTCAAGTAACCCTTTATGTTCATAGGCGAAATCGAAATCCGGTAATGTGGTCCAGCTTCTATATTCCTGCTGACTTAGCAACGCAATATCACGAAGTGGTACAGCGGCAGCCTCTACTTTTTTATGTTTTGCTGCCCCCATGAACTTTAATCCCCAGTCCACCAACGAACCATTTAGTGATGGCTGCACATAAAAAGGACTGCGTGAGTTGAACATCCATTTTATTCCTTTCCATACGATACCGGGGGTTGCCAACGGAATAAAATGACTGGGACAGACATAGCCTGCATTACCATAAGAGCAATTATCAGAGAAATCACCTTTATCAATTACAGTCACCTGGTGGCCTGATTGCTGAAGATAAAAAGCGGAACTCAAACCCATGATTCCTCCGCCAATAACAACCACATTTTTCACTGCCTGAAAATTTTTAGCTTTTTCGATTTTGAGTCCGCGAAGCTATTACTATATCTCCATTATTTTTATGAGCAAACGCATTTTTCAGGTCCAACCCTGATAAATTATGATTTTCTCAATATCCTGGGACTAAATACCCTACCGGCTGTTCGTTTTGGGTGGGCTTGTATTTTGACGACAATCTTTGATTTTCCGCGGGTGAGCTCAGGCGGGATGACATATTCAACATCTATGAACCTTCCTGGTTCGCCACCTTTCAATTCCTGCGTAGCGATTTTTGTTTCATCCACCAGTATGTCGAATGCCCGGCCCCTGTCATCGCCCAGGTAGGATAGTAGAAGAATCATATCCTCATCCGGCAATACTTTCATCTCAAAAGAAAAATATCCACCATTGCGCACTTCACGACCTCCACGTCCAAGGGCGATCTCTGTAAAGGACTGCTCAGTAGCCTGCAGTTTGTGATCTCTTTCCGGCTGCATCTCCCCAAGTCGCATGAGATCAACTGTTCGCTCATCCAACTGGCGTTGCTTTATTTTTTCAGCCTCAAATGCTTCTTTCCGTGCCGACCATTTTTCATGGGTGAAATAATCCCAGTATACATTATAATGTTGATCGTAGGTTTTATAAAATGGTTTTAGAATCACGTCGGAAGGCTGTGCAGCCGTAACTACAAACTCCAGTGGTGCCGTAGCCGGTTTTACCCAATCCGAAATTTTCTTATTGTCGGTTAACAACACAGGTGCGCCATATACCGGGTCAGCCATTTCTGTTCCCAACTGACCCGCCAAAACAACCGGCCCGTATAAGAAAGCAATTCGATCGCTATTGTCGGGCATTGACTCGGTATACAAAGACATAGCAAACCGAATGTCGATGATATCATTATTCTTCCAGACCCGGTTAATACTCAAATATCCATTTTCATCGGCCCTGGTTTCCGTCTTCACACCATTGATCCGCACCACTGGTTGACCATTCGCCCAGCGAGGGCGCCGTACACGTATCGTAAACTGTTTGTTTGTTTTAGTATTAATGGTCAGACTGGTTTGCGGGCGCTCGGGGAAACTATTAGCCTGTGTGATCGTAACGTTTTTTTCCTTCCAACTTAATTGAGAAGGGATAAACAGGTTTACATATAAGCTGCCATCCGCACCTTCAAAATAAATGCTTTCGCCGTACTTCGAATGGTTTTCAATACCAGTACCTACGCAACAGGTAAACGAATGGAACTTTTTACTGAAATCCTTTTTGCCACCCATTCGCAGCGGAACAAAATAACACATCATACCCGTTTCCGGGTTTTGTGAAGCGAGGATATGATTATATAGGGCCCTTTCATAATAATCAAACAATCGGCTATCAACATGCCAGCTAAACAGGTGCCTTGTAAGTTTTAGCATATTATGCGTGTTGCATGTCTCAGCCGTATTGTCGCTCAGTCTTGCGTTTAATGAA
This sequence comes from Bacteroidota bacterium, assembly GCA_023411775.1. Taxonomy (GTDB): domain Bacteria; phylum Bacteroidota; class Bacteroidia; order Chitinophagales; family Chitinophagaceae; genus Terrimonas_B. The sequence goes on along the minus strand of JAEYOL010000013.1, from coordinate 2,754 downwards.
TCCGGTGCACCACAGTATTCATAATTGCTGTTGCCACCGATCACATAGCTGTGATGCCTGGTCATGGTACTCCAGAAAAAAGAAGCGATGGTACTGTCACGGCCATTTCCCGTTAGGGAATATTGCCGGGCACTGCCAATGGCTTTTGGCACCTGGGTATTGGCGTGCTTGCCCGGCATCGGGTCGATTCTCTTCGACAAAGGTTCCATTACAAAATTGTCGAAGAACCTATAGGAGAGATCCAGGTATTTTTTATTATCTGTAATACTATAGATATTGGCCAGTACATCATTCATACCACCAAATTCACAACGCACCATTTTATCGATTTGTTCCTGTGTCAAATGACCGATAGTGTTGTAAACCCAGTCGGCCATACCCGTGACAAGGGTAAGAGATTTTTTGTTGCCACAATAATAATATGCATCAACCAGGCCCGACATTACCTTATGTATATTATACCAGGGAGCCCATCCGCCATTCAGATCAAATCCACCCGACCTGATCTCGCCTCTTGCCAACTGACCCCAGATGGAATCTTCATTGGGGATCGCGCCGATATAACCAGTACCTCTCGCCTGCTGGCATCGTTCTAGTTCCGTTGTGATATAATCAACTATATCTTTGAAACGTTTTTCGCCGGTCGACGCATACATCATGGCGCATGCAGACAGGTAATGACCCATTGTATGGCCGGACAATCCTTCAGACTCCCAGCCTCCATACACCGAATCTTTCACTGACAAACCGGCATTCTTATGAAAGCGATGAAGAAGGCGATCAGGTTTTATTTCCAGTAGATATGCCGAATCCCTCGACATGGCATTCCTAAACGTGCTACCTTCAAGAAGCCTGACATCAGAAAGATTGAAGGCGTATGCATTAATAGTCGCAACCGGCTTCACCTTTATCAGTGGGTTGTTCTTTTCATGTAAAATATTCTGCGCAGCCAGCAGGATCGGGAAAAGGCTGCAAACAAACAAAAACTGTTTTTTCATGGCAGATATAATTATATCAAATCACCTGGAATCCGTGTGCATAGGGATCATCGTCATCGATCCGGATAGTATTGTAACCGTACACGATCGCCCAGCCTTCTATTGAGGGTATGATGGCTTTGCGGTCACCGATGGATGTCTCTTCTTCGATTCTACCGATAAATTGTGACCCGATAATGCTTTCATGGACAAACTCATCACCTTTTTTCAATTTCCCTTTCGCATACCATTGCGCCATCCGGGAAGAAGTACCCGTGCCGCAAGGTGAACGATCAATCGCCTTATCGCCATAAAATACAGCATTACGCGCAGTTGCACTGGGTGAAATCGTTTTACCCGTCCACAACATATGACTTAGTCCGCGGATATGCTCATTTTCAGGATGAACAAAACTGTATTTAGCATTAAGTTGTTTCCTACACTCCCGACTCCACGCGATAAGCTGCTCCGCATTATAGTTCTCAAGACCTGGAAAATTTTCCTGTGGATCCACGATCGCGTAAAAATTGCCACCATACGCCACATCCACCTTAAGCTTTCCCAGATCGGGACAATCCAGTTCCAGTCCCTCCGCGTATAAAAATGACTTTACGTTGGTGAGCTTTACAGATTTTACTTTTTTTCCTTCCTGACGGTACTCAACCAGCACGAGACCGGCAGGTGTCTCCAGTCGAAGTCTGCCGGGTGTTTTCGGTACGATCAGGCCTTCTTCAATTGCGATAGTAACAGTACCGATGGTGCCATGGCCGCACATCGGAAGGCAGCCACTGGTTTCAATAAATAAAACACCCGCATCATTCTGCTGATCATGTGGGGGGAAAAGGATACTGCCGCTCATCATGTCGTGGCCGCGGGGTTAAAACATCAGTCCCTTCCTAATCCAATCATATTCCTTTAAAAAATGAAGACGCTTCTCCATCATGTTGGCGCCTTCCAGGAAGGGACCGCCTCCGGCCACAACTCTCACAGGGTTTCCGCATGTATGTGCATCGATGCAAAGAAATGTTTTAGATGACATGTTGTGATTTAGGGATCTGGTGTAACTAAACAACCTGCGCCGCCAGCTTTTTATAGTCAGGCAGTGCGGGTCTTGTCTCTATCGCTTTTTGGATCGTGGCTAATACAGTTTCGCGCTCGCGACCTTCTACTGCCAGACGGGGTGCGCGGGTATATTCAGAACACAATCCTGTCTGTGCCGCTGCCATCTTTATATATTGTACCAGTTTTGGCTGGATATCCAGCTCCAGTACCGGCATAAACCATTTATAGATTTCAAGCGCTTCTGCATACCGTCCGGCCTTTACAAGTTTGTAAATGGCAACGGTTTCTTCGGGAAACGCATCAACCAGCCCGCCTACAATACCATCAGCGCCAAGCATCAACTCTTCCATCACCAGGGTGTCAACACCGCATAAAAGTTTAAAGCGATCCCCAAAACGATTACGCATCCTTACAATATTGGTCACATCACGCGTCGATTCCTTTACAGATTCTATTGTGGGAATTTTAGCCAGTTGATCGAACATAGCAGGCGTAACTTCGATTTTATAATCAACGGGGTTGTTATACACCATGATCGGAAGCGAAGAGCTGCCGGCAATTGTTTTGAAATACTCTACAGTTTCGCGGTCGTCAGATTTATAACGCATGGGTGGTAACACCATCAAACCGGAAGCGCCATTCTTTTCCGCCTGCTCCGCAAGCTTGACGGCAGCACGTGTTGCCTGTTCAGCAATCGTCAGTACAACCGGTACTT
>JAEYOL010000335.1 GCA_023411775.1 Bacteroidota bacterium | reverse complement strand
TGCCGACTTTAATGCCGGTTCATTTGAAAATAACATACCGCCAAGAAATAACAAAATTCCTATCAGATAGATCACTGCCATAACTGCAAAAATTTTTGCATTAAACAGGTCTTTAGGGTCCGGCGTCTTTCCCTGGGCGGACCTGTGCTGGTATACTTTATTCCAGGCGATAAAAGGCAATGTCTTAAAAGTCATGCCGAGGATAATGGCTGTCAGCCAACCAAAAAAGATGGTGAATCCATATCCCAAAACCAGCCTGACATTTGTTCCCGATGCCCAGGAATAAAATAATATAGCCAGCAGTACTGTTAAAGGCAAAGCTATCATCAACACAGATAGTAAAGAAATTTTCATCGGCTTGTCAATCTTCCTGCGTATCCGCTGTTGGTATGATCTTACGATATAAATCGCAAAAAGGATCAGCCCTGCCAGCACCATTAGGAGGGGTAAAAGAAGTATGGACGAGCGGTAGTAAATAAAAACAATGACAAAACTGACCAGTCCGGCATTGATGCAGACATAGATCCACCAAAGTAATTTCGTATTCTCATACTTTGAAATCATAAACATAGGGATCAGTCTCGACCCTACACCTAAGATCAGTAACAGGAACCAGCCAACAATTCCCAGGTGAGCATGCAATGGCAAATAGTGTAAAGAATCTTTGGGTAGGAACAGGAAAGAAAAATTATACACCAGCAATAAACCCAAAACGGTGGTCACCAATAACCAGCAGGCTGCCGTAAAAACAAACACTGATTGTACATTCTCATGCTTCGCCTTTGACATACTCATTGCCAGGTTGACCAGGTACAACAGGATTGCCGCATTCACCAGGATCCCGCCCCAGCGTGCGGGCCAACCGATATCGAACACATAGAATGCATAGACCAAAAGGGGTATGCCTGTCGCCGCCAGTAGAAAACTCAGCAAGGCAAGTGTATCGCTATAAAGCTTACGCTCGATCAATACTGGTACCAACTGGTGACTGGCTCCCAGGATGATCATCGTGCCCCATCCCAGGGCCATGATATGAGTTATGGCAAGTGTATGCGGATGAAAATAATGTTGTGAAAAAGCGGGGGTGGAAAAAACCAATAGCAATGTAGCGGCAAGAAAAGATATGGCCGCATAAATATAAAATGGAATTACGATCTTATGCGATGTATTTGCAACAGTACCCGTGACATTACCCCCATTCATATCAGTTTCGAAATATTAAAAGATGTATTTCGCCTTCACGCACCTGCCTGCTGCGAAAACCAAATCCTCTCTCCTTAAGTTCAGGAAGCAAAAAAACCGGTACCCTTTTATGATACACATACAAAGCGGCCTCCTCCGGCAGGCTTTCAAGCGACTCCAGTATTGTCATCATGGGTTTAGGCATTTCCAGTTCACGTACATCTATTGTCTGAAGACTATTTTCATAGCGCTGTAAAATATCCTTCCAGTCACCTGGTACTTCTTCCACTTTTTGTACTATTGGCACTGACTTCACATCCCTGAGATAGAAATAAGTTTCCACCAGGTTATCATCAACAATGTCTACAAACGAATCGAATCCCCGCTTTTCAAGTAGCAGAATCAAAGGTTCGGGGTAGAAGCTGTTGATGATCTTTAATACCTGGCCGGGTTTCAACCCATTCACCTTCTGCATGATCAAACCGAGTGGATCTTTGCCCGCAACTATCACAGGCCGTACATCCAACCCGGTCAGCTGGTTTTTCTCAAGGTTCAGCAAAAATGCTGGCAAATCTTTTTTTACATGCAAACCGGCTTTTACGCGTTCATCAATTTCAAACCCCAGTGGCCGGAGCTTATTGAAAAAATCAGACACCTCGCAATTCCCGATCCTGGAAGCTGCGGCTATGCTGGTGCGTGCCGCAATTAGCTTTCGCAAGACTGGATTCCTTAGCTTTTCAAATTTTGGACTTATGCTGATGATTGCCTCCAGGGCGTCAGCTTTCTCCCTGATGATACTGCCAATTTTTGTATTTGCATTAATAACCATGATTACTCAAAATAATCCCGATACGTTTCCAGGCTTCGGTGAATCTCACCAAAAACCTTTCTTGCCTGGCCAACCTCCGTTGCGTTTTTCAGTTCCGCCACCGATTTCGCAAAAGGGTCCAGCCATTGATGCAGGGCATCATGATCTTTTCCTTTCATTCGGCACTCCTTAATCATTTTGTCAAGTCCCTCCTGCAGGGTAACACCCATGGCTTTGTACTCGGCCAGTTCGTGATCCGCAAACCGGGTGGACATAACCTGCAGGAGCTTTATATTCTCCTGGGTCGCCGAATCCGATTTCCACTTCTTCCCGTCGTTAAGCGTGACAGCTATTGCTGCTTTCGAATGCTCATGATCGTGAGGCGGATCGGTTATTACCTTTTCATTACCCTGTTTGCATCCAGTCAGGATGGCTACTGCAAGTCCTATCGTTATTAGCGTTCGCATCGTAGAGGTCTTTAACATTTTGATTTTTCGTTCAGCCAAAATATATCATGCCAGTGTGCATCAATTTCTTCACCCCTTGGATCGCCATGATCTGCAATCTGTTCAAGTTCGGTGGCTGATAAAGTTCGTTGCATAAATGGAAACAGCTCGCGTTCTTC
>JAEYOL010000334.1 GCA_023411775.1 Bacteroidota bacterium | reverse complement strand
ATGTTATTCTCGTAAAGTGGATAGAAAATACAAACCTGGAACAATACCTGTGTCAACGCAATGAATACGAGATTGGGCAGTCGTATCATTTTCAGGAATGCTGCGATCAATCTCATTTATTGCTATTTTTGGAATGTTACATTAAGAATAAGTTACCGGACACCCCCTGGAACTAACGCGATGTGATCTCGGTGCTGTGTTGCCAGTGACCATTTTGTTTTAGCACTTTTTCTATCACGTCCCGTACACAACCCATCCCCCCGCTATAACCCGAAACGTATTTTGATATCGCAATCACCTCGGGTGCCGCATCGGCGGGGCAGGCTGGCAAACCCACCAGCGACATGACTTCGAGATCGGGTATATCATCGCCCATATACATAACTCCGGCAGCGTCGAGTTTATTTGTTGAAATAAACTGCGTGACTAACGCATTTTTATCTTCCACACCCATATGAACCTCCTTAATTCCTAGTTTGTTCAATCGATCCACTACAGGCGAAGCAGCCGCACCTGAAACTACCAGTACAAAGTATCCTTTTTTAACCGCGAGCTGAAGGGCGTAGCCATCTTTGATATTCATCCGGCGCGCCTGTAACCCATTTTCTAAAACCAATACCGTCCCATCGGTGAGTACGCCGTCTATATCAAAAATAAATGTGTTGATATTTTTAAAATGATCCATGCCTGCCACCAGTTTAGAAAAAGCAAATGTATCCCTTCACTTTGTTTGTTCAATACTTTCGGTAAGAAACCTGTACACCTTTTGTAAATGCGGATGGGTTTCCAGGATCCCGAGATGTTTCTGGATCGTTTCTTTGTCGTGGCGGACGGCAGGACCAGTCTGGCTGGCGGATGGCGACATGGTATCGAGTCGCTCCACTGTTTCCCTGATCAATGGCAGCAGCTGGTGAAAGTTAATTCCTTCCTTCCGGCAGTATTTTTCAGCAAGTGAAAAAAGATGGGTTGTAAAATTGTTTACGATCACAGCTGCCACATGTAGTTTAACCCGGTCTTCCGTTTTTGCAGATATAGCCTGGCCAAAAGAAATGGATTGAGCCAGTTTTTGCAGGGCGGCTGTTGCTACTGCATCGCTGCCTTCAAAGAAAACGGGGATGTCAACGGAACGGGTTAGCTCCTTGCGCAGAGTTTGCAGCGGGTAAAAAACACCATAATGACCGGATGTATCTTTTAAAACATCTTTTGAAACAGAACCTGCGGTATGCGCTACTACTTTCCCGGGTAAGCTTAGCTCCCTTGCAATCTCTTCCAACGCATCGTCGCTGACGGCAATGATGTACACATCCGCGTTTTTGTTGATCAGACTCATATAATTTGCCGACTCCGTATCCCATTCATATGCGAGTTCACTGGCGGCAGAAGCATTGCGGCCAATTACCTGGAGAATGCGATGCCCGGCAGCGACAAATTTTCTGCCCAGAACTGCAGCCGTATTTCCCGAACCAATAATTACAATATTCATAATAGATTACTTCCTTACTCTGTGTTGTGCTGAATAGGGTATTCGCTGACACTGTCGTACCTGATAATAATACTACATTTCTTTAAAAGCACCAGAAAGACTGTCAAAATTCAAGATTCTTTTTCCCATCACCAAAGGTCCCGGAAGGCTTTCGGTCACCCGGCGACCAGTGAGGGGCGAAGTACGACAATACAGGATAGATATCCTATTTTCACGGCTGCTATGAATGATATCAGGGGTATAAAAACACATTCCTACCTCGCACTTGGAGATTCTTATACCATTGGTGAGAAAGTTGCGGCTGAAGACAATTTTCCAAACCAGGTTGTGAAACTTTTGCTTGAGGCAGGCCATTATTTTGAACCGCCTGTTATTATCGCTAAGACAGGTTGGACTACGGACGAGTTGGCTGAAGCCATATCCAAAACGGAACTAAAAGGCCAATATGATTTTGTAACCTTATTAATAGGTGTCAATGACCAGTACCGGGGAAGATCGGTTGATGATTTCAAGCCGGGATTTAGCTGGTTGCTGGAAAAAGCCATCTCCCTGGCGGGTGATGATCCATCACATGTGATCGTATTGTCAATTCCTGACTGGGGTGCCACTGCTTTTGCCGAAGGTCGTAACCGTGCAGATATCGCTCAGGAAATTGACCGGTTCAATGAAGTAAATGAAGGTATGGCTAAGGAAAAAAATGCTCATTATATTAATATCACACCAGGCACCAGAGTATCGGCTTTACAAGCCGATATGATGGCTGAAGATGGTCTGCATCCTTCCGGAAAAGAGTATGAACTTTGGGCGAAGCAGGTGGCAGCGATCATTCGTCAAATGTTGTGATGTGAGTTTTGGTCAGCACGGTTGAAAGTACTTGTTTCAGAAAAAAACATTTATCGACGGTGATCTTCACCGCAGGATGGATTAAAACCCTTATCCAGACTGAGTTACAGCGTGTTTGTCGAACCCTGTTTACAGGCGTTTAACCGGGTGCCAAAAATTGTTTCCAGAAAAAATTATTATTCTTGCTCTAACTTGCGACCGCTCCGGGGGTAGTTTGAACTGCTTATCGGACATGACCTGGCGTTGTTGTTATATATTAATATGGAGTGTTTATGGCGAAAAACCTTTTAATAGTTGAGAGCCCTGCGAAAGCAAAAACGATAGAGAAAATTTTGGGAAGTGATTTCCAGGTGAAAAGCTGTTTTGGTCATATTCGTGATCTTGAGAAAGCGGGTATGGGTATCGACCTGGAAAAAAATTTTGAACCCCGTTATATAGTTTCTGAGGATAAGGAGAAAGTGGTAAAGGACCTTAAGTCACTTGCAAATAAATCAAAGGAAGTATGGCTGGCAACGGATGAGGACCGTGAGGGGGAAGCTATCAGTTGGCATTTATGTGAAGTATTGGGCCTCGATCCGAAGAAAACAAAGCGTATTGTATTTCATGAGATCACCAAGCCTGCCATCCAGGAGGCGGTGAGAAATCCCCGCACAATCGATATGAACCTGGTCAACGCCCAACAGGCCCGGCGCATCCTTGACCGGATCGTGGGTTTTGAGCTGAGCCCTGTGCTTTGGAGAAAGATGAGCATGCGCAATAACCTCAGCGCGGGTAGGGTTCAAAGTGTGGCGGTGCGACTTATTGCGGAAAGAGAACGTGAAATAAATGCTTTTACACCCGTCAGTACATTTAAGATTGAAGGTTTTTTCACTGCCAAAGATGTTTCGGACAAACCCGTCACTTTCGTTGCCGAAGGGAAAAAGCAATCTACATCAGAAGATGCCGAAGCATTTCTCAAAAGCTGCATCGGTGCCGGTTATAAGGTATCGGATATCCAGGTCAAGCCAGGCAAACGATCACCCGCCCCACCCTTTACTACTTCTACCCTTCAACAGGAAGCTTCGAGAAAACTGGGCTATGGCGTAAGCCGCACCATGCTCATCGCACAAAAGTTGTATGAAAACGGGTATATCACTTATATGCGTACCGACAGTGTAAACCTCAGCGATACGGCCCTGGGAGATATAACCAGGACGGTAAAGGGTATGTATGGTGAAAAATACCACCAGTTCAGGAAATACAAGAACAAGAATGAGTCGGCACAGGAGGCACACGAAGCTATCCGTCCTACCTATATGAGTAATACAACGGTGGAAGAGCCCGATTGGAAAAGACTGTACGAGCTTATCTGGAAGCGGACAATGGCCAGCCAGATGTCTGATGCAGAATTGGAGAAAACCGTTGCAAAAATATCGATATCAACAAATAATGAAGAGCTAACTGCCTCTGGTGAGGTCCTGAAATTCGATGGATTTCTGAAAGTTTACCGGGAAGACAAAGATGATGACGACCAGGACGAAACCGATATGGCAGTCCCCGGACAGGAACGTATGCTCCCTCCCCTTGTTGTTGGGCAGGATCTCCCTCTGAAGGAATTAAAAGCAACCGAGCGTTTTAGCAGGCCTCCGTCGAGGTACACCGAGGCCTCCCTGGTGAAAAAACTGGAAGAGCTGGGCATTGGCCGCCCATCCACTTATGCTCCTACGATTTCAACCGTGCTCAAAAGAGGATATGTGGAGAAAAGAGATAAAGAAGGTGTAGTGCGCGAATACCAGGTATTAAAACTGAGGAAAGATAGTATCGTCAAAGAAACAGAGCAGGAAAACACGGGTGCTGAAAAGTCAAAGCTCTTCCCTTCTGACCTGGGCCTGGTCGTAACTGATTTCCTGATCCAGTACTTTGATGATATCATGGACTACGGATTTACTGCTCGTATCGAGGAAGAATTTGATGAGGTGGCTGAGGGAAAGATGAAATGGAATGAGATGATCAAGGATTTTTATAATCCCTTTAAAAAAGATGTTGAGAAGACCATTGAGACCGCTGAAAGAATAAAAGGTGAGAGAGAACTTGGCGTGGATCCTGAATCGGGCAAGCCGGTGGTGGCAAGGATGGGTCGCTATGGCGCGATGGTTCAGATCGGGAATGCCGATGATGAGGAAAAGCCAAGGTTTGCAAAAATACCAACCGGCCAAAGCATCGAGACCATTACCTACGAAGAGGCCATGGACCTGTTCCGTTTGCAGGGAACCCTTGGGCAATACGAAGAGAAGGACATCTCGGTGAACGTGGGTCGTTTTGGTCCTTATGTAAAATGGGGCGAAGAATTCATCTCCATCCCCCGGGGTACCGATATGGCTACTGTTGATCTTGAAAGGGCCATTGAACTTATTGAGGAAAAGAAAAAGGCGGATGCACCGGTCGCGATGTATGAAGGCAAGCCGGTAACAAAAGGTAAAGGCAGGTTTGGCCCCTACATCAAATGGGAAGGGATGTTCATCAATGTTCCGAAGCGCTACAATTTCGACGCGCTAAAGCAACATGAGATCAATGAGTTGATCGAGGCCAAGGTAAAAAAAGAAGCAAATCGATACATCCAGCAATGGCCAGATGAAAAAATTGCTCTCGAGAATGGACGCTGGGGACCTTTTATCCGTTTTGGAAAAAAGATGGTGAAGTTGGGTCGCAAAGCAGATGATTCCAAGTATTCGTCTGAAGAAGCTGCTGCTTTAAGTCTTGAAGAAGTAAAAAAGATGATCGAAACGGAAATACCCGGGGCATTTGCCAAAAAGGAAAAAAAACCGGCGGCAAAGAAAAAAGCAGCAGCAAAAAAAGCGGCCCCGAAGAAATCGGCTACAAAAAAAGCAGCCAAAAAAAAGAAATAGTCTAATTACCGGAAATAAAGAAGCTGCCAATTTAGACACGGTGTTCTACCAGTTCAATCAACAGCTTCTATTATAAAGTTTTCACAGGCGTTAATATCTTCGATCATGGCCGTGATCATATTATTTTGGGTTCTACGGCATAAAACACACCAAACCCGGTTTTTGTGGATAAAATCCGGATCTTTTAGCCACAGGGTTGCCTGTCGCTTATTTTAGCCGTATTTTATGCACTAAAATGATAAAATTTCGTTTATATATCCTGTTGGGACCTAACAGCTCCTTTTCCTGAATATCTGATCCAGTTAAACAAAGAAAAATATGTGTGGAATAACGGGTTTTTGCGATTTTGGTAGGAAACTTACCAGGGAACATTTGCATACGGCCAACGAGGTACAGCATCATCGCGGACCCGACAGTGGAGCTATTGCATTTTTGGAATCACCCTTTGCCAATATCGGTTTAGGTCACCGGAGGCTTTCCATCATGGATGTCTCGTCAAATGGGAACCAGCCCATGTACAGCGACGATAAGAAGGTGGTGATCATCCTGAACGGTGAGGTTTACAATTTTAAAGAGATAAGAGAGGAGCTGATCGCTGCCGGGTATAAATTCCATTCAGATTCTGATACGGAAGTCATCATCAAAGCCTACCAGGAATTTGGGATTGAGTCGGTGAGTAAGTTCATCGGCATGTTTGCCTATGCCATTTATGATATAGAAAAGCAGCTGGTTTATCTCCTTCGTGATCGTGCCGGCGTGAAGCCCCTGCATTATTTCTATAAAAACGATTGCCTGCTATTTGCTTCTGAATTAAAATCCATCTACAGCTATCCCATATTTGAAAAGGATATCAATGAACAGGCTGTAACCCTGTTTTTCAAGTACGGATATATCCGTGCACCACACACGATCTTTAAAAATACTTTTAAGATCCAGCCGGGCCATTATATAAAGATCGATTTGAAGCGTAAAGAAGTCACGGATCACAAGTATTGGGATGTGATCGATCATTACAATAAACCTAAACTGAAAATTTCTGAACAGGAAGCACTGGAGCAGGTGGAAGCGCTTTTTACTTCCGCTTTCCAGTACCGTATGGTTAGTGATGTGCCGGTGGGTGTGTTTTTAAGTGGTGGATATGACAGTTCAGTGGTGACCGCTATACTTCAAAAGAACAGCGCAAGAAAGATCAAGACCTTTACCATTGGATTTGATGTAAAAAAATGGGATGAAGCGCCCTTTGCCAAACAGATTGCGAACCATCTCGGGACGGAACATAACGAATATTATTGCACCACCCGTGAAGCGCAGGAAATTTTTACCCGCCTGCCAGAATTATATGATGAACCTTTTGGCGATAGTTCGGCAATACCCACTACCCTCGTGAGCCAGTTTGCAAGAAAACAGGTAACTGTAAGTCTCTCTGCCGATGGTGGTGACGAAGTATTTGCCGGGTATACGAAATATTATAACCAGACTAAAATTCATAATTACCTCGAGCGTTCCCCTGCTGCATTGCTTAGCCTTACCAGGGGTGTCTTGAACACCTCCACGAAGATTTATCCAGGTTTGAAAAAGAACCACAAAGTGGAAAGGGTTGCAGAAATCCTCAATACATATAAAACTTCCGGTCTTGCAGATGTATACGACAGGCAATTTATCTATAAAGATCTCGTCGACCTGTTGCCCGGTTACGACGAGAGTATTGGTTTATATGATGATATCGGGACGGTGAATAATGAGAATGATTACATGAATACGTTGCTGGCCCGTGATTATCGTTCTTATATGGTGGACGATGTTTTAACAAAAGTAGACCGCGCTACCATGAGTGTTGCGCTTGAAGGTCGCGAGCCCCTGCTCGATCACCGGATCATTGAATTCGTTTCACAGTTGCCCTCCGGTCTAAAGTATAACAGCGAGGGTTCAAAATACCTGTTGAAGAAGATCACACATAAATATGTGCCAAAGGAGATGCTGGACCGGCCCAAGGCAGGTTTCACCTTCCCCATGTATGAGTGGCTGACCACGGACCTGAAAGATCATTTGTTCCATTATATCAACGAAAGCCAGTTTGCTAAGCATGAATTCCTGAACCCGGCGAGGGCTATGTCCATCCGCAAAGAATTCCTGGATGGCGTGCAGGGCAGAAAAACTTCGATCTGGCTGTTGTTGATGTTCCAGATGTGGTGGAACAAGTGGATGTAACAGACTCGATCATCATTAAACTATATCCGACAGTTGATGCCGGAAAACTATGAAGATAATTATTGTCAATTATAGGTATTTTATTTCCGGTGGTCCCGAGCGTTATCTATTCAATATAAAAGAACTGCTCGAAAGAAATGGCCATACAGTGATTCCTTTCAGCATCAAAAGCAATCACAACCAGCCTACAGAATATGAAGAAGATTTCATGAGCCCTATCGGCGAAGGCAAGGAAGTCTATTTCCGCGAATACAATAAGTTCGACATAAAGTCGATGATCAAGTCCTTTTCGCGGATGTTCTATTCCTTCGAGGCGAAAAGAAAACTGGATGCGCTGATCAGGAAAACCAGGCCTGACCTGGTGTATGTACTGCATTACCAGAATAAAATGTCGGCCAGTATTTTTTCGGCTGTGTTAAAAAACAAGATACCGGTAATACACAGAGTATCGGATTTCGGGCAGATCTGCGCAAACGGCATTTTCTACCGGGCAACAAAGAAGGATATTTGTGAACGATGCCTGACCGGGTCGAAATTCAATGCCGTCAGGTATAAGTGTGTTCACCACTCCTATATTTTGTCGGCTGTAAAAGCCTCTTCACTGCAACTTCAAAAAATGCTGGGCATCACCAAACGTATCAATGCTTTTGTGGTGCCTTCCAAATTCACGATCTCCCGTCTTAACCAGTTTGGGATCCCGGCCGGGAAATTGCACCATATACCAACCTTTTTCAATTTTAAGACAATTGACCCGCAAACGGAGATCAGCTATGAACCCTTTGCCCTTTTTGTAGGCCGCGTGGAAGAAGAAAAAGGACTGCTTACCCTCGTGAAAGCATTTGAAGGTTCCGGTCATGTCTTGAAGATCGTAGGCAGCTCCAGCTCGGGGTATGACAAGGTGCTTAAGCAATATCTCGAAAATAAACAGCACAATATTGAATTCCTTGGTCAGAAAAATTTCCAGGAGATACAGGCTTATTTGAAAACCTGTGCTTTCACCGTGATGCCCGCGGAGATCTATGATAATTTCCCCAATACAGTCCTGGAAAGTTATGCTTTTAAAAAGGCTGTGCTGGCGACCAATGTGGGAAGCCTGAAAGAGATTGTAACCGACAATGAAACCGGCGTATTATTTCCACTGAGAGATGTTGCTGCGTTGAGACAGAAGATAGACTATCTTTTTAGCGATAAACAAAAATGTATCGAGCTTGGTGAAAACGCATTTAAAAAATT
>JAEYOL010000268.1 GCA_023411775.1 Bacteroidota bacterium | reverse complement strand
CAGAAAATATATGTTTTTTAGCACTTGAAATTTCCTCCGACGCGATTTTTCCTCAATATTTGTGCTTTAAAAAATCCTTTCATGAAGAAAAACATAGCCCTTGTCACCGGAGGGTTTTCCGGCGAGGCGGTCATATCCTATAAAAGTGCCGTGACCATCGCCAACAATCTCGATCCTGCTTTATATAATGTTTATAAAATTGATATCAACCCGCTTGGCTGGTTTTATGAAATGACGGATGGCCGCAAAGTGGAAGTAGACAAAAACGATTTTTCCCTGCAACTCGACAGCCGCAAGGTAAAATTCGATGCTGTCTTTATCGGCATTCACGGTACACCCGGGGAAGATGGAAAATTGCAGGGCTATTTTGATACACTGTCTATTCCCTATACCAGCTGCGACGCGGCTACTTCGGCTATCACCTTCAACAAGCGTTATACTGTTGCCATCGCAAGGATGGCAGGCATAGCCGTAGCAGAATCCGTTCATCTCTTCAAACATATCCCGGTATCGGCCACAGAGGTGGCAGCACAATTGAAAATGCCGGTCTTTGTAAAACCCAATAATGGCGGCTCGAGTATCGGTATGAGCAAGGTTGAGAAACCTGAGGACCTGGAAGAGGCTATCGCGAAAGCTTTCAAGGAAGACAGCCAGGTGCTGGTGGAAGAAATGGTGCAGGGCCGGGAGTTTACCGTAGGTGTTTTTAAAACAAAGGGCGAGATCATCGTATTGCCCATGACTGAAGTAAAAGCACATAGCGATAAAGCTTTTTTTGATTTCGAAGCGAAATATGAAGGTAAGTCCACGGAAACAACCCCCGCCGAGGTTGACGAAGTCATCGCTGAACGTATCAGGGAAGCAGCGAGGAAAATATATGCTGTATTCAATTGCAGGGGTGTGGTGCGCATTGATTTTATTTATAATGAGCACAACGAAAAACCATATATGCTTGAAATAAATACCATTCCCGGGCAAAGTGAAGCCAGCATCATACCGCAACAGGTAAGAGCCATGGGCTGGAGCCTGAAAGATTTTTATACTAAACTTGTTGAAGAAGCGGATGGTACAAAAATGACTGCGCAAGCCCCGCAGCTCGCTGCTCATAGCTCGTAGATTAGATTCAGAATCTTTAAAAATTAAAAAATAGCTATCTTAAAACCGGGATACAAACTTATTTACATGTTCAAATTCATCACACACCGGCCATTATGGGTCAACGTCCTGGTTGGGATCGCCATCGCGTTTATTCTTTTTTTTATTTTCGTTTTTTCGCTCAACTGGTTTACACATCATGATGAATCCATGGCGGTACCACAGGTAACCGGTAAATCTTTTGAAGATGCCAGGACGCTGTTGGAGAAACAGGGATTTGAAGTGGAGTTACAGGATTCCATTTATTGGGACACAGCTAAACCCATGCAGGTACTCAAACAGGTGCCGGAGCCGGATGAACTCGTAAAGGTTAACCGCACAGTTTACCTGACCATCAACAGGGCTGTACCCCCCATGGTGGAAATGCCCAACCTGATCGGATATAGTTATCGTAGTGCGGAAATGGTTTTAAAAAATGCTAATCTTCGCGTAGGAGATACATCGTTTAAAGCTGATTTTGCAAAAAACGCGGTATTGGAACAGCGCTATAATGGAAGTGAAATTACCGCAGGTACCCAGATACGTATGGGAAGTAAAATTTCACTCGTACTGGGTGATGGTGTAGGCGACAAACAGTTTGTCGTTCCCTCCCTGGTAGGTATGACATACGGCCAGGCAAAATCCCTGCTCGAAGCACATGGCCTGGGTTTTGGTGCCATCATTGCGCAGGGTGTGGAAGATACCAGCAGCGCTTATATTTACGACCAGCGTCCGCGTCGTTTTGATGATGAAAAAAGATTTCGTTATATACGACCCGGCCAGCTGATGGATGTATGGCTGCAAAAAGATAAACTGGTGCTTGATACAGTAACTACGGTTACAACTGATGAATTACCAGAATAATAAACATAACGAACTATGCAAAATATTACTGTTGAAGAATTAAAAAGCCGGCTCGATGCTGGTGAAAAATTGAATATTGTTGACGTGCGCGAACCGCATGAACATGCGGAATTCAATATCGGCGGTGTGCTTTATCCTCTCGGACAGGTGCAAACCATGACAGTAGACGAACTCGAGCCTTTTAAAGACGAAGAGCTGATCGTGTATTGTCGTAGCGGAAACCGTAGCGGCCAGGCCTGCCTGATTCTCGACACACTCGGTTTTAAGCATACTAAGAACCTGGTCGGCGGCATGCTGGCATGGCAGGAGAAATTTAGCCGGTAGTTCGTAGTTATTAGTTATTAGTTCGTAGTTCGTAGTCGCTGTTGTACTACTAACTTCGAACTACTAACTTCGAACTACTAACTTCGAACTATTATCTCCCAACCCATCAGAGTCGCACATTCAATCCCACCATAAAATTTACGCCGGCCATCGGGAAATAATAATTGTCGGCTGTAACGGTCCCGTCAAGTACATAACTGTAGGTATAACCGTTGGGTTCATATTTTTTATCAAACACATTGTTGACCTGCCCGATGATATTCCATTCTTTGAATAGTTTATTGTGCAGGGTGAGGATCACTCTTGCGTCCTGTGTATAAAAAGCATTTAGTTTACGGGCTTCGTTTTGTGTATTGTCGAGGTACTGGTCACCCACATATTTACTGATCAGGCTGATCTCCAGGTTTTTTACAGGAATAAGATTTACAGTGCCTGCTCCGGTAATGCTTGGTGAAAATGCGATGTCAGTATTTTTATGTGTAACGGTTTGCTGGTCGATCCATTCCCAGTCGGCGTCATAATTATCGAGGTATTCTGTAAACGCTTTTATTTTATTCCGACTGATGCTTAGATTGGCCGTAGCATTCAGCCATGATGAAAAAACATAACCTCCCTGTAGCTCTACACCAGCGCGGTAACTTTCCGGCACATTGATGCGGGTATAAGCGCCTACATCATTGATCATGCCAGTGAGCACCAGTTGGTCTTTATACTTCATGTAATAAAGCGTAGCTCCGGCAGAAAACCGGGAGTTTCTTTTTTCAATGCCCGCTTCAAAATCATGTAGGGTTTCTTTTTTTGGCTGGTTATCAAGACCA
This sequence comes from Bacteroidota bacterium, assembly GCA_023411775.1. Taxonomy (GTDB): domain Bacteria; phylum Bacteroidota; class Bacteroidia; order Chitinophagales; family Chitinophagaceae; genus Terrimonas_B. Next base: position 2,871 of record JAEYOL010000268.1, on the reverse strand, counting down.
GCTTCGAAATCATCGCGGTTGGGTTCTTTATTCGCCACTGCATAGCTCAGGTAAGTCTGCCAGCCATTATTACTATAGGATATACCGGCTTTTGGATTGAAAAAATCAAACCGTCGATTGATGGACAGCCCCGGGTTGTCGGAGAACCCGTTCATTTTATGTTGCACGTGCCGGTATTGCAGATCGGCAAAAAGATTCCAGCGCGGATTAAATTGATACTGCCATTTAGAATAAAAATTAATGTCGGATTTTAATGCGTCGACATCATAATACCGGTATCCCTTTTCGATTCCATAGCGGGACCAGGCAATATCGCCATGATGGATCCCATCGTAGATCGTCCAGCCGCCACCCAGGGTAACCGTGTGCCTGTCATTCTTAAATTGTGCTGAAAGGATTTGTCCATAGAAATAATTATCCAGCCATTTTTGTCGCACCAGGTCGGTATGGGTGATGGTGGTATCTCTCAATACCAGGTCAGGCAGGCCATATTTAGAAAATTTCTCCTCTCCCTTGTAGTTTTCATAATAACCCATGCCCCTTGTCAGGAAAGCGCCGGTATTAAAACTCCAGTTTTTATTTAAGCTGGTATTAAAAAAAAGCTGGTAATGTGTCTGGCGATAATTGTCGGTTTCGTTGTCATAAGGCTCGCCTGGTTTTTCGGTGCCGCCGGAATTGTATGTACGATCGGTTTTTAAAAGATAAGCCGGCACGCCGTTCCAGGCCTGGTAGGTTTTTTCTTTGCCTGAAAATACATTCAGTTTTAAACTGCTTTTTCCTGCTAAATAGGCTCCCGATATGTAAAAGGCCTGGAGATCACTGCTAGCCCGGTCCACATAGCCATCGCTGCTGATCCGGCTGAGACGCGCATCAAGGGTGAAATGGTTATCTACCAAACCCGTACCTGCTCTCAGGGTATTTTTCCAGGTATTGAAAGACCCATAGCTATTATTCAATTCGGCATAGGGTTTCAAATTGTTTTCATGGGTCGACAAACTGACCGTCGCTCCAAAAGCGCCCGTGCCATTGGAGGACGTGCCGACCCCACGTTGAATTTGAATAGAACTTACCGACGACAGGAAATCGGGCAGGTTTACCAGGAAACTCCCTTGGCTTTCGGCATCGTTGTAGGGAATGCCGTTCAAAGTCACGTTGATACGCGTGGCGTCGGTGCCACGGATCCGCATCCCGGTATAGCCGATACCTGTGCCGGCATCGGAACTGACCACGACAGATGGTGTCTGGTTCAGGATAAAGGGAATATCCTGGCCAAGATTGTTTTTGCCGATCTCTTTTTTGGACAAATTGGTTTTGGTAAACGGTGCTTTTTCACCCGCACGTATAGCCTTGACTTCTACGGGTGTGAGTACATAGAAACTGTCTGTTTCCTGTTGTGCAAGTAGTGCAGAGGCTGTAAATAATATACAGCCTGTGATTGCAATCCTCTTCATTTTTTTTGTTTTAGACGGTTAAAAATGAGAGGGAAATGCTGTGGAGAAAGGGCGTGAAGCCATCCTTCCCTGCGCAGGCATTACCCTGATCAGGTTTACGGGTATAATCTCAGATCTCACTGCCGGACCGGCAGAAGAACACCCCGGGAACCTGCCTGTCGTCACGACAGGCATTGAAAACTAATGGCTTTCGTAAAGAAAGCTAAAGAACTGGCCTTGTCAAAGGCGATGCAAAGTTAATGGGAAAATAAATGATAAACTGCTGTAACTTTTTTTCAGGTCCGGCGTATTACTTCAAAATCAACAGGTTTATGAAAAAAATAATATTACTTCTATCGATCGTCGCTTTCGGCACAGCGGGTATGGCCCAGACGATCAATGATCCTAACGCGGAAGTGCGCGAAGCCAAAAACTTCCAAGCCATCGATATATCCAATGCTTTTGACCTGTACCTAACCCAGGGCAATGAGGAATCGATTGCCGTTAGTGCTTCGGAGCCAAAATACCGGGATGATATCAGGGTGGAAGTGAAAGGTGATGTGCTGGTCATAAAATATGACGGCAAGGGTAAATGGATGTCAGGAAATAAGAAGCTAAAAGCATATGTTTCTTTTAAGCAATTAAATAAAATTGATGTTAGCGGCGCCTGCGATGTTTATATCGTTGGGGACTGGAAAACAGAGAACCTGAAAATGGTGCTTTCGGGTGCCAGTAATTTAAAAGGTAAAATTGAAGCCCAGAAGCTAATGGTCAACCTAAGCGGAGCCTCGGATATTACGCTCTCCGGTTCTGCAGGCCAACTGGATGTCCGCGCGAGTGGCGCCAGTGATTTCAAGGGGTACGACCTGGCAGTTGAATATTGCGAAGCCAAAGCCAGCGGCGCGAGTGATATCAAGATCACCGTCAATAAGGAATTGACCGCTGAGGCCAGTGGTGCCAGCGATGTAAAATACAAGGGGACTGGAATGATCCGTGATATTAAGATGAGTGGGTCGAGTAAGGTCTCCCGGAGGTCCTAAACTCACTAAAGCTAAGTTAAAAAGCTGCTGTGGATGACTGATTCACAGCAGCTTTTTATTTTTGTTTGGCTGCTAAGCACAGCAACCTTACATTTGCACCGCGAAGTAGAGCAGCGGTAGCTCGTTGGGCTCATAACCCAAAGGTCGGGAGTTCGATCCTCCCCTTCGCAACAGAGGCCCCGCCAAAAGCGGGGTTTTTTTTGGCCACGAATTGCACGAATTGCACTAATTGGGTCCATACTGGTTCTGAAATATTACTGGTGAATTAGTGCTGGTCACTTTAACTATTAAATGTCCATTCGTGTCATTCGAGCAAATCGTGACTAATCAGGCCACAAATGACACGAATTGTACTAATTGGGTCCGTACTGGTTCTGAAATATTACAGGTGAATTAGGGCT
>JAEYOL010000234.1 GCA_023411775.1 Bacteroidota bacterium | reverse complement strand
ATTGCTTTTCCATACCAATGGTGCTATCGGTGTCTGGTCCGATATTTTTTCCGCAGGAGCTTCCGGGACCATGCGCGGGATAAACGATCACATCATCTGCCAGCGGCATGATCTTTTGTTGCAGGCTTTCATACAACATACCCGCAAGATCATTTACCGTAAGCGATTCACCTTTTTGTGCGAGGTCGGGGCGACCCACATCTCCCACAAACAATGTATCTCCCGTAAATATGCAGTGATCTTTACCGGATTCATCTTTGAGCAGGTAACAGGTTGACTCGAGTGTATGCCCCGGCGTGTGCAGCACTTCGATTGTGATATCGCCGATGTTGAACTTTTCACCGTCTTTGGCAATATAAGCCTGGAATTTTGTGTCGGTTTCAGGGCCATAAATGATCGGTGCACCGGTCGCTTTGCCCAGGTCGATATGGCCGCTAATGAAATCGGCGTGGAAATGAGTTTCGAAAATATATTTTATCGTTGCCTTTCTTTCATTAGCCAGGTCAAGATACACTTCAATATCACGTAAAGGATCCACAATAGCTGCTTCGCCATTGCTTTCAATATAATATGCGGCTTCACTGATGCAGCCTGTATAAAGTTGTTGGATGTACATGCAATAATTTTGAATGGACAAAATTAATTGATTTTAAAAACAAAAAAGGAAGCCATTGGCTTCCTTAAATAAGTGTCAGAACCGCTTTTTAGTTGAGCAACGATTCCACAAATTTGTTCATTTCCTCGATACGGCTTGTATTGATAGTATAGTAGATGAATTTACCGTCCCGCTCTGTTTTTACAAAGCCGGCCTTGCGAAGAATCGCCAGGTGCTGAGAAGCTACAGATTGCTCCAACCTTAGTTTCACATAAATTTCCGTTACGGTAATTTTTCCCTGCTCATCAATCAACTTCAGGATCTGCTGACGCAATTTATGATTGATAGCTCTCAGTACCAGTGAAGCCTTCTTCACATTCAATAAATCCACTTTCAGGGACCCATTCTCAGGTGCCGCGTTCAGAGTTAACGTGTAGTTGTTCATAGTTATAACTGATTAAACCTATAGTTTGATCTATAGATTGCAAAAATAACTATGTATGACTGTTTTTTGAAATTAAAATTGTTAAGAAGTGTAATATTTTCACCATGCAAATTACCGCATTGTAGAGTGAAATTCTTTGATGTAGAACGGTTCAGTATATACAGGATCAGCAAATTTGCCTGATGCAAACCATTGCGCGGATAATTGTGAAAAACATTCAGGTGTTAGCGGAAAATTGTTAAAAATCGCGTTGGGATGAACAATTAACCGTTGTAACTTGTTGAGCGCGTTGCCTGAAAATAACAGTCTTCCTTTTTCGAGAATTGTCATGAAACTGTTTGCATCTACGATCACAGCTGTAGGAGATAGTATTTCCTGCATATTATGATCATATACCGCAGTAAAAATTTCCATTCTCCTCGCGTCGATAACCGGGCAGATAAATTCAGCTAAGTTTTTATCCACAGCGTTAGCCATAAGTTCAAGTGTGCTGATAGAAATTAGGGGTTTCCCTAATCCATAACATAAACCTTTCGCAGTTGAAAGCCCTACACGAAGACCAGTATAAGATCCCGGCCCGTTATTTACAGCTATGGCATCTATATCCTTAAGCTTTTTTTCACTTTTGCTCATTATCTCTTCGATAGCAGGATGTATCCACGATGCATGATCCATCTGGTGTGCATTTGCTGCCGTATAAAGGGGTATTCCGTCACTGGAGAGGCAAACTAGTGCGGTATCCACTGCTGTATCAATATTGAGGATAAGTGGCATTATTTCAGATGTTTTTCCAGCAAAGCCGACGGTCTGTAGCGTTCCTGGTTTTTTGAAAGTTTTGTTAGAAGCAGATAGACGGGTTCTAGCCCAATTTTTTTACTCCACTCAAATGGTCCATAAGGATAGTTGGTACCGAGTTTCATGGCAGTATCGATTTCGTCAGCGGTACTCACTCCTTCATCAAGAGTAATATATGCTTCGTTGATAATTGTGGCGATCACCCTTGCAGTTAGAAAGCCGGGTATATCAGGTGTCCATATTACTTTCTTACCAAAACTTTCGAACAACCGCTCTGCTGTTGATTTTTGTTCTTCCTGCAAAGTTGTGGCTTCCACTTTATTTCGTTGCAGGAATGTCGGCCATCCATTGATACGGACATAATCCTGGCCAATTTCAACAAGGGTATCGATCACTGAATTGATGATGATCATCGGCGCCTGTAAATTGTTTAACCACTCAATCCGTGCCCGCGTGTTTTTAAAAAGCAGGTCAATGCAGGCATCAAATGAGGCGCCGGACGAAAGATCATTTATATCACTGATCCATTCAACCTGGATGCTGTCGTTATTTCCACCCGACGTTAATTCCTCGAGCAAAGGTTTATCTGCGATCACAAGAACCCGCATATTCTATTTTTTGCAAAGAAAATGCATAAAGCTATATTCGTTCTGCAATTTTTAAATAATATACAATGAATAAAATTGTGATCAGAACCGATAATGCTCCAGCGCCGATCGGGCCCTATAACCAGGCCATACTTGCTGGGGACACCTTATATATTTCGGGACAGATTTGTATCGATCCGAAAACAAACGAATTGAAGAATGCCGACATAAAGGAAGAGACGGAGCAGGTGATGCAAAACCTCCGCGCCATCCTGCTGGCAGCAGGTACGGGTTTCAACAATGTGATAAAGACGACTATTTTTCTTACCGATATGAACCAGTTTGCCGCGGTGAATGAGGTATACAATTCTTTTTTTGATGGGGATTACCCCGCCCGGGAAACTGTGCAGGTAGGCGCGTTGCCGAAATTTGTCAACGTAGAGATCAGTATGATCGCGATCAAATCATAGTTTTTTTGCCGGGATCCCGATAGCTATCGGGATGGTAAGACGATAAGATTGGAATTTTTTTACCGGGAAGAATGGAAGGCGGTGAGATAGATCAAGGCTTGTTGATATCTAATGTCTTTTAGTTATTTTGCTACCACCTTCTTGAACAACCAATATTTATACTTCCCGCCTTTCCGTCTCCCCGGCCATTACTTCATAATTGTAATTTTATCGAATCCGCCGGTTCCTGCGTTACATATTATTAAAGCCTGTCTTGTGGGCTTCACAGAAGTTCTCGTCGAGGCCGGAGCGCGAACGCATATTTAAAGCGCTGGATAAACTTTACCAGGAAATTTTAGAGAACCCCGGTAAAAAAGGACCTGTGATCCCATTCGAAGAGCATACAGGAAAGTTCATCATATTTTCTGATCAGCATAAGGGTGGAAGAGACGGTGCCGATGATTTTGTGTTGGCAGAACCAAATTACATGGCTGCGCTGGAATATTACGATGATCAAGGCTTTTCATTGATCGGTCTTGGCGATTGCGAAGAGCTTTGGGAGAATACATTACATAAAGTACGTGACAGCTATCCCAATACATTTGAAGCCGAGAAAAAATTTTTGCAAAGGAAGAGTTTTGTAAAAGTGCTGGGCAACCACGATCTGTATTGGGGCAATGATCCATTTGCGTGGTGGCAGCTGAAGAAAATTTATGGTGGGGAAGTGGAGATTTATGAGGGCCTCGTATTAACTGTGTTGGTAGGTGGACGACCCTATCATATTTTCTGCACACATGGTCACCAGGGCGATGCGCAGAGTGATGGCAACTGGTTCAGCAAATTCTTTGTTGCCCGGATCTGGGCTCCACTACAGGCCTACCTGCGCATCAATCCCAATACTGTTGCCTACAACAATGAGAAAAAAACCCTGCACAATGAGATCATGTACGAATGGTCGGCGCGCCAGGACAATACCTTACTTATCACAGGTCATACCCATCAGCCGGTGTTTGTTTCGCTTACGCATATTGAGCGCTTGTATAAGGAACTGCAAATTGCGCGGCTCAATAAAGATGAACTCCGGATGGCCGAACTGGAAAAGGAGATACGTAAAAGGGAGAAAGAATTCTCATCAGTATCGATTGATTACCTGACGATGAAACCAACCTATTTTAACAGCGGCTGTTGTTGTTTTGTGGATGGTGATATTACAGGGATCGAAATCGACGGCGGCCAGATCGCCCTCGTGAAATGGACTTCCAAGGATCGGGCTCCTGAGAGACAGGTGTTGGAAAGGATTCGGTTAGTTGAGTTGTGCAAGGAACTATAATTATCGTTTAATTTTTTTTTGGAAATACCACCCTCCAAGGTTAAGGCATGAAGATTACCAATCGTAAAAATTAGTACCCCAAGAAGCAAAAACTGATTTTCATTCAGATAGAAGTTACTACTTTATTTCAATTGCATGTCAAAGAAAATTTCCTTATCCATATATTTTCGATCTATTACTGCCATGGAGAAAACAAAGCCGATATCGCCACCTACGCCTTTGGACATATTCATTTTAAAGACAAGTGAATTATCGCAGGTGAATACGTTTAAGCTGTCCAAAAAAGCCTTACTTTTATAATAAAATCCCCCCAATACGAAGTATTTCTCAAAATCTATTGATCCGGAGAAACTATTACATTGTATAAGCTTTTTAAATGACGCCTGACTTTTTATTATGATGCCGATTGCATTGCTTGAACTGTGGGGAGATCGATGTTTTGAATCTGTGGCAGGCAAGATCCGGTAGTTATTTCGTCGGTATAATAAGTGGTAACTGAATCAGGAATGCCGATTGTACATTCGAAAGTTGGTAATCCATCTGGCAACTCTATGATAACTACATCAATTATTCCTTCTTCATCATGAGGTGTTCCTTTTTTCTGACAACCGGCCATCGCCAGGCTGAGGAGAAGAAATACTGTAAAAGAGGGTAGTAAATTTTTTATCATAAAAAGGCAGTTGATTTATAAGACCGTAGTAGTATTCAATATACCACATTTATCCATGTTTTGCAAACAAGCGTGCGATAGTTTAGATATTGTGAAACAACTAAGTGTTTACACTTGGAAAGTCGACAACGACCTGCCTACGGCACTTTGGTGTTTGAAGTCTTAAAACGGTTTCCTTGTTGTTAGTTAAAGCAAAAATCAATAGCCAATAAAAATCCCGATTGAATTGCCAATTCGAATTTTTTGGGACACAACCCCAGCGGGCGGTGTTTTGGTAGCCCGCGTATCCCCTGGTAAACTGAGTGCCGTAGGCACGACGTTTGGTCCAATAAAATGAGTTAAAACGCTTTCTTCAACCTGTTATTCTCCCGGTTCCAGTCTGGTAATTTATTATCGGGATCAAGGATCACTTCTTTGATCTCACTTGTGGTGGATACACGGAACTTCCAGGTGGGTCCACGCTGCCACACTTCCACCGGCAGGTTGATCCGGTGTTCCTTACCATTTGTTTCCTTAACCAAAACCGTCACAGGCATGGCCATTTTCTCGAGATTCTCAAGCGTGATCTCGGCGCCGTTTGCAGGAATACTGTTTATGTATTTTACATCATTCACCGCCTGATCCAGTTTCCAGTTGTTCAATACCCAGGCTCTCCAAAACCAACCCAGGTCTTCACCGGCTACATTCTCCATGGTATGGAAAAAATCCCAGGGCGTAGGATGTTTGAAGGCCCAGCGATTGATGTATTCTCTTAATGCCTGGTCAAATCTTTCGGGCTCCAGCACCACATCCCGGAGCGCATGCATCATCACCGAGGGTTTCATATAAGCAGCGACCCCGAGATTCTGCTGTTGAATGACGTCAGGCGTTGTAAATAGTTTGTCCATCTTGTCGCCAAACGTGTATTTGATCATCATCGGCGAGTTGGGATTGTCGAAGAAACTTTCCGATTTGAATTCTCCCTTGTTGAAAGCAGCGGTTGAAAGATCATTGATAAAAGTGTTGAAGCCTTCATCCATCCAGGCGTATTTTCTTTCGTTGCTGCCTACGATCATCGGGAACCATATATGCCCGAACTCGTGATCCGTCACACCCCACAAGCCACCACCTGTGGCCTGGTAGCTGCAAAATACAATGCCGGGATACTCCATGCCACCCACAATGCCTGCCACGTTAACCGCGGCGGCATAGGGGTATTCGTACCATTTTGCAGAGTAATGTTCAATAGAACCTTTCACCATCTCTGTGGAACGGCGCCAGTCATTCCCGCTTTTGTCTTTCGTGCTTTCCAGCGGGTAGGCACTCATCGCCAGCGCCTTTTTTCCGCTGGGCAGATTAATTTTAGCCCCATCAATAATGAAAGCTTTTGACGCTGCCCAGGCCACATCCCTGGTATTTTCTATTTTAAACTTCCAGGTGATATTGCCTTTTTTTGTTTTATCGGTTATATCAGATTCATTTCTTATTACAACTGTCTTGTCGCTGTTCTTTGCTTCGTTGTATTTTTTTAGCTGGGCGGGCGTAAAACATTCCTGTGGATTCAGCAACTCACCTGAACCCACCACGGCAACACCGTAGGGGGCAGTGACGTTGAAACTGATATCTCCATATTCCAGGTAGAACTCACCTGCTCCGATATAGGGCAATACATTCCAGCCCTGGATATCGTCGTAAACCGCCAGCCTGGGAAACCATTGTGCAATCTCGTAAACCCAGCCATTTTTAGTGCTGAGTCGTCCCATACGGTCAGTGCCGTATTGTGGAATTTCAAACGCAAACTGTATCGAAAGTTTTGTTTTTCCGCCCTGCGCCTTGAGTGCATCAGGCAGCCATACCTGCATACGTGTATCAGTGATGGTGTATTTGGCGGTTTTACCTTCCGTTTTTACCGAACTGATCTCGTAGCCGTTTGTAAATTGATTGTTAGCCCACCTGCCGCCGGTTTGGGTGGTTGTGGCCGAACCACGTGAATCTTGTTTATAGATATTCTGGTCGAGCTGCAACCACAAAAATTTCAGGTTATCGGGACTGTTATTCGTGTAGGTGATCTCTACATCCCCACTTACAGTATGTTTTGCAGTGTCGAGTGTGCAATTGATCTTATAGTCGGCACGGTTTTGCCAATACTTTGGCCCAGGTTCGCCACTGGCGCTGCGGAATTCATTGCCAGGGTAGGGGTAAAATTGCGGATCGAAAGCTTCTTTTGCATCATAGTTTGACTGGCCCAGGGCAAGCATCGTCATTGCCATCATCACTGCGGAGAAAATAAATTTCTTCATCACCATTTTTATAGTTTTTAGAGTATTCGACAAAACCGGAAGATATAAAAAAGAAAACCAGGATTGATACCGCTGGTGTGATATTTAAGGATATTTATGGAAATGCGAATTCGATGGGTGGCTGATAGACATTGTTTTAGGAATTGAGGATTGGGAATTGGGGTATAGTGAATTAGGGGTCCTGATGGCAAAATGCTCATATCTTTCGCCTACCCGTCCCAATAACTTTCTGTATCTCAATCTTAATCTCAGCCTCAACCTCAATCTCACATTGTTACCGGCAACGAGCGCCTTAAAAAAATAATGCCTCTGCCTTTGCAATACTCTCTGTCTTCCCGACGTCTACAAATTTATCGCCGCTGTGATCGTAGCCCAGGATAGGATGCTCTTTTGCCAATTCCAGGTAAACATCGGTCAGTGAAAATTTACCCTTAAATGGCATGAGCCTAAAAATATCGTACTCAAAAACGACTACGCAACTATAGGCTTTTTGAACAAGATTGGGTTTGGCGATCGAGATGCGTTCTTCCCCTGTATTATTATTAACCCAGCCACAAAGCCGGCCCGTTTCATCAAAAAGAAAATTCCTGGATGTCTTCCTGTTGGTAAC
>JAEYOL010000204.1 GCA_023411775.1 Bacteroidota bacterium | reverse complement strand
AATTCCCTGGCTGCGTCAATCATCAACTCTTTTTGTGTACCGATCGGTAATTCAACATGCGCGGAACAAACTGAAAGTCCTGCATCTTTGATATGCGCGGCCGCCTGTTTGATGGAGATATCTTTTGGCCAAAAAGCGGTCTCCACCGCTTCAAACCCGATTGCCTGAAGTCGCTGTAGCGTGCCTTTGATATCTTTTTCGATTTCCTTTCTGACCGAATAAAGCTGCACGGCAATTTTTGCCAACCCGTTTGAAGATGCTTGTTTGATATTAGGCAATGAACCGGGCGCCAGTGCAAAGCCCAGAGCCCCGACGCTACCCAGTCTTATAAACTCTTTACGTTGCATGATAAATTATCCATATAAATTTAAAGCATTCCCACAACACACTAAAAAATATGGTGAGGCGCCTTATGCTATCGGGTTGGATTTACCAATTTAAAGGACCGGAATTTGGCAATCAGGAAATCAGCAAACCGCAGGAAGCCAAGATCAGTAAAATGTACCCCGTCAACGGTCGCTTCATGATCATCACCCAGCGCGCCTTCGCTTTCGATATAATAAATATCACGGTAACCGTTTTCAACCAACTTCTGAAACAGTTGCCGGAGTAAGGCATTTTTATCATTCAACTCTTTTCTCAGGCTGTCATCCAGGAATGATTTCTCCATAATTGTTCCTTCTACAAAAACTATCGGCGTTAATTTTCTTTTCGACCTGATGATCTCTACGAGAGGAAGCATATTCGTCTTCAAATGCTCCTGGGTCATATTGGGTACACAGTCCACCACATACATCGACGCATCCATATATGCCATCAACTCTGCTATGGGTTTTTCCATTCTGCCATTACCACTGAATCCCAGGTTGATACATTCCTGGTTAAGTTTCCTGGAAATAATACTCGTATGTGCCATACCGGGCCGGGAAGCGCAACCGCCCTGTGTAATACTTGTTCCATAGAACACGATTGGTCTATCCTTGGATGGCGATGGCTTTTCGATCACGCTATTTTCCTCCACTCCAACTTCGATGCTTACTATACCATCGTACAAGGGTAAAAAAAGTTTATACTCCCTCATCTCAGCCGTCATATTACTCACGAGCCGCGCTTCGCTTTGTTTTTTACCGGGCTTTGCGGTATTTACATATTGCCAGCTATCACCAACGCGACAATAAAGGTCGACCCCCCTGATTCCCGTGGCAGGCATATGGTTCATATTGAAATTGTTCAATACTTCCCACTTCAACAGTATACTGGTTGAGTTGCTTTTAAACCGCGCGGTAATGCCCGCAGCACATTTTGAAAGATCCCATACGGGCTCGCGAACTTTTTCTTTGTAAGATGCGGGCAGCCGGTCGTAAGGACTCTCTTTTTCGGATTCCGGAATTGCCGTTCCTTCGATCAAAAAATATTCCTTTCCATAAAACTTAACACTATTTGTTGCGGTTGTATCCTGTGCTATACACAGATACTGCAGGCCTGAAAAAATGAATAAAAAAAGATAGCGTTTCATCATGTGGTTGTATGCTTTTAATGTTTAAATCATGGATTTACATTGCAGCAATTTATCTGATCCAAATGTAGTTTTTCCCGGCACACAAACCACAATATAAGAGGTTGTTGGCTGCAGAACATTTTGATTCCATCATTGTTTAATAATAGTTATGGAGAAAGCTTCAAAGAGGATTCCCTATTCGATACTGGATGTAGCGCCGGTTTCAAAAGGCAGTAGCCCGGCGCAAACCTTTGAAAATAGCCTGGACCTTGCCCGTCATGCAGAGTCACTGGGTTATGAGCGGATCTGGTATGCAGAGCATCATAATATGTTAAGCATTGCAAGTTCGGCTACACCGGTGCTGATAGGGTATGTTGCCGGCGGAACAAAGCGGATTAGAGTGGGCTCAGGAGGGATCATGTTGCCCAATCATTCGCCGCTGATCATTGCCGAACAATTTGGCACCCTGGCAACATTGTATCCGGGACGTATTGACCTCGGCCTGGGCCGTGCACCTGGCACCGATCCTGAAACAGCGCATGCCATCCGCCCGGATCGTATGGCTTACGTCCATCATTTCCCCGACGAAATAAAAAAGATCGAACAGTATTTATCTAAAGACAATGCCAGCGCCAAAGTAAGAGTCCCTTTTGCGGAAGGAGTTGATGTCCCGATCTATATACTGGGCTCAAGTACGGATAGCGCCTGGCTGGCTGCGCGAACCGGAAGGCCTTATGCCTTTGCCAGCCATTTTGCAACCGGCCAACTCATGGAAGCGTTGAATATTTATTACAACGAATTTGAACCCTCCAAAGATCTAACGAAACCTTACGCTATCGCATGCATCAACGTGATCGCAGCGGATACAGATGATCAGGCAGAAAAAATCTCTACTTCTTTGTTACGCATGTTCCTGAATGTGCTTTCGGGCAAACCTGATTATCTCCAGGAACCTGTTGAGATGACAAGCGAGATGCGTGAACTATGGGATCACCCTTCCGTACAACAGATGTTGAAATATACATTCACCGGAAGTAAGGAAGCCGTGAAGCAGAAAACCGAAGCATTCCTGGCGCTCACACGGGTGAATGAATTAATGATTGTAACCAATACTTTTGATCACCAGGATCGTTTAAAATCATATAAGATCTTTTCGGAGATCATGTCAGAGATATCCATGCCTGCAACCGCAGCTACTCAGTCAAATTAAATTTGGACACGGAGTACACGGTGGAAACACGGAATGCACGGAGAAATTCAAATTCTTTTAATTATAATAGGGACTTATCATCGCGTACACCACTACACCAGTGATAGCAACATATAACCAGACCGGCCAGGTAATGCGGGCTAACTTTTTATGTTCAGGATATTCCCCGATCAGGGCTCTATAGGCTGAGAACAGGATGAAAGGGAGAATAAGTCCCGCCAGTGGAATATGTGTGCCGAGTATGATCCAGTAAATGATGCGTTTTGACCCCGCGGTGGCCTTTTCAGCCTCACTGACTATTCCATCGCCGTCCAGGTCGCCAAATCTTGTTTCACCCGCCAGGAGGTGATGGCTAACATAACTTAACAGAAATAATACAGACAGTGCCATGGCCACCAGCATCAGCTTTTTGTGGGTCTCGTACTTCTTCTTCTTCACGGCGATCAGTGCAAGTATCAATAGTATGGCCACCCAGCTATTGATCATGGCATTGATCAAAGCAAAAAAATGTACATCGAATCCAAGATCTACTTCCAGCTTTACTTTGTCAAGCAATACCACTGCCGCGAATACGATAACCGAAAAACTAAGTATTAGCCAGTATGCTTTGCGGTCATTCTTCCTTAATACCGGTGTCAGCATGCTTTTCTTTTTTTCTGAGAAAATAAAATAGGATCGCCAGTCCGAGTACAGTCATCAAAAATACAACAGCCATTACACCCAGTTTCCCCGACAGGAAAAACTTCCGGTTGGGATCCTTTTCCATATTCAGGAAAATGATATCACTGGATAATTGTTTCAGGGAAGTTGTATCGAGCCCATGATAGTAACCACGTACATGACGGTTGCTATCGATCAATACAAAATGATCGGTATGAATAAAACTGGTATCTACCCCCTCTCCGTCCACCACACCGATCTTCATTTCGTTGATAGCAAGGTCGTAGATTTCTTTTTTATTGCCCGTTAATAACCACCACTGGCCGGGATTTACCTGGAAGCGATCGGCCCATTGTTTCAGCCGCGGTACCGAGTCGCGCTCGGGGTCGATACTAAAGGAAAGAAAATGGATAAACTCTGGTGTCTTATCACCCACTCTTCTTGAATTATTAATAGACTGTTGCAGCCATCTCATATTGGTGGTGAGCCTTGGGCAAATGGTGGGACAATGTGTAAAGAAAAAATCCGCCACCACTACTTTGCCCCGCAGATCGTCCCATGACACGGAATCACCCTGTTGGTTGACCAGCGAAAAATCCGGAATCTTTTGCCAGATCGTATCCTGGATCTTCTTACCCTTTACAGTTTTGGTGATCACGGTATCCATGAAGTAATGTGGTGGCATCACGATCGCCGTCTCACCATAGCGCTTTATAAAGAAATAACCCAGCAAGGGCAGGGCTACCGCGATAAGTATGGCATAAAAAGCTTTCTTATTCAAGTCAATTCTGTTTTAATAACTACCAATCTCCTCATCCAATATCCAGTATCCAGTATCCAGTATCCAGTATCCAGTATCCGGCATCCAAAAAAAAGCCGGCCCACGCAACTGCAAAGACCGGCGACAAAATAGTTTTCGTATGCTTACTGCCTTCCCGGCTGTGGTTGCTCAGGGGCTTTCTTTGCAGGTTCGTGTTGCTTGGGCATCGTTCTTTCCTTAAAGTGGGGATCAAATTTGTTGCGCAGGTCTTTGAACGAGTTTCCATCCATCAGGAAAGCGATGATAAACCAAACGAACAGGAGCAAAGGTACCACAACGGTCATGATAAAATTGCGGATCTCGTCACCGAGGTGCATAAATACCGCTACGATATAATAAGCTTTGGCCAAAGTAAGAATACAAACCACTCCTTTGAACATTAATACGAGTAATTCGCTGGGATTCTCTCCTTTATGCATAGTATAAATAAGCAAACCAATGCCCAGCTCGACAACCGTAATGATGGAAAGAAGAATTGTCGTCTTCCTTACCCTTTTCTTAAAATCTGCATCCGAATGATGTTCATGTGGAACGGAAATCTCGGACGAAACTGTGTGTGGATCCATATTTAAAAAGTTCTAAAGTTAATATTTATTATGCCGGGCTTCAATACTTGGTTAGATCAGATAGAACACCAGGAATACAAATACCCATACCAGGTCTACAAAGTGCCAGTACAAACCGGCTTTCTCGATCATCAGGTAGTGGCCGCGTCTTTTAAACACATCCCTTTGGGTCATGATCAGCATGATTATGTTGATGACAACACCCGAAAACACGTGGAAACCGTGAAAGCCTGTGATACCGTAGAAAAATCCCCCGAATGCGATAGGTCCGCTTTCACGGATATGCAGGTCACTGGCGTTGATCATACCGATCAGCTGTTCCTTAGGCATTCCCATGAGTTGTTCATACACCTGCGAATGATCCTGCTGCTGTACCAGCAGGGCCAGTGAGTGTTGCGAAGAATTCTGGATCGCAGCGGTAATGTCGCCAGCAGAAGCGAGCTCGCCCCATGGATTTACTCTTGTGGTTTGACCCACCCATTTGATCTGACCATCGATCAGCGTTGCATGTTCTCCGGTGATCATGTGATGCCATTCCCAGGCCTGGCAGCTCAGGAATGCGAGACCACCAACGATTGTCCAACCCAGCCACTTAATTACACCCTGTTTGTCACCTTTATGCCCCGCATGTACTGCAAGTACCATGGTTACGGAACTGATGATGAGGATAAAGGTCATCACACTCACAAAAGCCAGGGGGAGATTAGCGTGGCCGGCGCCTGGAAAAGCATTGAACACCACGTTCGGGTCAGGCCAGTAGTTATGACTGAAACGTATCGTTCCATACGATATCAGGAATGCGCCAAATGTAAAAGCATCGCTCATCAAAAAGTACCACATCATCACTTTTCCATACTCCAGGTTGAAGGGACTCTTACCCCCGCTCCACCATTTTGTCCGATGCGTTGTAGCTGTTGTATCCATGTTTATTAAATTCCTAATTTATAAATTGGCCGTGAATGAAGAGATAAGGTTTGCGCCTTAATCCTCCAACCTCTAACCGATCACAATAAAAAATACCAGCAGGTAGATCCAAAGGATATCTACAAAATGCCAGTAAATCGCCGCCACTTCTACCGGTACCGGGCTGTACATCTTTGTATGGCCAAGGAACGCTTTGAAAAAAAGAAAGATCAAAGCGACCACCCCGCCTACTACGTGCAGTGCATGCAGACCAAAGATCACGTACAGGAACTGACCCGCTCCGGAGGCGCCCACAAACCTGATATTCTGTTCCCACAGATCCATAAAGCCCATCCATTGCAATACCACGAAAACAGTTCCCAGCACCAGCGTCAAACCAATCAACAGTCGATAGTTTCTCATCTCCCGCTGGCGAAACGCCCGCAGTGCCATTTGTATCGTAAGGCTGCTGGCCGCAATTACAGCGGTTGACACCCAGAATATTTTCGGCACCTGGATATCGCGCCAGCCTGCCAGGTTACTCTTTACGATAAAAGCACTGGTGAGTCCTGCAAACATCATCAGGATACTCGCAATGGCCACCCATAATGTAAACTTATGGGGATGAATTTTTTTGCTTTGTTTGTTCATCACTACATCCATCACACTTTATTATTTCTGTTAATTATATTTTACTCATCAACAACGCCAGCAATACAACCGGCAGGTACAAATAACTTCCAAACATCACTTTCCGTGCTGAGGCGGTATCCATTTTTCGGTAAAGGCTCACACTTCTCGAGAGCATAAATAAATTTGCCGAAACAACCAGGCCGATACCGATCATCCCTTTTACATCGCTATAACTGCACATTCCCGTGTAAAAAGGCAACATGGTAACCGGCAATAGCAACAATGAATAGATCACTGTTTGAAGCGCGGTAAATTTTGTCGGTCCTTTATCAGAAGGCAGCAACCTGAATCCCGCTTTTGAATAGTCGCTATGCGCTATCCAGGCAATAGCCCAAAAATGCGGGAACTGCCAAAGAAACTGTATCCCAAAAAGAATCCAGCCCCCAAGCGACAGCTGGCCATCGCCTGCAGTCCAGCCTATCAGGCAGGGTAACGCACCAGGAAAAGCACCTACCAATACAGCGATCGAACTCACTTTCTTTAACGGTGTATAGATAAACGCGTAAAGAAATAAACTAAACGCCGCGAGCCCTGCCGATAACCAGTTAAAATAAATACCCAGCAGAAGCACACCGGCAGCCCCGGTTAAAATAGCAAAAACCCACCCGTGATTGACACTCATCCGTCCAGCAGCAACTGGTCTGCTACTTGTCCGTTTCATCATCGCATCGGTATCCTTTTCTACTACCTGGTTGATCGCGTTGGCACTGCCCGTTACCAACATCCCAGCTACAAAGAGCAATATTGACATCAACAGGGGATTCGCATACTTTTCACCGATACCAGGTACCAGTAGGTAGCTTATCACACTGCTGAACACAACCATGATACTCAACGAAAGCTTCACCAACTGTAAATAATCTTTTATCCTTTTCATCACAGCTTTCGCTATTTTTTTCAACCTGGTTCCTCACCGCGTTATCGCATCCCCATCCACCTCACATTATTCCTTACCCAACATTTTCAAATTCCCACATTTTCAAATTTTCAAATTAACCTAGTGTTTACTCTCTCCCGCGCTAATCGGCTCAGTTTGCGGGATAAAGTCTCTTCCATCTTTACTATAATCATAAGCCCAGCGATGGATCTCAGGAATCTCACCTTCCCAGTTACCGTGGCCCGGGTTGATCTTGGTGGTCCATTCCAGCGTTGTTGCTTTCCAGGGATTGGGTGTTGTAACTTTTCTTCCTTTGAAAATAGAATAGAAGAAATTGAATACAAACATCAACTGTACAGCAAATACAACGATGGTAACAACCGTGATCATTTTATCCAATTCACCGAACTGGTTGAAAGATTGCCATATCTCTTTATTGAGATATCGGCGTGGCATACCTGCCATACCCTGGTAGTGCATCGGCCAGAAGATAAGGTATGAACCGATCAGGGTCACCCAGAAATGAATATATGCTAGGGTATTATTCATAAACCGCCCGAACATTTTCGGGAACCAGTGATAAATACCGGCAAACATGCCAAAGAATGCGGCCACACCCATTACAAGGTGGAAGTGAGCGATCACAAACATTGTATCGTGAAGGTGAATATCAATAGTTGAATTACCTACCCAGATTCCCGTAAGTCCACCGGAGATGAATAAGCTTACAAAACCGATTGAAAACAAAGTACCTGGTGTGAAGCGTATACTTCCGCGCCAGATTGTTGTAATCCAGTTAAATACTTTAATAGCTGACGGCACCGCGATCAGCAGGGTTAGCAATACAAAGATCGAACCGAGGAATGGATTCATACCGGTTACAAACATGTGGTGTGCCCAAACCAGGAAGGCCAGTACGCAGATCGCGAACAGCGAACCGATCATCGCCATATAACCGAAGATGGGCTTTCGCGAATTGATCGCCAGTACTTCTGACACGATACCCATGGTAGGCAGGATCACAATGTAAACTTCAGGGTGACCCAGGAACCAGAATAAGTGCTGATACAGGATAGCACTTCCGCCTTCATTTGGTAATACCTGGCCATTCACTACAATATCGCTCAGGTAGAAGCTGGTGCCGATATTGCGGTCAAACAACAACAGAATGGCACCTGAAAGCAGAACCGGGAATGACAATACACCCAGGATAGCTGTAAAGAACAGCGCCCAGATCGTAAGCGGCATGCGCGTCATGCTCATGCCCTTGGTGCGCATATTTAAAATAGTAGAGATATAGTTTAGACCACCGAGCAATTGCGATATAATGAACAAGGCCATACTGATAAGCCAAAGGTCAGCACCCAGTTTGGATCCCTCGTTTGCTTGTCCCAGCGCACTCAAAGGCGGGTACATCGTCCATCCGCCACTGGCGGGACCGGTTTGGATAAAAAATGAAACCAGCATCACGATTCCGGCAATAAAGAAGAACCAGTACGACAGCATATTAAGGAACGGAGATGCCATATCCCTGGCTCCGATCTGTAAAGGAATAAGCAGGTTTGCAAAAGTTCCGCTCAGCCCGGCTGTCAACACAAAAAATATCATGATCGTACCATGCATGGTCACCAGCTGATAATAGAAATCCGGCTGGATCACACCGCCCTTAGCCCAATGGCCGAAGAAAGTTTCAAGTATCGGGAAAGATTGATCAGGGTACCCCAACTGCAGACGAAATATTACCGAAAACAAGCCCCCAATAACCGCCCAGATTATACCTGTGACCAGGAACTGCTTGGCGATCATTTTATGATCCTGGCTGAATATATACTTTGTAACAAATGACTCATGGTGGTGCCCGTGACCGTTGTGGTCATCGTGATGAACCCCATGTGCTACCGCCGTTCCGGTATGTATATGCATTGCGTCGCTCATAGTCTTTTATTTTTTGACAGTGGCTCTCCACCGTCTAAATTTTTTTAATTGCTTGCCTGTTCACTCATGGCCATGGGTTTTGTACCGGCCGCGCTGGTTGTATCAGTTGCCGGAGTTGCCGCTGGGGCTGCTGCCGGTTTTGCACCACCCGGGTTTGCTACCAGGTACTGGGGCCTTTTGCTGATCATCCAGGTATCGAATTCTTCCTGTGTCTCTACAATGATCTCACCTCTCATCGTAGTATGCCCTTTACCGCACATCTGGTCACAGGCTATTTCATATACGAAATTCGGATTACCAGTTTCTTCGATCATTTGTTTGGTTGTCTTGGTAGGTGTAAACCACATCGTGGTAGGAGTGCCGGGCACTGCATCCATCTTCATACGGAAATGAGGCAGGCCCACATTATGTACCACATCCTTGGCGCCAATGATCAGGCGTACTGGTTTGTTTACGATCAGGTGCATGGGCTCACCACTTACATAGATATCATCGTGGTTGGCGGGGTCATCCCACAGTTGTCCAAGGGGATTTGATTTTGCATCGCTGATCTCCTTGTAATATTTTTTACCCATGATCTTATCCTTGCCCGGGTAGCGATATTCCCATTTAAACTGGCTGCCTACGATCTCAATATCCATCGCGTTTTTGGGAGGATCACCGGTAATTTTAAACCAGTAATAAATCCCAAATCCAACCAGTACAGTCAATGCAACTGCGGGTACAACGGTCCAGATCAGCTCAAGCTTGTTATTATGAGGATAGTAGTAAGCCTTACGATCTTCCCTTTCCTGGTATTTGTATGCAAACCAGAACAGTAAAACCTGGGTAATGATCAATACAACACCGGTTATCGCCAGTGTGATATAGATCATTGTATCGATATATACACCATGATCGGAACTGGGCTCCCCCAAAACCTTATCTTTTAATGTTTCATTGCACCAATACACCCCGAACAATCCGGCAGCCAGGAATACCAGCATCAGGAAACCATTGATCTTGTTGGTTTGTTTCCTCGACTTTTCCTCGCCTCGCATGATAGCTACATACTCACTGGCCTTGGCTATCTGGAACGTCACCAGGAAGCCCAGAACCAATATCGCTATGATGAAAAAAGTTTGCATATTCTGTTATTCAGTTATTATTCTTTAATGTTTCTCAAGTTTAGCCGGTTTCTACCTGTCAAGTCCAGTCGTAATAACCTTTTAAACCTATTAGGTATGGTGTATGACACTTTCTTTTATAAACGGATGGTTTCTCGCCAGCAATGGATATTTCGCCAACGATCGACCTACTACAAACATAATCAACCCTACGAAACCGAGACCAATACCCAGGTCGTATAATATCATTGGAACATGTCCTTTTGTAGGGCTTGGGAATACCATCTGGAAAAAGTCGAGCCAGTGACCGAATATCAGCAGTACTGACATAAATGCCACCGTGGAATAATTCCTTTTCGAATCCCTGCTCATAAATATCAATAATGGTGCAAGGAAGTTGATGATAAACATCAGCCAGAACACACCAGTATATTCACCTTCTACTCTTGGTTTAAAATAAACGGTTTCCTCAGGAATATTCGCATACCATATTAGCATAAATTGCGAAAACCAGAGATAGGTCCAGAAAATCGAGAACGCGAACTGGAATTTACCCAGGTCATGCAGGTGTTCCTTGTTGGTGTATTCCAGGTAACCATTGTTCTTCAGGAATATCACAAAAATGGTGATCAATGCAAGGCCTGAAACAAAAGTGCTCGCAAATGTGTACCAGCTATACATTGTGCTGTACCAGTGTGCATCGATGCTCATCAGCCAAAGCCAGGGAATCGATGAAAGAACGGTGAGTGCAAAAACAACCAGGAATAACGCGGCCCAGATAGTATTGGTCCAGATATAAGATTTGCCCTCTTCCCTTGTACGCAGTGGCTGGTTGTCGAGCATACGGCTTCTTTGCCTCATCTTCCATCCAAGGAAGCTCCACAATACCAGGGTAAGAACTGTTACAACTGCGAAAAATCCTTTATTCAAAAAGCCGGCTTTGTGCAATAGTGTTGGATCATGTTTTACATGCTCGGAATCAGTCCAGTGATAGATCTCGTGGTTGCCGCCAAACGCGATAGCCAGGAGAATAGCTCCGCAAATAACGCTGAGTACGGGAACGCAGGCCGATACGGCTTCCGACACACGGGCGAAAGCCCATTGAAAACCGCCCCATCCCAGGGTAGTGGCACAGATAAAGAACATGGCCGCATTTACAGTAAGCAAAAAGTAAACGCCGTTTTGCAACAGGCTTCCCCAAAACCTGGCCTGTGACTGCGGATCGCTTTTGGAACCTGCCGTGATATACAAACCAATAATGGCCAATACACCCACCACCATCAAAGCAATGGATATCGTGTTATATCTTTTCGGCACTATGAAATTTTCCCGGATTGACATCAGCATTCATTTATTTTCTTGATCAAAATCTTAGTTTGTTGTTGGAGCAGTCGCGCTATCCGGCGCAGCCGCTGGTTTTGCAGTAGTATCCGCGGTAGCTGCATCAGCGGGGAATTGCTTGGCCTTAACATAAGCAATCACTTCCCAACGCTGTTTTGTTGTCAACTGCGAGGCATAACTACCCATTTGCCCTTTTCCATAAGTTACAGCATGAAACATTGTTCCTTCCGAAAGCTGTTTCATGTCATCACCCATCAGGTTTTTTGGTGCCGCAGTATAAGGACCGGAGCCACCATTATAAAGCGGACCGTTGCCATCAAGTTTGGCACCATGACAGATCCCGCAATTCACCAGGTACAACCTTTCCGCTTCTTTCATATTAATGGATGCAGCCGGCAGGGGATTTTTAACCGACGCTGACATGCGATAACCCACAGTATCGGCTGACATGCGGACGGGCAATTGTTCACCCCTTGCGATCGTACCTGCCACAGGCTGACCCGTATAATGCGCTTCATCAGCGGCACCCGAAGCTTTCAGCCTTTCCTGTGCTGGCGCGTAAGTTTCATAGGCCGGGCTGTAGGTCATATCCGGCATATATGCTCTGCCCGGATTACGCCTTGTATTGTCGCAGCTTATTAATACGACAGCCAGTACACATCCTGTTATGATCGAATATCTTTTCATTTCCTGTTATTATATGATCAATGAACTGCTACTTCTGTTTTTCTTTCAAATCTTTTGGTATCCTGGTCATACCGACCCAGCCACCATCCTGTTTCTTTATACTGAACCGATACATCCTGTCCGCCGATGCTGGTCAGAAACGCAACCGCTTCTGCTTCGTTTGTCTGGTCGGTGCACTCAAGCGCCATCACAAATGTGTCGTCTGTTGACCTTGGGTTGAAATGATCCTTTTTAACAAACGGCGCCAGTTGGCAAAGCCAGCAAAATGTCAAAACCATTCCGATGGATGCAAACAAAACTGTCAGCTCAAAAATGATCGGTATCCAGGCTGGCAATGAGAAAAAGGGTTTACCACCAATATTCAAAGGCCAGTCAACTGTCAGCATCCAGGTAATAAAACCCAGGGCCGTCAGGGTGCCTGTAATACCGTAAATAAATCCGGCAACGTGCAAACTTGTATCACGTAAACCCATTTCTTTGTCCAGACCGTGGATCGGGAATGGCGTGAATACATCATGGATCTTGTATCCGGCGCGACGAACTTTTTTTACAGCGGGAAACAATACTTCCTCGTCATAAAAGTTGCCAACAATAAATTTTTTAACACCCATATTTTAGCTTTTAGCTCGAGACGGTCAAAGGACCGTTACTCAGTTTCTTATTTCGTTTCTATCGTCTTCCATCGGCCAGGCTTCTTACAGCCATCGGGCCATTACTATTAATGATGATCGTGCAGTTGCTTGTGAGCAAAATCATCCACCGGCTGGACTTCAACCGAATCCATTCTCTCTTTGTAGCTGTCGCCATTCTTTTTCAGTATATGCTTGATCTCAGCGATAGCGATAACCGGGAAAAACTTGGAGAATAGGAAATAGCAGGTAAAGAACAACCCGAATG
>JAEYOL010000194.1 GCA_023411775.1 Bacteroidota bacterium | reverse complement strand
AAACTCAGCTTTTTCTTTTGACAGGTTAAGTAATACCAACACCATATCCTGTTGTCGACGGCACAGGTAAGCCAGTACACCATCACTACCTGTCTGTAGCATCAGGACAGAAGCGCTTTCCTGCAATGCTTTATTCCTTTTTCGAAAATGGAGCAGGGTTCGGTAGAAATCTTTTAATTCGATATCGCCCTCCCAGTCAATAAAATCCTTTTCAAAAAAGGCGAGACGTTTTTTATTGGGCTTTTCCTGGCCGGAGTAGATCAGGGGAATGCCCGGCCAGGTACAACAAAAAATTGCCATGGCGAGGGCTGCATCACCATATTTTTCATACTCTGTGCCATGGTCACTATTTTCGTCGTGGTTGGAGGTAAAAAGTAGTTTCCTGGAACCGATTGGGTAATGACTGTATTGGATCAGAAGGGGAGTAATGGCTGAAAATTCCAGCTCTCCTTTCATGTATTTATCTATACTTCGAAGTACTTCCCATCCATAAGTCACATCAAAGGCTTCATGGTATTCCAGGATTTCACATTCCGCCAGCCAGAAAAGTGATTTGATTGCATCGCACTCTCCACGTGCTTCCAGCCAGAAGTCGAGTGGTACGGTACGGGCCATATCGCATCGGAAGCCATCAATATCGTATTCGCGTATCCAATGTTTCATGGCAGCGATCATTTCCAGGCGTAGCTCCGGTATCTCATAGTTAAGGTCGATCACGTCAATCCAGCCATAGAGTCCTGTGAATTGACCTTGTTCATTCTTTCTATACCAGTCTGGATATTTAACAGTCCACTGGTGATCGTAGCCTGTATGGTTAGCCACCCAGTCAATGATCACCTTCATTCCAAAATCATGAGCCGTCCGGATCAGTTCTCTGAAATCTTCGGTACTCCCGTAAGTTGGATCAATATCGGTGTATGAACTTGCTGCATAATAACTACCGAAAGTGCCCTGCCTTTTTTCAACACTAATAGGCGTAATAGGCATCAGCCAAAGTATATCTACCCCCATCACATGAAGTCGTGGGATATGTTGTGTAAAGGCCTGCAAAGTTCCCTCCCGGGTGTACTGACGCACGTTTACCTCATAAATATTTGTTCCATTACCCCAGGGAACAATGGGGAAAGCTATACTCATATCTGGAAATAGTGTTTACTCAACTTTGCAAGTACTGTACCACTTGACGGATGCCTGGCAGGGGTGAGACTATCACCTCACCTTATTATTCTTACCAAAAAAAGTCCCCCTCCAGTATAAGCACAGATTTTGTGTAGAAAGCATATTGACATTTTTACAAAACAAAACAATGAAAGTATTAGTCATTAACGGTCATCCGCGGGCAGACAGTCTTTCAACCGCGTTCGCCCAGGCCTATGCAGAAGGGGCGCGGCAGGCAGGAGTTGATGTAGAGGTGTTAACCGTAGCGAACCTGCATTTCGATATCAACGTTACTACCCGGCACAATCATGAACAACAGGTAGAGCCAGATATTTCCCGCTCCCGGCAACTGATCAGCTGGGCGAACCATATTGTTTTTATATACCCGACCTGGTGGGGTACAATGCCTGCACTATTGAAGGGATTTTTTGACCGGGTCCTCGTGGCCGGGTTCGCTTTTGAAGAAACGGAAGGAGGTACAGGTTATGAACCATTGTTGAGGGGCCGCACGGCGGAACTTATAACTACCATGGATACGCCGAGAATGGTCTACCAGTTAATTTACCGCGCCCCTGGACATAATGCCATGCGAAGATCAATACTCGAGTTTTGTGGGTTTACGGTCACAAAGGTGCTCAGTTTCGGCCCGGTAAAAAAAGCCAGTGAGTCTAAGATTGCATCATGGATATCAAAGGTCAAAGACCGGGGCAGAAAGCTCAGGAGAGGCGCAATATCCACATGGAAAAATATAAACCTCTCCTTCACGGCCTGGATAAAAGCTATACGACTTCAATTCTATCCCATGAGTTTTATTGCTTATACGGCCGGTACATTTGCTGCTCAACAATCGGGGTATGGTTTTGATGCTTATGTGTATTGGCTGGGGTATGCATGGCTATTCCTGGTTGAAGTAGCTACTGTTTTAAGTAATGACTATTTTGATTTCGATTCTGATCGGCGTAATGGAGCGTATGGGCCGTTTACCGGTGGCTCCAGGGTATTGGTGACCGGGCAAATAAATTTTGCGCAAATGAAAAGGGGTATTACGTTAAGTTTATTTGCCTCGTTTATCCTCCTATTGTTTTTGATACCTGCATCATCGGCAGCTGCCAGCGCCCTTTTGTTAACATGCGGCGCAGTTTTTATCCTGGCTTTAGGTTATACAATTCCCCCGCTAAAACTGTGTCATCGGGGCCTGGGTGAACTTACGGTGGGCCTCACTCATAGTTTTGCTTTGATTGTTTGCGGGTATGTTTTCCAGGGTGGCGTTGTCTTCGATAGCCTGCCCTGGTTTATGAGCCTGCCATTGTTCCTGGCTGTGCTTCCTTCAATTACACTCAGTGGTATCCCGGATCATGATGCAGATAAAGAGGCCTCCAAGAAAACGCTGGCAGTAAAACTTGGAAAAAAAGGAGCGGCAAAGTTGGCATTGTATTTTACAGTATTCTCTTTAGCTACCTTACTTGCATTTGAGATCTTGGATACGCTACCGTATGCTTTCGAAGGAGTAATTTATGGCGTTTTACTTCATGCGCTGCTGTTGGGAGTTTTATTATGGCGATATATCATCAATAAAAATCCTCCCGCGAGGATCGATGGACTAATGGTGGCATCATTGACCTACCTGATGTGGTTTGCCATTGTGCCATTGCTACATCTCCGGTGATCAATACCTACAATATGGGATTAACAAGTTATAAGAAAAAGCGAAGTTTCAGCAAGACGCCTGAACCAAAAGGCGGAAAATCGAAGGGAGATTCATTGTGCTTTGTAGTACAGAAGCATGATGCCTCCCACCTGCATTATGACTTTAGATTGGAGATGCGTGGTGTTTTGAAAAGCTGGGCTGTGCCAAAGGGCCCCTCAACAGACCCAACAGTGAAACGACTTGCGATGATGGTTGAAGACCATCCATACGATTATCGAAAATTTGAAGGGGTAATTCCGAAAGGTGAATATGGGGGTGGCACTGTAATCGTATGGGATGAGGGCGAATATTCTGTTCCCGGATTTAAATCATCGGAAAAATCAAAATTGGAAAAGGAATTATTGCGACAATTATATTCGGGAAAACTGGTTATTAGTCTCAAGGGACAGAAGCTTAAGGGCGATTTTGCATTGGTAAAAGCATCCGCACGGGGAGACAACGCATGGTTGCTGATGAAAATGAAAGACCGGCATGCACGTGTTACCGATGTGACAAGAAAGGCCAGATCGGTGATATCGGGCGGAACCATCCAGGAAGTCGAAAAGGCAGCAGATAATGTCTGGCACTCAAATAGAAATCAGAAGCAACCTGCGCGCAAGAGATCTGGAGCTATCACGAAAAAATCCGGATCTGCGCCGGCCGGCTCTAAGCAAGCTATGCCAGCTGATATATCGCCCATGCTTGCCACGTTGATCGACAAACCTTTTGACGATGATGAATGGACTTACGAAGTGAAATGGGACGGCTACCGCGCCATAGCCTATCTCAATAAAGACAATGTGGAAATCCGGAGCCGAAACAACAAATCGTTTAACGCAAAGTATTATCCCCTGCACGAAGCCTTGAAGCAACTAAAGCTACAGGCAGTGGTGGACGGTGAGATCATCGTTGCCGGTGATAATGGAATTTCCAATTTTGGTGATCTTCAGAATTGGCGAAGTGAGGCAGACGGTGAATTACGTTATTACTTATTTGACCTGTTGTGGCATAATGGATACTCGTTGGTGGACCTTCCACTTGAGGATAGAAGAGCAAAGCTTCTCTCTATTGTGCCTGAGCACCCACTGATACATATAAGTAAGAGTTTTGAAGTTACGGGTACAGAATTTTATGAAGTAGCCCGTCAAATGAAACTGGAAGGAATCATGGCTAAGCGCCGTGACTCAATGTATACGGAAGGGATACGTAGTAAAGAATGGCTTAAGATAAAAATATCTAAGAGACACGAGGTTGTGATCGGCGGATATACACGAAATGAAGGAAGTTCGAAAGCTTTCAGTTCTCTCCTGGTAGGAGTATTTGATAAAGGTCGACTCATGTATACGGGCAAGGTAGGGACAGGCTTTTCTGATAAACTGCAGAAGGAAATGATGAAGAAGTTCAAAAAGCTGGAGCGTAAGAAAAATCCTTTTGATATAGAGCCTGATATCAATAAACCCTCGCGGTTCAGGCCGAACCCGCCTGTCGCGAAAGCAACATGGCTCAAGCCGGAATTGGTCTGTGAAGTTTCATACACCGAAATTACCAGTGATGGAGTAATGAGACACCCCTCGTTTGAAGGGTTACGTGATGACAAATCGGCGAGGGAGGTAAAAGCCGAAATACCGGTTGATGTTGGTCCAGCTATTCGATCTGCACCACGCCTTAAACAAAAGATTGTAGCGAAAAGTGCTGTCAAAACTTTAAAAACTTTAGTTAACCCCAGCGAGAAACAACAGACCAGGAAAATAAATGGCAAGGAACTGATATTTACGAATCTTGATAAATTATACTGGCCTGTCGATAAAATACAAAAGCGGGATGTGATAAATTACTATTACCAGGCCGCGCAGTATATGTTGCCTTACATGAAGGACCGTCCTCAGTCCTTAAACAGGCATCCAAATGGAATAACGGGAAAGAGTTTTTACCAAAAAAATGTTGCGGATAAATTCCCAACCTGGATAAAGACACATGACTATAAAAACACGACAAAAGCGGGTACCAAGAAGTTTTTTGTATGCACAGATGAAGCTCATTTGCTTTATATGGCTAACCTGGGTTGCATTGAAATGAATCCCCGGCATAGCAGGATACAAGATCCATCTAAGCCGGACTGGTGCGTGATTGATCTTGACCCGGATGATAGTAATACGTTTAAACAGGTTATGGAGGTAGCCAGGGTAATTCAACAAATTCTTAAATCGGTAGGCGTAGCCGCGTCTATTAAAACGTCCGGGTCAACCGGGCTCCACATTTACCTTCCACTCAATGCCCGCTATGAATATGAGCAATCGAAGCTTTTGGCACATCTGCTTGTTTCCATCGCTCACCGTGAACTGAGTGATTTCACCAGCCTGGAACGCACGCCCTCAAAGCGTAAGGGCAAAATATACCTGGATTTCCTCCAAAACAGATCCATCCAAACCATTGTTGCTCCATATTCCCTGCGACCGAAACCTGGTGCAACCGTATCGATGCCGATTGAATGGGAAGAATTGAAACCTGGTCTGAAGATATCAGACTTTACTATTTTTAATGCTGTAAAAGAGATGCCTCAAAGAGACCCTCTGTTCAGAGGGGTACTTGGAAAGGGTATTAACTTGCAAACTGTAATTAAAAAAATCGAAAATTTATGAGTGAGGATAAAATATTTGATATAGAGTTTGAAATTAATGGTCGTCGTTATACAGGATGGGTTAACCCCTCCGACGAGTTCCAGGAAGATGGTCTCCCGGTATCATCACATGTGGTTTTGGATAATGTTTCGTTTGGATATCTTTCATTCAATAATGGGAACTGGTCTGCCAACGAAGAGAGACCGTCGGAACTGGTGCAGGCAGCGGGGGAGCAGATTCGTCAGAAATACAAATCATCAAATATCCAAAATGCCGGTACCAACTGAGTTTGTCGGCATAGCAGCTGGTATTTGTACCGGGGTAGCGATGCTGCCCCAGCTTATTAAAATAATACGCGAGAAAAAAGCCGAGGACATATCGTTTGTGATGCTTTTTGTGTTGATTGCTGGTCTGGGTGGCTGGGTATGGTACGGGGTGCTCAGGGAAGATTATCCAATCATTATAACCAACGCATTTTCCCTGCTGGTTAATTTTGCAATTGTCTTTTTTAGCTACCGGTATCGCCAAAAAAAGAGCTAATGGCCACAGACTTTCTATTGGTCTGATGGAATATAAAAGTGTGGAAAAAATTTCCTTCATAACTGAAGCGGGACCAGGTTCTAAACCTATAAAGAAAAATCCTCGCTGTATTTTTCTTTTTTTGTCCCCGGGCATATACTTTGATGTTTATGATAGGTAACTTATTCTGAAACATTCAAAGTCATATCATTAGCGTATGCAATCCTCGATAACGCCCGAATATCTTGAGATGCTTAAGGCAGAGCTTCGTGACCTCGACCAGCAATATGTAAATATTGGCCGCAGGAAAATGCGGCCCAGTCAATGTTATCGTATAGATATCAATCCCATACATCTGTTATTCAACACCAACTGTCCCGACGAGCTTAAGCGAAAGCTTGAAGCAATAGTCTCAAAGTATACCGGCAAGGATGAAAGTAGCGCATAAAAAAACGGATGGACCGGGTAATGTTGCTGATTTGCTTGAGCTGGGAAAGACTCTTGAGCATGAAGGCAAACCTGAAGACGCAGCCGTTGCTTATGAAAAGATCATATCTCGTGATCCGCTCAACGAATATGCCTTCAACAGGCTCATGATCATCTATCGAAAACTAAAAAAGTATCGTAAAGAAATTACGATCATCAAAAAAGGGATTAGTAATTACCAAAAATTCTTTCGGTCAACCTCGCGTCTAACAGCTAATCGAAAGGTCGCTTCATTGAGTAAATCGCTTTCTCAATCGCTTGGTCTTACTGATAAAAAGGGCAACGAAATTCATGAACGGCAACCGGTTGGACGATGGCGAAAGAGATTGCTGGTCGCGGAACGTCTGGCTAAACGCTAAATTTCTTTTAAAGGAGGTTTGGTGATTTTTATGCAGGAAAATGAAGAATATATCCTATTTGTTTAAAATACATGCACGTGTAGGAACGGAGTAATGAATTCCCTTTTTTTATTAGTTTATCTTGACATACTCATAGTGGGGTTTGATGTATTGATTCAGGAAGCTTCCTTTAAACTTCGATGATTTCAATTGTTGATAGGTCTTTTCCGGCACATTTTTGTAGTCGTAGATATGGCCGGACAAGAACACGATACGCAAAGTATGCGTATCGGCATAGTAGTGGTATCGCGATATAACGCTTGAAGGCATAGGCGGGTAATATGATGAGATATCTAAAAATTTGTGCCAATGCGAGTGCTCTACGTTGATTCAGTTTTAGTTTTGGGCTCAAATTGGCTAATGATCTTTAATTTTAAGTACATATTTATGGGCGTAACCCTTAAATTTTCTGAACCGGGCCTTAAAAACATATCATGACAGCGCCATTGAAAATTTTAATGCTTGAGGACGACCCTACTGATGCTGAAATAGTGCAGTGGTCATTAAATGACGCTTTCCCCTGCCAGTTTCAGGTCGTGGCCAACAAGGAAGCTTATTTTTCTGCTCTTGAGGAATTCAAACCGGATCTGGTCCTTGCCGATAACGCGTTACCGAGATTCAGTGCCAGGGAAGCCCTGGATGAGTTGAACCAGCGTACACCAGGGATTCCGTTCATTATGGTAACCGGTACTGTCTCCGAAGAATTTGCCGCAAGTATCATTCGCCAGGGTGCGGACGATTATATTCTAAAAGATCGCCTGGCCAGGTTACCTTCAGCAATAAAGTCGGCAATTGGCCGAAAGCGATCCGAAACAGCGATCCGTCAAAGTGAGGAAGTCCGGCGCCTGATCATGAATGCGTCGCTGGATGCTATCATATGTATTGATCCCGATGGGTATGTTACAGTCTGGAACCCTAAAGCAGAAAGGATGTTTGGCTGGCAGGAGAAAGAGATGTTGGGAAGGCTGCTGGAAGAAACGATTATTCCAGAAAAATACAGAGAGGCACACCGAAAAGGCATGGCCAACTACAGGCAAACGGGTGTCGGGCAATTACTTAACAGGCCTACGGAGATCTCAGCCCTACATCGTTCAGGCCGTGAGTTTCCCATTGAACTTTCAATTGTTCCGGTAAAGAACGGGAAGGAAGAATTTTTTTGCGCATTTATCCGTGATATAACGGAACGGAAGAAGGCCCAGGAAAAATTGAGTCGTTCGTATGAGGAAATCCGCAGGCTTGCCTCGCATTTGCAGGATGTTAGAGAAGAGGAAAGGTTAATTATAGCCCGGGAAATTCATGATCAGCTGGGGCAGCAGCTGACTATTATGAAAATGGACATTAGTTGGTTGAAAAAAAGGCTGGACCTGTCGGACAATGAACTGGCTAATGAAAAAATTGAGTCTTTGCATAGTAATATCGATGATACCATTAAAACAGTCCGTAAAATAGCAGCCGATCTTCGACCAGGGTTGCTGGATGATCTAGGTCTTGGACCAGCTATTGAATGGCATATAAACGAGTTTGAAAAAAGGACTGGGATTGAGGTCGATTATGAAGGATTAAATGAAGAGATTGAATTATCAATGGCATATAAAACAGGTTTGTTCAGGATCGTGCAGGAAGCTTTGACAAATATTGCGAGATATGCCGTTGCCCGCAATGTTATAGTGCGCCTTATCAAGGAAGATGAACAGCTTTCATTGATGATACGTGACAACGGAATTGGGTTCGATAAAGAAAAAGTTTACTCAAAAAAAACATATGGTATTGTGGGCATGCGGGAACGTACTGCCATGATGGGTGGAAAGTATAACCTCGAGACAATGCCAGGCAAGGGAACCACGATTTTGGTCCAGGTGCCGCTGGTACCCAAAATGGCCACTTAAGATTTTCACTATTTCCAGGGGCAGGGTATGATGCCGGTTGGTCTTTTCGTACCCCTGAGGATCAACGAAAACTCCCATGTATTTGGTTTTCGTGCGGCTTCATTTAGTTTGGAGATTGTAATATCATAGCTGAGCCCAAACTGAAGATCTTTGTATGCCATGCCAACATATGGGATCACGGCGTTGTCAGACCAATACCAGAGTCCTGCAGTCAATAAGGTCTGCGCAGCATCTCCAAGGAAATAACCCAATGCCGATCCTACGGAAAAGTAGCTTGCTTTCGACTGGTATTGATAAATGCCGTTTGCATTAATAATAAGTTGATCATTCAGGAATCGCTCATAATTGGCGTGGGCTACTTTTCGTATAGCCAGCACCTGTTGTTCATCTTTTAAAAATGTTTGTCGGGGCTTATTAAGGTGAAATGCTGAAAGCCCGATATCAAAATTGCTTTGTTCCGAAGTGGCGGTATAAGTGATCCCGGCGCTGGCAGAAACATAGGGTTTCATATTAGAAAGCGCGGTTTCCCCGGTGGGCAGGTTTCTGTTGAAGCCAAAACCAGTAAACTGTTCTTCAAAATCGACCCTGCTAAAATCGATTCGCCGGTGGCCATATATTGCTCCAAAACCGATTCCGAGTCTCTCTGTATAATAGCCTTCAGTCAGTTTAACATTGTAGGACAGGTTTAGTGAACCGTAGGAACTTTTAACCACGCCACTCATAGCGTGATCGAACATCAGCATTCCTCCCAGCCCAAGAAAGTTGTTTTCTGGCATATTGGGAGCTTTGTTTTGCATGACTTTGGTGTCAAATGATACCGTTCCGGTAACATAGGGACTGGCGGGTCCGATCCATTGGTCCCTTAGGTTAGTGATCAGACGCCAGTCAGAATTGATATTGGCAGTTAAAGCGGGGTTTATATTTAATGGCGAAGCAAAAAATTGGGAAAAGGCCGGATCCTGCGCTCGCAGGTTTACAGTCGCGAGAAACAGGCAGGTTATCAAAATGCAGCATTTCATTGTTTTCATAACTCCAAATTTTTAACGTAACAGAACAGAGTTACCAGCGAGTTTATAATATTTGCCATCATTGCCTTCAGCTTCCAATGTCCAGGTGTAAGTATCCGAAACCTGCGGCTGGCCTTTAAATATGCCATCCCAGCCATTACGTAGTATATTGGTTTCGAATACCAGTTGTCCCCAACGATTGAAGACGCGGAAGTATTTCAGCTCTTTGATGTTGACAGGTATCGGGAATAATTTATCATTATGGCCATCACCATTTGGTGTCCAGGCTTTGGGCACATATATGCCAGATTGATCCGGTGGTATATTATCTAGAACCCTTACTAAAACTGTATCTACGATCGCACACCCGGTGGTTGGCGTAATTGCTATGGTGTATTCCATATCCCGGTCATAGGAGAAGGTTGGAGTAGCTGATGAGTAGTCATTCAGCCCGAATTTTGGATTCCACTCATAGCTATGACCTGATCCCAGGTTTCTGGCCGTTAATTGCACGGGTACATTTGGACCGGTCACAACAGTAGTATAGCGCTGACCCGGCAGAGACTGTGTTACCGTTAATACAAGTGTAGCTATTGAATCGCAACCTGTACTGCTGGTAAGAGTTACATTATAGGTTCCTGCCGTATTGAAGCTATTTCCATTCCATGAATAGGGTAGCTGATCGGTACAAATAGTAACCGGGGTCGAACTTGTTAATACGGGATTCACCGCAAGTACAAGCGTTGCTATTGAATCACAACCTGAGCTGCTGGTCAAACCTACATCGTAGGTTCCAGCAGCATTGTAAACGACACCGTTCCACGAATAGGGTAGCTGGCTTGCGCAGATGCTAACCGCGGTAGTCGAAGTTTTGATATCAGTTACTGTTAATACTAAACTAGCAACCGAATCACAACCTGTACTACTTACCAAATTCACGCTATAAGTTCCGGCAGCGGTATAACTATTGCCATTCCAGGTATATGGAAGTTCATTTGCGCATATAGATGCCGATGTCGAGCTGGTGGCAGCCATATTGACGGCTAGTATAAGCGTTGCGATAGAGTCGCAGCCTGTTGTGCTAGCCAGGGTTGCAGTATAAGTACCCGCGGCATTGTAAGTGTTTCCATTCCAGTTATAAGGCAATTCGTTTGAACAAATAGTTGTCGACGTTGTGCTTGTCAAGACATCATTAACTGTCAATACCAGGGTTGCAATGGAATCGCAGCCATTAGTGCTGGTCAGCGTCACATCATAGGTACCTGCAGCATTGAAACTATTACCGTTCCAACTATATGGAAGCTGGTTAGCACAGATCGTTTCAGTTGTAGTGCTTGTCAGTACCGGGTTCACGGTCAGCACAAGAGTAGCTATGGAATCGCAGCCGGCCGAACTTGTCAGCGTCACATCGTAAGTGCCTGCTGCATCATAGCTGTTGCCATTCCAGTTGTATGGCAGTTCGTTGGCACAGATAGTGACCTCTGTGGTGGATGTCAATACATCATTAACCGTCAGTACGAGGGTGGCGATGGAATCGCATCCAGCTGTGCTTGTGAGTGTCACATTGTAAGTGCCTGGAGCATCATAGTCATTGCCGTTCCAGGTATATGGAAGTTCACTAGCACAGATAGTGACCTCGGTAGTTGATGTCAACACGTCATCAACTGTCAGCACCAGTGTCGCGATAGAGTCGCAGCCAGCTGAACTAGTCAAAGTGACATTATATGTACCAGCAGCGTCATAATCATTGCCGTTCCAGGTGTATGGCAACTCGCTGGTACAAATGGTGATTTCAGTAGTTGATGTCAACACGTCATCAACCGTCAACACCAGCGTCGCGATAGAGTCGCAGCCAGCTGTACTAGTCAGTGTCACATTATAAGTGCCTGCCGCGGCATAATCATTACCGTTCCAGGTGTAAGGAAGCTGACTGGTGCAAATGGTAGTATTAGTTGTAGATGTCAACACATCATTTACTATCAGTGTCAATGTTGCAATGGAGTCACAACCTGCAGTGCTAGTCAGTGTCACATTATAAGTTCCTGCAGCGTCATAGTCATTGCCGTTCCATGTATATGGAAGCTGGTTAGAACAGATCGTTTCAGTTGTAGTGCTTGTGAGTACCGGGTTCACGGTGAGCACAAGGGTAGCAATGGAATCGCAGCCGGCCGAACTTGTCAATGTGACATCGTAAGATCCCGCTGCGTCATAGTCATTACCGTTCCAGGTGTATGGAAGTTCACTGGCACAAATAGTGATCTCGGTAGTGGACGTCAACACGTCATTAACAGCCAGCACCAGCGTCGCGATAGAGTCGCATCCAGTTGTGCTAGTCAATGACACATTATATGTTCCCGCCGCGTCATAGTCATTACCGTTCCAGGTGTAAGGCAGCTCGCTGGTACAGATAGTGATCTCGGTGGTTGATGTCAACACGTCATCAACCGTCAACACCAGCGTCGCGATAGAGTCGCAGCCAGCTGTACTAATCAATGTCACACTATAAGTGCCTGCAGCGTCATAGTCATTACCGTTCCATGTGTAAGGTAGCTGACTAGTGCAAATAGTAGTATTAGTTGTAGACGTCAACACATCATTTACTATCAGTGTCAATGTTGCAATGGAGTCACAACCTGCAGTGCTCGTGAGTGTCACGTCATAAGTACCCGCAGCATTGAAGCTATTGCCGTTCCAACTATATGGAAGCTGGTTAGCACAGATCGTTTCTGTTGTAGTGCTTGTGATTACCGGGTTCACGGTGAGCACCAGTGTAGCAATGGAGTCACAACCCGCCGTGCTCGTTAATGTCACATTATAAGTTCCTGCAGCGTCATAGTCATTGCCGTTCCAGTTGTATGGTAGTTCGTTGGCGCAGATAGTGACCTCTGTGGTCGATGTCAGAACATTATTAACCGTCAGTACGAGGGTAGCGATAGAGTCGCAACCAGCTGAACTAGTCAAAGTGACATTATATGTACCGGCAGCGTCATAGTCATTACCGTTCCAGTTGTATGGC
>JAEYOL010000120.1 GCA_023411775.1 Bacteroidota bacterium | reverse complement strand
CCCTGGAATATCCTGGAATGCATCGGTATGGGCGTCGATATGTTCGATTGTGTGATGCCGACCCGAAACGGAAGGAACGCCATGCTTTTTACGACAAAAGGGGTTTTAAATATCGACAATAAAAAATGGGAGCTGGACTATTCACCCATTGATGAAGACCTTGATTGCGAAGTAAGCCGGTTTTACAGCAAAGCCTACCTGCGGCACCTGATGAAAGCAAAAGAATTTCTCGGGCTTACCATCGCCAGTATCCATAACCTAGCATTTTATTTATGGCTGGTAAGGGAGGCCCGGTTGCATATCGAACATGGTGATTTTTCCAGCTGGAAAACGACCATGGTTGAAAGGTTAAAAACGAAATTATAATTTGTAGATCCCGTTTTTGATAGCATACAGGACCAGGCCAACACGCGACTGCACATTTAATTTTTTCAATAAATCGTCGCGATAGCCATCTACCGTACGGGGGCTAACCTGCATCTTAGCGGCAATTTCCCGGTAAGTCATTTCCGTGCAGGCATATTGCAGGAAAAGTTGTTCACGGTCGGTCAGTGTAGCGATCGATGACATGACTTTAGCATCGCGTACGCCATTTCTTACATAACCAAACATTTTGTTGCTGACCAGCTCATTCATAAAGTAACCGGAATCCCGGATACTATCGAGGGCCTGTTTAAAAACAACAGGTTTGCTGTCTTTTAAAATATAACCGCGGGCGCCTTCCTTTAGCATGCTGATCACTACTTCATCATTATCCATCATACTTAGCACAAGTATTTTTATAGCCGGGGCATTTGTCCTGATCCAGGCAGCGGTTTCAAAACCATTCATCTCCGGCATCGTTACGTCGAGAAGAATTATATCAGGCTGGGGATGTTGCGCAAGCTGGCGAATAAAATCCTTTCCGTTATCAGCTTCGAAAATCACTGAATAACCTTCAAAAGAGCGAACCAGGGAAGCAAGGCCGTTGCGTAGCAGGGCATGGTCGTCCACCAGTGCTATTTTGGTTGTAATATCAGGATTCGACATCTTTCTTTATTGTAATCGTAACCATTGTGCCTTTTCCCTTTTCACTTTTTATCGCCAGTTCCGCGTTGATCATTTTCGAACGGTTGCGGAGGTTTTGCAGACCGATACCACCCGGGTTTCGTCCTACATCAAAACCTTTTCCGTTATCACGAATCCGGACAACAATTTTATCGTTTTCCCTTTTTACTTCCAAATGTATGGTATCAGCAGCGGCATGACGAATGATATTATTGATCACTTCCTGGATCATTCGGAAAAGGATGATCGGTCGGTCCTGGCCTAGTTCAGGCAGGTCATTATCGTGTTCAATTGTCGTTTTGTACTTACCCGATCGTTGCAAGCCGGTTAGAAGTTTTTTTACCGGACTTATCCAGCCATGACGACGAATATGATCCGCGTCAAGGGAATGGCTCAGGTTTCTTAGGTCGGTGATGGCTTTTTCCATCCATTCGTCCATCTGGTTTATTTTTTCGTGATCATTGGGTGCGTTGAGCGTATTCAGGTTGATCCTCACCAGGCTCAATACCTGTCCGATATTGTCGTGGATCTCCTGGCTTATTTCACGGAAAGTGTGCTCCTGGATCTCCAGTTTCGATTTTAAAAGGGTTTGTTCAAACTCGATATTCATACGCTCCTGTTCTAGCAGGAGTTTATTTTTTCTTTTCAGG
Organism: Bacteroidota bacterium; assembly: GCA_023411775.1. GTDB lineage: Bacteria > Bacteroidota > Bacteroidia > Chitinophagales > Chitinophagaceae > Terrimonas_B. Next base: position 5,290 of record JAEYOL010000120.1, on the reverse strand, counting down.
TAAATGCGGAACAGGAAAAGAACCGAGATGACCAATAGTAAAATGAAGAGGCTGATCGAAATGACCGTAACGATGATATCTACTTTCTCTTTTTGCATAAATAAAATGCCCTGATAAAACAGCCATACATGAATATACTCATAAACTGGGGTATCAGGCGGTATAGTTTCTGGCCAAAGACAGTTGCCTGGTTGGCCAGAAGATATTTGTATAATGCGAATGAAATATTAACTACCGGGAAAAATACAACCAGTCCGATGGTGATCCAGATCACGGGCTGCCATTTTTTTTCTTCGGTCGCCTGGTCCAGTTTGAAATAATTAAATAGGAACAATAACCCGCAGAGGGTGATCAGGAACCCGGCAGCTAAGGAAATATAATTATTGTAAACCTGGACGGGCTGGATCCAGATAAAGCAAATAAAAGTACCGACCAGGAATAATGCGAGCAGGCTTCCGATCAACGGACGCGAAACTGCATTAAACGGTATGCGGTAATAGAACGAAGCAAAAAACAGGGCTGAAACGGGGTTGTATATATTATAGATCACACCCGTTGACAGTTGTGTGTTTGTACGCAGTAGGATAAAAACAATCAGCTCCTGCAGGAAAACGATTAGAAGATACCAGGGGAATAATGAAAGCAGCCTGCTTTTTAATTCTCTCCGGTACCAGAAACCAACAAGAGAACTAGCCAGCAGGCATGCCAGGTAAATGAAATGTAAGAGCATTCAATCAGGGATTTAAACCTCCTGCATTGTACGGGTCCTCCTCATCCTTGGGATCGGGATCATCTTTCCCATCCAGCCTTGTAGGCTTGAGTACCGGTTTACCATCTTTGTAGGGCCACAGGATGGTGGTGATGCGACCGGCTTTCTCGTGCCCGTCGGGATAGACTCCCAGGCATATTCTCAGTTCATCTGCAGCGGGCATTATTTTGTTGAGCCAGCCCATCAGTTCTGTGGAAGTGAATGAAATGCTTTGTGTTTGTTTACCGGGATCGATTCCGGCCTGTTTCAAAAACCTGAGCCAGGCTTCAACCATCATGTTGGCCTCGGCTACAGGGATCGGATGATTTTTCATTGTTTAGTAGTTTGGGTGTTTATGCGGGAAGTTATTGCACTGGTACTTATTAGCAATGCTTTGGCTTTAAAATGGGTGAAAAAACGGGTGTAAGGGGGTGAAAACACGGGGTTAAAATTGGGTCTTTTGACGCTTGTCTTTCATTTATGGTCATCTGACCTTTGTAAAGAGGGTCTTTCAAGAACCATTGACCATTAAACCTTATTTTAAACAGACCCTATCCGGACACATACACCTGCCGCCAGTTTTACCTTTTTCAGCGGCAGGTTTTTTATATTCTCTTTTGCCGGGTGAACATTAAAAAAATTAACTTCGTTAACCATACCTCACGGTATTAGCAAAAGCTCTCGCTGGTAGCTCCGCACCTGAACCTACATTTTCGGCAATTATTCCAGACAGGTCCTGTTCGTTTTTTACACAGTTTCTCACTGATTTTTTTACATCTTATACTATACTTATGCAAAAGAAACTCGCCTTGTGTATCGGCATCAACAATTATCCTGGTACCGGTAGCGATCTGTCAGGTTGTGTAAATGATGCCAGCGACTGGGGGAAAGTGTTAACCCAGAACGGTTTTACCGTGACCCGGCTCCTCGACAAACAGGCGACGCGGAAAAATATTCTCGACGCCATCCGTTCAATAGTAAGCCAGGCTGTAAAAGGAGATTCGATCGTCTTCCAGTATTCGGGTCACGGTACCTATATTCCCGATCGTGACAATGATGAACTTGATGGAACCGATGAATGTCTTTGTCCATATGACGTTGACAGCAAAGGTCCAATTAGCGACGATGAGCTAAATGATCTTTTTACTGCAAAGAAAAACGGGGTGAAGATGGTTTTGTTTTCGGATTCCTGTCATTCAGGAACGGTCACCCGGTTCGCGGAAATTACTACGCCTCCAACAACTACAGGAAAAAATGCGCCAGTAAGAAAGGTGAAGTTTTTGCCACCGGCTACTTTTCTTTCAAAAAAAGAGCTTGCCAAACTGGGCACTACCCGTGTTTTCAGAAGCACGTCACCGCCAGGTCGCTATGGAAGCCTCCTGATGTCGGGCTGCCAGGATTATGAATACAGCTATGATGCCTGGTTTAAAAACCGACCCAACGGCGCATTCACGTTTGTAGCGCTTCAGGCTTTGAAACATTTAAAAGCGGGTGCTACGTACCAGGACTGGTATCGTGCAATTCGTAAGATCCTGCCCTCTCAACAATACCCGCAGTCGCCCAATCTTTACGGGTCGAGGGCAATGAAAAAGTGGAAGATATTTTCATAGCGTCATGCCGATCGCAGAAGAATTGTTTTGTAAATATTCTCACCAACGCAAATTGTAAAGATTATGATAGTCCGAATTTTTAAAGCCAGGTATATTTTATACCAGCTATTAGTGCTGCTGTTTCTTTCCTGCCGGGTAACGTTAGTTCCCGAGTACAATGCGCAACTGGAAGAACAGATCGCGAAGGCTGCCAAGGCCAATGATAAATTGTATATCGATATGATGGATCTTACGGAAAGCGCAAGAAATTATGAAAAATTCAGCGAGCGTTACAACGAAATTGAGTCAGAGATCAATTCCATCATGCTCAAGAATGAGGCGCGGCCAAAGAATGCGGATTTTTTGGTGATCAATAAAAACCTGAAAGAAGCTTTTGAGGAGGCCAAGGCTTATCATAAAGAAAGTGGAACGCTTAAGAATGGTGAGATCAAAGCTTACCAGGCCAGCCTGGCGGGATTCTGGAAGCCCCTCTATATCGCGGAGATTGCCCTGAAGCCGGCGAAAAAATAGTTCAGGGCTCTGGTTAGCAGTTCTCAAATACAACTATCAAAACAAAATCATCTACTATGGCCCTCGATATGAATGAAGTGGTAGCTCAAATGCTGGGAGCGATTAAAACAACAGTAAAAGACGACTGGAAGCTGGTAAAAGATTCAGCCGGATCGTTTTTACAAAGTCGTAAGGACCGGCTCGAATTGCTGGCCAGCTTGCGGGTCAATAATGAGATCAGCAAGAAATTTTTCCTCAAGCGGATGGAGGACGAAAAGAAGATATTGGAGTCGGAATTGCATGCCGTGGCCATCCTGACCAAAGCAATGGCACAAAGGGCAGCAAACGCAGCCATCGATGTACTGGGAAAAGCGGTAGACAAGTTGATACCGCTATAAGACCTTTGATTATTCCTCCAGCAGTTTGATACCTGTTTTGGTGAGGTCAATTTTGCGTTGTTTGTATAGCGCGCCGGTGGTCATCTTGAAGGTTTTCTTGCTCATGTCAAAAAAAGAATAGATCTCTTCCGGCGATGATTTGTCGTGGTAGGGGAGATAGCCGTTATTCTCACGCAACAGGCGCAAAATTTTTTCACCCTCGTCCTCAACCCGGTCATAACCGGGTTTACCGGCCACTACATCAATTTTATTACCCGGAAGGATGGTTTTGATAAATCCCTGGAAACGGTCACCGATCTTAATATCGCGAAAGACTTCATTGAAATGCAGGATACCGGTGTGGCGGTTGTTGATAATGACCACATAGCCCAAATCGCTTTGACGGTAAACCAGCAGGTCAACCACATCTTTTTCCTTTACGGTCAGGTCATCGTTGGAAAGCGAGGGTTCGATCCTTTCGGTAGCGGCCAGTCTGCCGGTGCGTTCGTCCTTATAAATTTTGACCAGGTATTCACCACCCGGGCGCATAAAACTTATTTGTTGTGATTTGGGTACGAAAATATCCTTCATCAAACCCCAATCCATAAATGCACCCTGTGCGGTTGTGTTCACTACTTTCAATCGCACGATGTCACCCAGCACTCCCCGGGGTTGCAGGGTGGTGGCAATAACACGATCTTCACCATCATGATAAAGAAATACTTTTAGCTCGTCACCAATACGGGTGCCTGGAGGCACAAACCGGCGTGGCAGTAGTATTCCCTCGGCGCCATCATCGAGGAAGACGCCCATTTGTTTCTGCTTGATTACTTTCAGGGTATTGTATTCGCCGATTTTTATCATGTGACCTAATTTCACATCAAAGGTAACGGTACCCGGACTTTCACTGCGAACATCCTTCTACGCTGGTGTCAAATTTCACAATTCATTCCCCAATAATTCTTTTCCTTTGCATGGCGCATGAAGAAGATCGACTGGTATATACTTAAAAAATTCCTGGTAACTTTTGTGTTTTGCATGCTGCTGTTCATGGTCGTGGCAGTTGCTGTCGATACCAGTGAAAAAGCCGATGATTTTGTAAAGACTGGGCTCAGTACTTATGAACTCATCAACCAGTACTACCTGGGGTTTGTACCGTTTATCTGGGGACTGCTTTTCCCACTATTTGTATTCATTTCCGTTATTTTTTTTACCAGCAGGATGGCAATCCGCTCGGAGATCATCGCTATCCTGGCAAGCGGTACCAGTTACAACCGCATGTTGCGCCCCTACCTGGTGGGTGGTATTTTGCTGGGACTGATCTTGTGGCTGGGCAACAGGTACCTGATACCCCGTGCCAATGGTATACAGGCCACCTTCAAAGCCAACTATCTCGACAAGAACGATCCCACCAAACAGCGACAGCTGACCGATTGCCGCAATTGTTATTATCGTCGTATCGATTCCATCACTTATGTAGGGATCAAAAACTATGATACTACCACCAAAACAGGTACTACCTTTTTCCTCGACAAGGTGAAAAATAATCGCGTTATATATAACGTGCGATCTAATTATATCCAGTGGGATACTGCGCATAATCAATGGCGCCTGCACAATGCGATTGAGCGCAGGGTGGATTCCATGGGAGAGACCACAAAAAAACTGGATACCCTGATGCTCAACATTGGGTTGAAGCCGGAAGAATTGCGAAGGGATGAATACCTCAAGGATAAACTTACTACACCGGAACTGGTGGCCTTTATTGAGCGGGAAGAGGCGCGCGGTACAGAGGGATTAAGCGCGCTTAAAGTGGAAAGATACCGGCGTACCGCCACACCTTTCGCTGTACTGCTACTCACCCTGATCGGTGTGGTACTGGCCAGCCGGAAAACAAGAGGAGGGAGCGGGCGTCACCTGGCAGTGGGCATCATTACTGCGGCCTTATTTATTATGTCGGATCGGTTTTCAACGGTATTTGCTACAAAAGGCAACTTTCCACCCCTGCTTGCCGCCTGGGTACCCAATATCATATTCTCCTTTGTGGCATTTATGATGTATAAGAG
>JAEYOL010000051.1 GCA_023411775.1 Bacteroidota bacterium | reverse complement strand
GCATGACAAGGTATACCAGGCTCTTCAGCTAATGAACGATAACCAGGTAGCCCACCTTCCAATTGCAGATGGAGATAAATACGTGGGAATAGTTAGTGAAGACGACCTGCTGATGGTTGACAATGACCACACGGAATTGCGTGATCTCCAACAATCATTTGGCAATGTTTCGGTAAAAAACAACGAACACTTTTTAAAGACCATTCAATTGGCAGCTGAAAATGGCCTTAGCGTTGTACCCATTGTAGATGACGAAGACGGTATCGTCGGTGCCGTGACCTATAGTGACCTGCTCAGGCATGCTTCGGAATTTATGAGCCTCAACGAGCCCGGTGGGCTTATTGTACTGGAAATGGAGAGCAACCAGTATTCCTTCAATGAGATCAGCAAACTGGTGGAAACCAATGATGCACAGATCACACAGCTCAATACCTCCAATGACTCAGGTACCGGTACCATGCAGGTCACGATCCGTATCAACAAGCCCGAAGTATCTGATATCGTCGCCACTTTTCAGCGGTACGATTACAATGTAAAATACTTTTTCGGGGAAGAGCAGTATGCCAATGAATTACGCAGCAATTACGACAACCTGATGAATTACCTCAAGATCTAAGTTTTTTGCCCGCCATTTCCATACTTTAGAAATTTCCGGTTATTTTTAGTTGATATTGTAGTTCAGAAAATGCAGAGGAAACGAAAATACTTACTAGGGCTCTTATTGTACATTGCTTGCTGCCATCATACGTTTGCCCAACATACCGGAGAGGACAATATGATGCCTGATGAAACGGGATTGCTACCACCCGATTCCACCCGCCCAACAGTTAATGAAAGGCCATTCATCGTTAGACATATAGTCATTGAAGGAAATAAAAAAACAAGACCCTCCATCATACTCCGCGAGATACCCTTCCAGCCCGGCGATACATATCTTTTGCAGGACCTGGTAAAAAAGTTTGAACTCGCCCGGCAACAGTTGATGAATACCACGCTTTTTCATGAAGCAATAGTAGCATTGAAGAGTTTTGACGGGTATAATATTGATATTCTCGTGCAGGTGAAAGAACGATGGTATATTTTCCCTGTTCCATATTTCAAGCCTGTTGACCGAAATTTGAATCAATGGCTCGTAGAGCAAAAAGCAAGTTTCTCCCGGGTAAATGTGGGCGGCAAGTTGATGTACAATAATGTGACCGGCCGCAATGATAAACTTAAGCTATGGGTAATTGGGGGCTACACTAAACAGATCATGTTCAACTACGACCGGCTTTATATAGATAAAAACATGAAGTGGGGTATGATGGTTGGATTCGCGATGGGTAAGAACCGTGAGCTGAATTATGTTTCTGAGAATAATAAACAAATATTTCTTGACGGCGATGAATACCTGAGAACCTTTACCCATGCTTCTGCCGAGCTCACCTATCGCAAGGCGATCAAAACACGTCACCGTTTTGGTATCGCGTATCTGCGTGAAAAGGTGGCTGACACGATCGTAAAGCTGAACCCCGGTTATTTTCGCAATGAACGTTCGAGGATTGATTACCCCAGGTTGTACTATACGATGACATATTACAACCTCGACTATATTCCTTATCCCACCCGTGGCTATGCAGCGGAAGTAACACTTAAAAAAGAAGGATTCACAAAGACGACCAACCTCTGGGAACTTACAACCAAAGGCTCAGCACACTGGCCCACCGGGAAACGTAGTTTTTTCAGCATTAATTCATACGCGTCAATCAAACTCCCATTCTCACAACCATATTTTAACCAGCGACTGCTGGGTTATTCAGATGTGTTTATCCAGGGTTATGAATATTATGTGATCGACGGGGTGTTGGGTGGCTACCTCAAAGCATGGATGTCGCGACGGCTTTTTAATTTTAATATCATGATGCCGGGGACTAAGAAGCTGGTGCCGATGAAAGTGCCCATCAATATTTATGGAAGGGTATATGGAAACGGCGGCTATACCTACAATCCTAATGAAAACACGAATGATCTTTCCAATAAGATGTTGTTCTCTTACGGGGTGGGTATCGACATTACAACGGTTTATGATTTTACCCTGAAAGTCGACTGGTCATTTAATCAGTTAGGTCAAAACGGTATATTTATACATAAGAAGGTTGTGTTTTGATCGTGAGACGTGAGTCGTGAGTTGCGGGCCAACAAAATAGTTAACAAATAAAGATGAAAGCAGCAATCTATAGCAGGGTCATTGAAGAAGAGCAGCGGGGGAATGTGCAGGTATTTTTTGACGAGCTTGAAAAGCATAATATCCAGGCTGTCATTTTTGACCAGTTTTATGAGCAGATCAAAAATCAGATCAGGCTGCCTGCCGATACAGGAGTATTCTCCGTTTCGGAAGATCTCTCACCCGAAGTGGAGTTTGTAATTAGTCTCGGTGGCGATGGCACCCTGCTGGATACGGTGACCCTGGTAAGGAATAAAAATATCTCCATCATTGGGATCAATTTCGGGCGGCTGGGATTTTTGGCCAGTATCAGCCAGGATGAAGTGAAAGAAGCGGTGCAGGCCCTCGCCCGGCGCTCCTTTGTGATCGACAAGAGAACACTGTTGCACCTCGATGCCGACTTACCCCTTTTCGGTAATGTGCCATATGGCCTCAACGAATTTTCGGTTCACAAGAGGGATACGGCTTCGATGATCAAGATCCATACTTACCTCAATGGCGAATTTCTGAATACATACTGGGCCGATGGCGTGATCCTGGCCACCCCGACGGGGTCTACCGGTTACTCATTAAGTTGCGGAGGCCCCATTGTTTTTCCTGATTCCAAAAGCTTTGTGATCACCCCGGTAGCGCCTCACAACCTCAATGTAAGGCCCCTGATCGTGCCGGATGACAATATAATTTCATTTGAAGTGGAAAGCCGCTCGGAAAGCATTATCTGCTCGCTGGATTCCCGCCGGGAGATCGTTGGGAAAAATGTGTCGCTGGCGATAAAAAAGGAAAATTTCACGATCAACCTGGTCCGCCTGAGCGAAAACAGCTTCCTGCAAACCCTTCATAGTAAGCTCACCTGGGGCCTCGACAAAAGAAATTAGATAGGCTTTCTTAAGCTTATGTGCCTGTTTAGAATTAGCGGGTAACAGGGAGCGACGTGAAGTATTGTTCTTCCCGTTTTTCCGTCTTCCCGGCAAAATGATACTAGTTTTCTTAGGATAATAAAAGAAAATTGCTATTTTTCCGTTATTATTCCCGGACTCCCTCCAGCATATGATAAACCTGCCTTCAGTTTTTTTCATCTCCACTAAATGAAAAAATTGCAGGGAATAAAACCAAATCCACCTGGCGGTTTAAATTTTTTTAAAAATGAAGACTTTTTCTGCGGTCGTAGCTATTGGCTTATCCCTTTCTCTCTTACCCGGCACATCGGGAGCTCAGAATTCAATCGTACAGGAAGGTGAATTTGGTGTCGGTCTCGGCGCGGCTCATTATTTTGGTGACCTCAACACCCGTGCAAAATTCAACCGCCCAAAAATGGCCGCAACGGTCTTTTTCCGTAAAAATTTCAGCAATTATATCTCGGCCCGAATCGGTGCTAGCTTTGCAAGAGTAGGATATTCAGATATTTACAACTCCGATAATGAGTATATGTATCGCCGTAACCTAAGCTTCAACAGCAATGTATGGGAGCTTGCTTTACAGGGTGATTTCAACTTTTTCCGTTTTATGCCGGGGGAATCAGGGTTCAATTTTACTCCCTATATCACGCTCGGGGTGGGCGCATTTAGTTATGATCCCTTTGCGTATCTCGATAAGGAAAAGATCTACCTCAGGCCACTGGGAACCGAAGGACAGGGCAGCGCTCTTTATCCCGACCGCAAGCAATATAGCAGCATGGGTATAAGCATTCCTTTTGGCGCGGGTATAAAATATTCTATCAACGAACGTTTTAATATCGCGTTCGAAGTGCTTCACCGCTATACTACTACAGATTACCTGGATGATGTAAGTAAAACTTATGTGGACCCTTCGGTCTTCCCTGCCAACGCCGATGGCAGCCCTTCACAGGCCTTCCGCCTGCATGACCGCTCGGGTGAATTGGGCGAACCGATAGGCATTCCCGGCCGTCAGCGGGGAAACAGTCGTCAGAAAGACCAGTTTATCACCGCTATGATCCACCTTACTTTTAACCTGCAATCATACCGGTGCCCGACCGCTGATTAATTTATTTGTCTTTTCTTTCCCCTGATTTATTCGAATTTCGTCAAATCAGATACCTTTGCTGCCCTATATTTCCAAGGCCATCATTTTTGCCGGGAAGACGAGGAGACGGGAAGTAAAATAGATTGCCAGCCAATCCTTACCGTCTTTCCGCCTAACCGGTCATTCAAATTGATCGATTACCCTTATTCCCGGGAAATATAAAGGTTACTATGTCAGCGCTTTTAGAAAAAATTGATAAGGACCGGTTGCCCCGCCATATCGCCATCATTATGGATGGCAACGGCCGGTGGGCAAAGGAGCAGGGACAGGACCGGCTTTATGGCCATTTTCATGGTGTTGAAAGCGTGCGGAATATCGTGGAAGGCTGCGCCGAACTTGGAGTGGGTTATTTGACCCTATACGCTTTCTCCACGGAAAACTGGGATCGCCCCGAATATGAAGTGATTGGGCTGATGGAACTGCTGGTCAGCACCATCAGGAAAGAAGTGGAAAGCCTTCATAAAAATAATATCAAACTGCATGTGATCGGGGATATGAGTATGTTGCCTGAATATGCAAGGCAGGAATTGAACGAAGCGCTTGAAATTACCCGGAACAACACCGGTTTGAATCTTGTAATGGCATTGAGTTATAGCGGAAGATGGGAATTGCTGAACGCTGTAAAAAATATAGCCTATGAGGTAAAGACCGGGAAGATGAATGTGGAGGCGATAGACCAGGATACCCTGCAGCGGTATCTCTGCACGAGTGAATTTCCCGATCCCGAGCTGATGATCCGTACAAGCGGGGAATTCAGGATCAGTAATTTTCTTTTATATCAATTAGCTTATGCTGAACTGTATTTCACCCAGGTGCGTTGGCCCGATTTCAGGAAGGAAAATTTATACGAAGCTATCCTGGATTACCAGGGGCGTGAGCGACGATTTGGTAAAACGGGTGAGCAACTGGAAACAGGACAAACGGCATCAAGTTAGCGATGGCCGCGAAGCCTTGCCAAATGCAGGTTTCACCGTGTATTTCAGCAGTTTTCCAAAGGTTCAAAACCCGGTTCGTTTTAACAAACACTTTCGATATTTACCGTTAATTTGCCGCCGCAACAGGAGTTTGGCGGCTTTAATAAAATACAAACGACCAACTAATTCGCTGTTTGTCTCGCCGCAGGCGTGACGGGCTTCATTTTGATTTGAAAAAAAACCCATGCAACGACTTTCACTCCGGTTCCAGGTTCTATTAATATTGATGATCGCCTCTGTACTAACTGCAAGGTCACAGGATGATACTACAAGACCGACCTCTGTTGATCCGAAATTACTGGAATGGGAGAATGCCAGGATACCCCGCGAATACACCATTGCTGATGTTTCGATCCGCGGTATAAGGCACCTGGATACTGCCATTGTATTGTCCATCTCAGGCTTACAGACTGGTGATAAATTCATGCATCCCGGTAGCGATATTTTCGCCAAGGCAATTGCCAACATGTGGCGCCAGAAATTATTCGCGGGCGTCCAGATCTATGTTACAAAAATTGTAGACGACAGGGTGAGTATCGAGATCAGCGTGGAGGAACGGCCACGACTTGGAAATTTCAAGTTTATAGGTATCAAAAAAACGGAAGCGGAAGAGTTGCAGGGAAAAATTGGTTTAGCGAAACAAACCCTGATCACTGAAAACATGAGGCGGAATATCCATGAAGTAACCACCAAGTTTTACCGGGATAAAGGATTTGAAAATGTCAAAATACGGATAGAAGAAAAACCAGATCCGGCTTATGCCAATTCCAATTCCATGAACATATACGTGGACAAGGGTAAAAAGGTAAGGATCGATGAGGTCAATTTCTTTGAGAACGAAAATGTGTCCGAGCTGAAGCTGAAAAAGCAAATGAAGGGTACAAAGGAAATGAGTAAATTCACCCTGTTCCCTTCTAAATACCAAAGCCCTTATGGGCCAGATGAACGCCCGAGCTTCAAGGAATACCTGAAAGACTGGGGTTTTCTTTCGCTGTCAAAAACCAAAACGGTATTGGATCCGTATTTCCGATTCAAGCTGTTTAGTTCGGCGAAATTCAATCCCACCAAGTATGAGGAAGACAAGGCAAAAGTGCTGCAGTATTACAACTCACTCGGCTATCGGGACGCGCAGATCATAGAGGATACCATACTTACCCAGGACAATAAACTTTATGTCGACATAAAAGTTGACGAAGGTCGCAGATATTATTTTGGAAATATCACCTGGAAAGGCAACTCAAAATTCTCAGATTCACTTTTGAATATTGTACTTGGTATTCACAAAGGAGATATTTATAACCTTGATATCCTCAACAAACGTCTTGGTAAGGAGCTGTCGCAGGAAGGTGGTGATATCAGCGGATACTATATGGATGATGGATACCTGTTCTTCCGTGTAGATCCGGTTGAGACTGCAGTATATAATGATACCATTGACCATGAGATCCGGATCACGGAAGGTCCGCAGGCAAGGATCAAAACGGTGACGATCGCTGGTAATGAGCGCACAAAGGACCATGTAATACGGCGCGAGCTTCGAACTATTCCCGGTGAATTGTTCAGTCGTACTGACCTCATCAGGTCGACCCGCGAACTTGGCAACCTGCAATATTTTAACCAGGAGACAATAAACCCCGGCGTAGTGCCTAATCCCGACGATGGTACCGTGGATATCAACTGGACGGTCGAAGAAAAATCATCTGACCAGCTTGAACTTTCTGCCGGATGGGGCGGTGGTATTGGACTTACCGGTACACTTGGGGTTACATTTAATAATTTCTCCATTAAGAATATCTGGAAAAAGCAGGCATGGGATCCGTTGCCAACAGGCGATGGACAAAAGCTTAGTATCAGGGTACAATCCAATGGTAAAGCATTCCGTTCTTACAACTTCTCCTTTACCGAGCCATGGCTGGGTGGTAAGAAAAGAAATTCACTGACGCTTGCTTACAATAACAGTAAATATTCCAATGCCTTCGATCCGTTTACGGGTCGTATCGACAACGAGAGATCAGATACCAATTACCTGAAAGTAAATGGCGCATCTATTTCCCTGGGTAAACAATTGAAATGGCCTGATGACTATTTCAGCCTGGTATACGCGGTTAGCTTTACGCAATATAAAAGGCGCAACTACGGGATTTTCCCCGGTGCTTCACCCAATGGCACTTCTAATAACCTGAGCTTTAAACTCGCATTGCAGCGGTCTTCGGTTTTTGATCCTATTTTCCCCAGGAGCGGATCGAGCCTAATGGCCAGCGTACAGTTTACACCACCTTATACATTGTTTAATCCAGACCTGGTTACTTCAACGGATCCTTATAAAAATCCCGAGTATCATAAATGGCGTTTCAATGCTGAATGGTATGTGCCAATCGGTAAACCGGGTGGTGCAGACAAGAACAGGCAGTTCGTGATGAAACTGGCAGCCAAGTATGGTTTCATGGGCCGTTACAACAGCAAACTGGATTACTCACCGTTTGAGCGGTTCCAGGTAGGTGATGCAGGTCTGACGAACAACTATGGTCTGCTGGGTTATGATATCATCGCGCATCGTGGTTATCCCGTATATGAGTCGTCCGATCCAACGATTAACCCCGACCAGCAGAACGCGAATAATTACTTTACCATTTTTAACAAGTACCAGTTGGAGCTTCGTTACCCATTAGTAACCAACCCCAGTAGTACTATCTACGGTCTAACGTTTTTTGAAGCAGCCAATGGTTGGTATGATTTTAAGAATTACAATCCATTCCGCCTGCGTCGCAGTGTGGGTGTTGGTATGCGTTTCTT
>JAEYOL010000041.1 GCA_023411775.1 Bacteroidota bacterium | reverse complement strand
CGTTCATGTTGCTTGTAAATTTTATATAAAGCTAAGCGCCGGTACCCTAAAAGCCAATAGGGAATGGGTGATCTGGAATTGATTATCGGTGAAATGTCGTCTTATATCGGTGAAATACAGTTGCAGGGTAAATGAGGAATTAAAATTTGGTATTCCCGTGGTGGTGATCTTAGTGTCAACCCGTTAATACTTAATGGATCGGGTGGGGGAATTAGTAACGATTTGAGTCTTATATTTAATTTTTGATTCCATCAATCCACTAAAAACATCATTTATGATTGCAAGAAGGCCGTTTCTGATTATTGGCGCCCTGTGTATGTGTTTGAGTATGCAGAGCCAGGAAAAAAAAGATAAAAAATGGGATGTCAGCAATCCCGACGGACCATACAAAGAAGTGTCATTTACCGTGAATGAAGGTACCTGGATGAACCTGGACCTGTCGCCGGACGGGAAAGAGATCGTTTTTGACTTACTGGGTGATATCTACCGGCTGCCAGCGACCGGGGGCGAGGCTAAATTATTGAGGGGAGGTCACGCCTTTGAAGTACAGCCAAGGTACAGCCCCGACGGAAAAAAGATCCTGTTTACTTCTGATGCAGGTGGTGGTGATAATATCTGGATCATGAACCGTGATGGCAGCAAGGCTGTGCAGGTAACCAAAGAGAATTTCCGTTTGTTGAATAACGCGGCCTGGTTACCCGATGGTGAATATCTTGTGGCGCGAAAGCATTTTACATCTACACGTTCGCTGGGTGCGGGCGAAATGTGGCTTTACCATATCAGTGGCGGCGGCGGCGTGCAACTGACCGCGCGCAAAAATGATCAGCAGGATGTAAATGAGCCTGTCGTTTCCCCCGATGGTCGATATGTTTATTTCAGTGAAGACATGTATCCCGGTGGTTTTTTCCAATACAACAAGGATCCTAACAGCCAGATATTTGTGATCAAACGCTTTGACCGGCAAACTGGCAAGACAGAAAACGTCACAGGCGGACCCGGCGGTGCGGTCAGGCCACAAATTTCCCGTGATGGTAAACTGCTTTCCTTTATTAAAAGGGTGCGGACAAAATCTGTGCTTTATTTGCGTAACCTCGAAACGGGTGTGGAATGGCCGGTGTATGATCAGCTAACCAAGGATCAGCAGGAAGCCTGGTCGATATTCGGATTGTATACCGGCTATGCCTGGACACCCGATAACCAGCATATCATTATATGGAGTAATGGGAAGATATGGAAGGTGGATGTAAACGGTGTAAATAAAGCCACTGAAATTCCTTTTACCTGCCAGGTGAAACAACGGATCTATGATGCCGTTCGTTTCGAACAAAATTTAAATCCCGCTACATTTAAAGCCAATGTGATCCGCCAGGCTACTACTTCCCCGGATGGAAAATGGCTGGTGTTTAATGCGGTTGGCTATTTATGGAAAAAATCATTACCCTCGGGTAAGCCACAACGTCTCACATCGAATACAGATTTTGAGTTTGAACCTTCTTTCTCCAGCGACGGCAGCACCTTATTGTTTACTACCTGGAATGATACGACCGGTGGCGCGATTCATAAAATTGATATGAAGTCGAACCGGTCAAACCCGGTTATGATCAGCAAAGCCAGGGCTATCTATCGACAGCCTTCTTATTCGCCAGATGGTAAATGGATCGTATTTCGCAAAGAAGGAGGTAGTGATATTCTTGGTCCCGCTTATACTGGGAAGCCAGGTATCTATATAATGGACGCGGATGGTAGTAAAGAAAGTTTCGTGACCGGACGTGGTGATGCGCCCCGTTTTAATAAAACCGGAGACAGGATATTTTATCTAGCCGGTACCAGTATGAATAGTGTCAAAATTGACGGTGAGGACGAAAAGGTTCACCTGAAAAGTACATACGGAAACCAATTTACTATATCGCCGGATGAAAAATGGATTGCTTTCGTTGATCTTCACAAAGCTTATGTAGCAGCGCTTCCTCAAACCGGAAAGACACTTGACATCGGCAGCGGTACTACGGATTACCCTGTCAAAGTCGTGTCAAAAGATGCGGGATACAACCTGCATTGGAGCAGCGACAGCCGGCAGCTTCGTTATACGCTCGGTAGCCAGTATTTCACCATCAACATGGAGGACAGGTTTGAATTTGTAGCAAATAAGCCAGACTCCCTATTTAAGGTCCCCGAAAAGGGCATCGAAGTAGGACTGGAAGTTAATGCAGACAAACCTAAAGGTATCGTGGCGTTCACAAATGCACGTATCATCACGATGAAAGGCAACGAAGTGATCGAGAATGGGGTAGTGATCGTGGAAGACAACCTGATCAAGGCAGTTGGTAAGAGCGGTGATATAAAAATACCAGCAGGTGCGAAGCAGATCGACTGCAGTGGCAAAACTATTCTACCCGGGTTTATCGACGCGCACGCGCATGGCGATCACTTCCGCAGCGGCATCACCCCGCAAAAACACTGGGCTTATTTTGCCAACCTGGCCTATGGCGTTACCAGCATGCACGATCCTTCTGCAAATAGCGAGTTAGTGTTTGCGCAAAGCGAACTGGTAAAAGCGGGATTGCAGACGGGACCAAGAGTGTTTTCGACCGGAACGGTTCTTTATGGCGCCGATGGTGGTTTCAAAGCCGTGATCAACTCGCTTGATGACGCGAAGAGTGCATTGAGAAGAACCAAGGCCTTTGGCGCTTTCTCCGTAAAAAGTTATAACCAGCCCCGCCGCGAACAAAGACAACAGGTAATCGCGGCTGCCAGGGAATTGGAGATGGAAGTTGTACCGGAAGGAGGCTCATTTTTTTACCATAACATGAGCATGATCCTCGACGGGCATACAACCATAGAACATAATATTCCCGTGGCGCCCTTATTTAATGATGTGATCCAACTTTGGAAAAACTCAAAAACCGGTTATACGCCAACCCTGATCGTGAGTTACGCCGGTGTGAGCGGTGAATATTACTGGTACCAGCATAGCAATGTATGGGAAAAAGAAAGGCTGTTGCGATTTACACCCAGGTCAGTGATCGACCCGCGCAGCCGCCATCGTACCATGCTGCCCGAGGAGGAATATGAAAACGGGCATATCCTGATATCCCAAAGCGTGAAAAAATTAATCGATGAAGGTGTGATGGTGAATATGGGTGCACACGGCCAAATTCAGGGCATCGGCGCACATTGGGAAATCTGGATGATGCAGCAGGGTGGGATGACCAATCACCAGGCCCTGCAGACTGCAACCATCAATCCCGCAAAAAGCCTTGGCTTCGATAAATGGATCGGTTCGCTGGAAGCCGGTAAACTGGCTGACCTGATCGTCATGGATCAAAATCCCCTCGACAATATTCGCAATACGGAAAGTATCCGTTATACCATGGTAAACGGCAGACTTTTCGACGCTGCCACGCTTGATGAAATTGGTAATTACAACCGCCCCCGATCTAAATTCTACTGGGAAACAGGAACAAATGCAGAAAGTTTTCCCTGGCATGATGAAACCACGCAGGAAGGATGTATTTGCGGTAAGCATTAATGACTTATAGCTGAAGACTGTTGTTATAAGAAAACGGGTCACTAGAAGAATTCCGAGACCCGTTTTTTATTGTTATAAAGTTGATTTATCAGGAAAGCGAAAACGATCCTTCCAGTTTGTAACCAGCACCTTTTTCACGGGTGCAGGTAAACAGGTAACGTGTGATAAAAGGAATATTAAAGGATTCCTGGTTTTCGGAGATAGCGATCGTACCACTGACGTATGTTTCAGCAGAAGAGCTTTCGTATGCTTTTAGCGAATGGGGAACTGGTGCGTGCATATAACCCAGCTCATAGCGGCGCCACGCCAGTTGTTCTACGAAATTTTCCAGTAAACCGGGCTGATCGAATGCAGCACTGATAAGTAAAGTCTTGTTCATAGCTCGTCAAGTTTAAGTCCTGACTAATCATTAGATGCAGTTTACTGGTTATGGCTTAATAACAAAGTGTGAAAATTTTCATAACCGGGTAGGACTAAACTTCCAGGGTGTCTTCGACAGGGCTCAGATCAGAATTGGGTTAGGAAAGCGAGCAGCACCATGATATCTTATAATGGTCCCATTCACTCCGGGTGCAAAAGACAAAAAACCTCGAGTTGACCGGTATACTGACATAACCCGAAGCAGCTTTCCTGCCACGACCAAAGAAAATTTCGACATTTCCTGCCACAGGTGTTTCGGCTGCGCAGCTTTCGATTTCATTATAGAGCTCGTTAAAATTTCCCATGCCCTGTGTTTTCCGCTGTATCCATGTCCTCGAGGGAAGGTTTTCCTGTACAAATTTTTCCAGTAATTCTTCAGGAAAACCTGCATTGCTCTTTACGCGTGTAATAGCTTCCGTCTTTTTCATGTTCGTAGAGTTTGTTCATCATAGTGAGTAAGCCAAACGCGATGCCAGAAAATGTTGAAACATAGAAAATCTATTCAAAATGCTAAAACCCAGCATATTTTGAACAAATTCCAAAACAGCACCACAGTAAATAAATGTGTAAAATTTCCCTGTCTCTGGGTAATGTCAGACTTGAAACATCAAATTGTATAGAACCGCAGTTGCCTTCATTTCGACAAAACTTCGTTGCTACCCGATAAACTCGAATTTGTCGCCATCGAATAATCCTTTGTCGCTAAGTTTCAGATGTGGTATAACCAGCAACGCCATAAATGACAGGCTCATAAACGGGGAAGCCAGTGTAGAACCGGCTTTTTTTGCGGCCTGGTCGATCAGGGAATATTGTTCCGCCACGCGGTATCCATCATCGGTGCTCATCAACCCGGCCACGGGCAGTGGCACAATGAGTTCGGTATCTGACTGTACACAGCTTACACCACCACGATGGTCGATGATCATATTCACTGCTTTACAGATGCTTTCATCATCCACACCCACGGCTACAATATTATGGCTGTCGTGGGCGACCGAAGAGGCAATGGCGCCTTCCTTTAAACCGAAATTTTTAATAAATGCCTTTGCAACCGGCGCCTCCTGGTAACGATTAACGACCACGATTTTTAGAATATCATTTCCAGGATCACTTACCAAATTCCCGTCTACAATTTTGGGTTTAAAGGAAAATTTGCCTGTTATCAATTGCCCGTCGAGAGCCTCAATGGCCAGTGAGTGAAAATTAGAAGGGGCGGGGTATTCAAACTCGCCGGGTTCTTTGCGTGTACAATCAAAGTTATTGACCACTGTTGAGGCCTGGCTCGAAATCAGCGATTTTCCGTCTTCCGCCACCAGTTCACCATTGATATATGTTTTAACTGTTATAAAATTCACCAGGTCTTTTACGATAATAAAATCAGCCGGATCACCCACCTTCAATAAACCTACATCGAGGTTGTAATGCTGCACCGGGTTATAGCAGGCTGCTTTTAATATTTTAAAAATATCAATGCCTTTTGCCACCGCTCTTGCGCAGAGTTGATTAATATGTCCCAGGACAAGACTATCCGGGTGTTTATCATCGCTGCAAAACATTACCTGGTTGGGGAAATCATGCAACAGTTCGATCAATGCATCGAAGTTCTTGGCCGCGCTACCTTCACGGATGATGATCTTCATCCCGTTTTGCAATTTGTCCAGGGCTTCCTCTTTTGTGAAACATTCATGATCGGTGGTGATACCCGCAGCAATGTACTGCCGGGCCTGCTCGCCCATCAGTCCGGGAGCGTGCCCGTCAACAGGTTTTTGTAACTGGTGGGCTGCAGCGATCTTTTGCATCACTTCTTCGTCTTCATTGAGCACGCCCGGGAAATTCATCATTTCACTCAGGTATTTTATATCGGGTCGTTGTAAGAGTTTTTTTACATCGTCAGCATCGAGCCGGTCACCTGCGGTTTCGAACACCGTGGCGGGTACACAACTGGGTGCACCAAAATTGAATTTAAAAGGAACCGTCCTGCCATTTTCAATCATATATTCCACGCCTTCCATGCCGCACACATTGGCGATCTCGTGCGGATCACTCACCGTGGCCACCGTGCCATGTACAACCGCAAGCCTCGCAAATTCGGAAGGCACCAGCATAGAACTTTCAATATGGACATGACTATCTATAAACCCGGGAAGGATGTAGTTTGTTTCGTGGCGACTTTCATCCGGTGTGATCGCGACGATCTTACCTTTATCAATGGTGATTTCTGCCGTATAAATTTTTTGCTGGTGAAGATCAACCAGGTTGCCCCAGACAGAAAACTTAGACATAGCTATACAATTTAGATAGCTAAGATATTAAGGGATGACCAGGAAGTTGGGATTTTTTAAGATTTAAGAAACGGGAAGATCATATTTCCTCGTGCGTTCCTTCATCAGGCGAATCACTTCCTCGCGGCTGTTAAATGTGTTGTTGATATTGACGATATTATCCGCCAATTTATCATAACGCTTGGTCATCAGCCACACAAAGATGTGGAGGTAGTGGATCCCGTCGAATACAAAAGTCTTTTGCTCGGCAAACTTGTCTTTATTTTTCAGGAATTCATTAGGTATATCGGTATAATGTAGCGCCGGGCGAAGGTGATGTACGGCGTGGTACCCGTCATTCCAGCAGATCTTGTTGTATTTGGTATTGATGCAATTGATGGTATTTTCTTCGGGGTTGTTGACATCAACAAAAGCGTGCTGTGCCCAGTTGCCCAGCATCATCACGATGCGTGCGAAAACAAATGGAATGATGAAAATCCAAAGTGTTGCCTGCAGGTTGACGAAGCACATGAGAATGCAGAAAGCAAAAAATGACATTTCCCCAAAGGTGAGGCGGAGATAGAACTTCTTTCTTTTTCTAGAAAACAGGTACATAAAAGTATCCCGGAATCCTAAGAAAAGGAACCGGAGCACGTAGCGGGTAAAACCCCAGATACTATCGCGGTTGTAGGGCAGTGTACTGCTGGCATCATCTACCATATTATTCTCCACATGGTGCATGGCCATATGATGAACAAAATAGGTTTCGGGAGTATGACCAAAGAAAGGGCAGACACCCCAGATGACCCAGTTGTAAATCCAGGTATAACCTTTTTTAAAAAGCTTGCGATGGCTGATACAGTGTAGCATTAGCCCAAACCGGCCTTTAAAATACATTTGTGAAACATAGAAATAAGGCACATACAAAAGCCACCAGTACCAGCCCTGGAGCAGCGGTGTATAAAGAATAATGGCAGCAGGCAAAACCAGGATATGAATCGCCGTGAGCAGGTAAATAAATGGAAGATCACGCGGGTCGTTGATATAACGAAGCCAGAATTTATCGTACCAGCTGTACTTTTCTTTTGGAACGTATACGGGATCAGTAATGGCGCTGAGGGTCTTCATGGAACTGTGGTGATTTTAAACGATCAGGCTGTTGCTTTTTTCCCGGCCAGATTTATAAATTGAAATTGGTGGTAAAGATGACCGTAAAACTAAACTATTTCAGTCATTTACTGCAGTTTATTTAACATGACCTGCTGTAAAACGATGAGTTGCGCCAAATGTTACCCCGGCTTTTATGTTTAACTTTTCGACGAAACAGGAAAACAAAAAAAAGCTGAAGCTCGCTTGAACTTCAGCTTTACGGATCCTCATGATCCTACGTCCTGACTGCCAGGGCTAATAATCGCTATTTCTGAACTTTGCGGACAGTTGTTGTAGCACCCCCGTTGAGTGTAAGGTCTACAGGCTTGTTGGTTTTCCAGGCGCCTCTTGTAAAATCGGGTATATCCACGGTTCTGGATTTTTTCGCAACGGATCTTTCGCTCAGGGGAATGATCGAACTCCAGGCTGCTGCATCATAAACGTCCTGGTCGAGAGGCAGGCCGTTTCGCAGGCAATCGATCAGGCGCCAGTCCATGATAAAGTCCATGCCCCCGTGACCGCCAACTTCTTTCGCGATCTCGCCGATATGTTTCACGATTGGGGGAGTATATTTTTTATACAATTCGTCAAGTTCTTCTTTTTTGATCCAGCTATGTCCAAACGCGATCTTTTCCGGGCCGGGATATTTCTGGGCAATACCTTTTGTCCCGCTTAATGTATGCAGTCGTGAATAAGGCCGGAGGGTCGACACATCGTGTTGCAGCATGATAGTTTTGCCCTTGCTGGTGCGGATGATGCTGGTATTCATGTTGCCCCGGTAAGTTTTACCGGTAAATTCATTGAAGAAAGGATCTTTCGCGGCCATCTCATTAGCCATATTCCCCAGCGTAAAATCGTTGGTGCTCATGCTTACCAGGTGATCCATCTTATCCCCACGATTGATATCAAGGCATTGTGCAATGGGTCCCAGGCCGTGTGTAGGATAGAGATTACCGTTACGCTGGTAGTTTTCTTTCAGGCGCCACATGTCGGCATAGGCCTTCTTGTTAAACAGCCAGTCCTTACTCAGGTCATGAATATAGGCGCCCTCGCCATGAACCAGTTCACCAAACAAACCGTTGCGCGCCATGTTCAGGGTAAGCAGCTCAAAGAAATCATAGCAGCAGTTTTCAAGCATCATGCAATGCTTTTTGGTTTTTTCGGAGGTCTCAACCAGTTCCCAGCACTGATCGATCGACAAACCTGCATTCACTTCTGTGGCTACATGTTTCCCATTTTTCATGGCATACAAACAAATAGGGGCGTGCAGATGCCAGGGTGTAACATTGTAAACAAGGTCTGCATCACTGTTTTCACACAAGGCCTTCCAGCCATCTTCACCGCTATAAGCTTTTGCTTTGGGGCGGCCTCTTTTTTCAAGTGTGAGCTGTGCTTTCTCCACCCGGTCAGGATATTTATCACAAAGCGCTACTATTTCAAGCCCGTCAATATAACCGAGGCGTCCCACGGCGTCGGAGCCGCGCATGCCAAGACCGATGATGGCCACTTTTACAACAGGAATCTTTGGCGCGGCATAACCACACATATTAAAACGTTGCCGGCTTTTTTCCCATTGGCTGGATCTTTCAATCTCTTCGTCACTGCTAGCCAGGTCTCCCGCAATTGCCGGAAGCCCGGTGGCCAGGATGCCTCCGCCAATAGTTAAACGCTGTAAAAATTTCCTGCGGTTCGTACCCATAGTTTGCTGATTTTTTATGTTGCTGCAAGTTCACGAAATAATCAATAGCAAAGCAGCGAGAATGAAATTGGTGCAAACGGTTGAATTGCTTTTTTTTCTATCAATTTTTAAGAAATGAATGCATTCCGGCCATAAATTTCTGTAAAGGACCTGTCTTTAGAAAAGATGATCTGCACTGCACATCCATATCATACATTAATTATAAAATGTAGTGGGAAAGGTTTCGCATCTTCTTAGCTCAAAGCTTGGGATCGTTGAATTTCTATATTACATTAGCCCTTTTTCCACCCATTTAAACAACCACCACTATGAACAAGTTTTTAGTTCTTTTTTTGTTAGTTTTTTCGCAAGGTCTCTCCGCCCAGGACTTTCCGGGCTATCGTGCCGGTAATTACACCGGGGTAAATGGTGTATTCTTTAATCCTGCTAATATTGCCGATAGCCGCTACAGGTGGGACTTCAACCTGTTTTCGCTTAGTACATCGGTAGGAAACAACCAGGCTTCATTTCGTTTTAAGAACATAGGGGATACTTTTAAAGGCGATTCCCTGGTAAACCAGTTTATTGGCAAAAATGCCGGCGCAGCCAGTGGAAACATAAATGCTAACATCCACGGGCCTTCGTTGATGTTTAATACGGGCAGGAATGGGGCTGTAGCATTGACCAGCAGGGCCCGCGTCATGATCAATGCAATAGATATTGATGGTAAACTGGCGGATCTGATCAAGGAGGAGTCTGACCAAAATTATGACGAACCTTACATCATCAACTCACCCAATAATATGCGGATGAGTGTAAATGCCTGGTCCGAGTTTGGGTTAAGTTACGGGCATATACTGAGCGATAAAGGAGAACATTTCTTTAAGGCCGGAGTTAGTTTAAAATACCTGGCCGGCGCTGCCAATGGTTATCTAAATATTGCCAATTTAAAAGGTTCGATCGGTGAAGATTCCTGGTCTTATGAGCCTTACCTGTATGATGCCGGTGGTCGTTTGGAACTAGGACTGGGTGGTGTCAATATTTCCGATTTTGACGTTGATAAGCTTACATCTTTTCAAAGCACAGGCTTCGGTGGCGATATCGGATTTGTGTACGAGTACCGGCCCGGGCATGAAAAATACAAACTTGACAGTAATAACTATCGCAGGGATCTGAATAAATACAAATTCCGCGTAGGGATGGCACTGCTTGATATTGGCTCAGTAAAATATAAGCGGGACATGCAACGCAGCGGCGCCTATGATATTGAGGTAAATGGCGGCAGTAGATTATACCTGCAGCAATTTGACGAAGTTGAAATTGACAGTCTAAAAAGTTTTTTTGACAATCATCCCCAATATTTTACACCAGCCGCCGGCAATGACCAAAGTACTTACATGGTTGGGTTACCAACTACACTTCATATTGACGCCGACTATCATGTGAACCGCGGATTTTATGTAAACCTGTCGGGACAGTTAAGTTTGGTGAACACAGAAAGCAAGCCATATAACAGCCAATATTATTCTTCATTCACACTAACCCCGCGATATGAAGGACGTGCTTTTGGCGTGTATGTTCCGGTGAGTTATAACAAGCTAACGAGTTTCAATGCCGGTGTTTCCTTACGTATGGGGCCTTTATTTGTAGGATCGGGAAGTGTGCTCACAGCGTTGATGGGCGATTCAAAACAGGCAGATGTACATCTGGGTCTACGATTTGGCGGCCTGCAAAAAGACAAGTTGAAGAAAGCTGAGAAAAAAGCGAAGAAGGCAAAGCGGTCAAAATCCAACGAAGAAGAAGATGATGATGATAAGAACCAAAACTTGTCGACAAGTGAGGGTAATGAGGTGCAAACAAACTAATCTCTTCGCCGGGGATAGTTTATAATGATTTGAATTTGGAAAGGGCAGTGGTGAGTATCGGTCCTGACAATTGGGTGCTGACCGAGGTAAGCCGATATTCACCCTACTCTTCCTGCATACCGGGCCTTCTTTCCTTTGTGCGTTGAAGCGCCTGCTCATTTCGCCATTCATCCACTTTTTTTGGATCACCACTTAATAAGATGTCGGGGACTTTCCAGCCACGAAATTCAGCGGGGCGGGTGTAAACGGGTGGAGCGAGCAGGTTGTCCTGGTAAGAATCAAAAAGCGCGGAGGTTTCATCATTCAATACACCTGGCAACAGGCGCCCGATGGCATCTACCAATACAGCAGCAGCCAGTTCGCCGCCACTCAGTACATAATCGCCAATAGAGATCTCTTTCGTGACAAAATGTTGACGTATCCTTTCATCGATACCTTTGTAATGCCCGCATATCATCAACAGGTTTTCTTTTAATGAAAGTGTATTGGCCATTTTTTGGTCAAAGGTTTGGCCATCCGGTGTGAGGTATATGATCTCGTCATATTTTCTTTCAGCTGATAATTCTTCTATTGCATTGGCCAGGGGTTCACACATCATCACCATGCCCGCGCCTCCGCCATACTGGTAATCGTCCACCTGCCCCTGGTTATTGATCGCCCATTTCCGCAGGTTATGGGTATGCACTTCGAGCAGGCCTTTTGCCTGGGCACGTTTCATGATGCTATGCTCGAACGGGCTCTTTAGAAGGTCTGGTACAACGGTGATGATATCTATTCGCATATTCGAGCCGCATCTATTGGGATACTTGGGGTCAAAGATAAGTTAGTAGTTAGAAGTTAGAAGTTCGTAGTTAGAAGTCATTGTCTTGTCCTGATTTAGGTTGATAGGTCAACCGACCTTCAGTTAGCGCTGAACTCCACTTTCTGGGACGAGACATTATTCGATGGATCTTCAGCGATAACCCTGACGAGGTAGCTTATACCGCTGACAGGTTTAAAAGCATGGCTGTACGAATATGTACCTGATGTGGGGTGTATATGGATGTGAAGATATTCTTCCCCGGTCTGAAGATTGCTGATCTCTATATGTATTTCATGGATGTATTCGTTATCTGCAACGGTGCCATGAATATTTAAAACCTCTCCTCCGGTAACGATGGCATTGTGTAAAGGTTCCTCTATGCTCACAACCGGCGCTTCGTTGTCTTTTTCCTTACTATTTTTGGAGCAGGAAAGAGAGAAGAGAGGTAAAAGGATAATCATGCTTATAAATCGGCAATGACGCATGAAAGGTATTGGCTTGGTGGTTGATAAAACTTAATCTCCAAAAAACTCATCCAGGTCTCTTCTTTCTTTTTTGGTAGGCCGGCCGATCTTGCTTGGCCTCTTACCGGTATGAAAACTCGCGGCCTGGTATTGTAGCCGTTCTATTTCTTCAGCAGGCGTAATGTCAACATAGTATTTAATTGCCTCAGCGTAGGCCACTCTTTTATCCAGTAAACCCATTACTTTGATACGCCAGCGTTTAGCCTCCGTTTTTATTTCATACTCATCTCCCACCTGCACGTTTTTGGAAGCTTTTGCCTGCAGGCCGTTGTATTTTACCTTTCCCGTATCACAGGCAGCAGCGGCCAGGGTCCTTGTCTTGAACAGGCGTATGGACCAAAGGTATTTGTCGAGTCTCAATTTTTCTTTCTCACCCATTCCTGCAAAATTAAAAAAAGCCTGCCTGAACATTCGAGGTTAATTACACCGGGTCAGAAATGATTTCCTATTTAAGCCATCAGGCGTAATTGCATGGGATGATTAATGATGCAGATGTGAATAGAATGGTTAAATGTTTCATACGAGGTGCTACTACCAAATAAGCGCTGTTTTTCTATGTGGATGATGAAAAAATGTTCCGGGGAGAGTTTGGTGCGCACAGATTTCCGGTTTCCAATGGTAAACTAACTTTTGGAGCAAACGAGGAAAGATAAGCATAAGGCGGTTGGGCGGGACGACAAAAAAACGTTGAAATCCCGTTTTTTACCCATGGTTTTCCGCGTAACTTGAGCTACTAGATGTCAGAAGCTTTAAGTATCTGACGGGGTGTGAAACCCGGGCAGGATAAAAAAAGCGAAAAAAAATGTTTTTTACCCATTGCCTTTTTATGAATTTGCGCTACTAGATGTCAGAAGCTTTAAGTGTCTGATAGCATTTAAATAAAACCCTACTCAAATATAGCGCTGGGATTAGCCTATACCTTAATCTATACCTCAACTTAAATAGCATCATGCGTGAAGAAATATACCTGATGGTTTCTTGATAGCTTATTGACTGAGTGAGTCAAGTGCGGTGTGCTTCATCAAAGAACATCAATCCCCGGTTTCAACAAAACCCGGATAATGGCGATCAGCTGTCACTCCCCCCGATAAATTTAGACCCATTTCACCCGGCATGATATCCCAGCCCTGCCTGAACGGACCGGTAACCCCCGTCATCGGCTTTACGATCTGTATTATTATTTTTCGCTTCGTCTAAATGGTTTGCCCTTTATTTATATCGTTAGCGCTCGCAGGGATGCCCAACGGCATCAACGTAGTCGTACGAGGCACCATTTACAACCGAAAACACCCGGTCATTAATTTTTGGAACCTACGCGGTCGCAAAATATTTATGGAAATACGGAATTGTCTCAATACCCTTATAATAATTCTCGATATTATATTTTTCATTCGGGCTATGAAGATTGTCGGTGTCGAGACCAAAGCCCATAAAGACTATCTTAATCCCAAGCTCTTTTTCAAGAATGGAACAAATTGGAATACTGCCTCCTCCACGAACAGGTATAGGAGCTTTGCCAAATGTAGTTTCCACCGCTTTCGATGCCGCCTTGTATCCCTTGCTGTCGATCGGTGTCATGTAAGGTTCACCACCATGGTGCAATTCTGCTTTTACAGTCACCGATTTTGGAGCAATGGACTTGAAATAGCTCAAGAGCTTTTCGGTTATTTTATCCGAGGATTGATTGGGTACAAGTCTTGCCGAAATTTTGGCAAATGCCTTGGAGGGCAGCACCGTTTTGGCGCCTTCGCCGGTATAGCCTCCCCAGATGCCATTCACTTCGAGGGTTGGACGGATCCCGGTTCTTTCATAAGTGGTATATCCTTTTTCACCCCAGAGTTCTTTCACGCCCAGTTCGTCCATATATTCCTTTTCATTATAAGGGGCTTTGTTGATCAGCGCTCTTTCTTCCTCGCTGGCCACTACCACATCATCATAAAATCCCGGGATGGTAATATGATTGTTTTCATCGTGGCAGGAAGCAATCATCCTGGCCAATATGGTGATCGGGTTGGCAACCGCGCCACCATAGGTTCCGCTATGCAGGTCGCGATTGGCGCCGGTTACCTCCACCTGGATATAACTCAAACCACGGACGCCTGTATCCAACGATGGATTATCCAGGCTAAGCATAGCGCTGTCACTGATCAGGATCACGTCGGCTTTAAGCAGGTCTTTATTTGCAGCAACAAACCTGGCCAGGTTAGGTGAGCCCACTTCCTCTTCACCTTCTATCAGGAATTTGATATTGGTCGACATGGTATTTGTCTTTACCAGGGTCTCAAGGGCTTTTACATGCATGAAGAACTGGCCCTTGTCATCAGCAGATCCACGGGCATATATTTTTCCATCAATGATCGTTGGTTCAAACGGTGGGTTGGTCCAAAGTTCCAGGGGTTCCGGGGGTTGTACATCATAGTGTCCATAAACCAATACTGTAGGTTTAGAGGGGTCTATTATCTTTTCTCCAAAAACAACCGGGTGACCAGCTGTTGCCATTACTTCGGCCCGGTCGCAGCCCGCGTCTGTCAAACTCTTCTTCACTGCTTCGGCGCATTTCTGCATATCGGCTTTGTGTTCACTCTTTGCGCTAACAGAGGGTATCCGGAGTAAATCGAGCATTTCCTGTAAAAACCGATCCTTGTTTTTCTCCTGGTATTCTTTCCAAGCTTGCATTATAATTGAATTAAGCGATGAATAATCTTTTCTGGAGGGGCGAAGATAAGGACTATGGTTTTATTCGGAATTCCGCGTCCTGTTTCTGGCCGCGGCCGCTTTTTTTATCGATTTAATCCCAAAACGGCCCTTGATTTCATCAACGGCTTTGTAGAGGTTGAGCTTTTCTTCGTTATTATTGAACAGGTTCATTTGCAACGTGAAAGGGATCAAATGGCTGAAGCGAACTCCCAATAAGCGAACAGGCTGTCCCTTGCGGTGGAGCTTGTTGAACAGGTCTTTCACCTTTGCGATCAACAGGTCATCAAGCGAAGTATAGTCGATCGTTTCCTGCCGCGACACGGTCTCAAAATCGGGATACCTCACTTTGACCGTCACACAACCTGTCATTTTCTCATCACTACGGAGGTCATAGGCATTTTGTTCGGTCAGTCTTACCAACTCGCTATGCAATAATCCGATGTCCGAAATATTCTCATGGAATGTGTTCTCCCGGCTCATACTTTTTTGTTCCCAGTCCGTTTCGATATCAGCGCTGCCGATACCATGTGCTTTATGCCATAAAGACTGTCCCCAACTACCTACATATTTTTCAAGGATCTCCACCGGCGTGCGGGCAATATCTTCGATGGTGTAGATGCCGAAGCTCTTCAATTGCTGTTCAGTTTGCTTCCCCACGCCATTGATCTTTTCTATTTTCAGGGGCCATAGAAAATCTTTTTCCCGGCCATGTGGCACTTCCAGGAAGCCGTTTGGTTTTGCTTCGTTGGTGGCGATTTTGCTGATGAACTTAGCCGACGACAGCCCGCATGAGATCGGCAGCCCTGTTTCTTTAATTATAAGTTCACGCAGTTCCCGCGTGTACTGGCTGACCTTAAAAAATTTATCCATACCCGTCAGGTCGCAGTAAAATTCATCGATGGACGCTTTTTCAAACAAAGGCACTTTGGAAGCAATGATATCGGTTACCCACCTGGAATACTTGCTATACTGGGTCATACTTCCACGAAGCAGGATCGCCTGCGGACATAATTTTACAGCCGTGCGCATCGGCATCGCGGAATGCACACCAAATTTCCGGGCTTCATAGCTGCAGGTGGATACAACACCCCTGTCGCTGGTGCCGCCTACGATGATGGGCTTGCCTTTGAGCGATGGATTATTGATGATCTCGAC
>JAEYOL010000185.1 GCA_023411775.1 Bacteroidota bacterium | reverse complement strand
AGGTCAGCTACCGGGTTTGAAGTTGTAAGTAGCTGTTTTAAAATTGGTTACGAAAAGGACCTGGCTTGAAAAATATGGAATGTTAAGTTTTGAAAATATTCTTTCCACACCAGGGCTTTTCCACACGATTCTATAATAGACCAGTTTTGTGCCGGATTTTTATAAAAGGCCAATTCCAATTTCAGGCGATCATCAAGCCGTTGATTTTTGATGCATCTTTCCAAAAATTTAAGGATGTTCCGAAAAGTTTATTTGTTGTCCTGCCTGCTTCTGTTACTGAATAGTGCTATTGGGCAAACGCGCAGCATCCAGGCCCTGCTTGATTCACTGCAGGTAGCGGGTCAGTTCCCCGGACTGAGTCTTGCCGTGATAAAAGAAAATAAACCCGCGCTTGTACTCGTTGCCGGATACAACGATAAAGAGAAAAAAATACCCCTCTCTGTAGACGACATGATGCTACAGGGGAGTGTAGGTAAAACCTATGTGTCGGCTCTTGCCATCAAATTGATCATGCAGGAAAAACTCGGGCTGGATCAAAAAGTTTCGGCTTACCTGGGCCATTATGAGTGGTTCAGCCGCCTGCCCAATGCCGCCGACGTGACCGTAAGAATGCTGATGAACCATAGCAGCGGAATTATGAGGTATGAATTCAAGCCGGCGTTCCAGCAAGACCTTAGCGCCGACCCGGATAAAGTTTGGAATCCCGAAAAACTGATCAATTATGTACTGGATGAAAAAGCCGCATTCGATGCAGGCGATGGTTGGGATTACTCGGACACCAATTATATCCTGCTGGGTATGATACTGGAAAAACTTGCTGGTAAACCATATTATGAATTGCTACAGGCGGAGCTGTTAATTCCTCATCAATTGTTGAATACGCGTCCCTCCGACCGGCGCCTGTTGCCAGGACTTGCGCAGGGTTATGCAGGTGATGCGAATGCTTTTGGCGGTCGCGACAAAGTGATCGACGCGGATGGACGTTTTATCATTAACCCACAATTTGAATGGACCGGCGGCGGCTTATATTCTACTACGGCGGATCTTGCCAGATGGGGCATGCTTTTATACGGAGGCAAAATCATTGATACAACGATATTGCTTTCATCGGCTGTGCCTGCTAAATTAGGTCCCAACACAAAATATGGCCTGGGAGTAATCATCAGGTCCACCCCTCTTGGACCCGTATATGGTCATAGTGGCTTTTTCCCTGGATACCTCACCGAGCTGGCCTATTTCCCTCAACA
Source organism: Bacteroidota bacterium (assembly GCA_023411775.1). Classification (GTDB taxonomy): domain Bacteria; phylum Bacteroidota; class Bacteroidia; order Chitinophagales; family Chitinophagaceae; genus Terrimonas_B. The sequence continues at coordinate 30,804 of JAEYOL010000185.1, read as the reverse complement.
AAAGATGACGATCGCGCTGCAATGCAATAGCAGTGATTTTAAAACATTAAAGCTTTCGTTGCAGCGGTGTATGATTGAGATTGCTAAAGCGGCGGAAAATTAGATCATGGTTCGTAAAAAATTCATAGCAAATCCACCAAAACGTCACCCCTACGGGGTTCAAATCTTTTTATTAAATCATTTTCTACCATAACACCGTGCCTACGGCACTTAGTGTTTTCGGTTTTAAAATGATCCTTTTGACTTTGGATTAGGTATTGGTGTGATCATTTGACCCTCCGTAAATAAATGTCAATCCCGAAAATTCTATTGAATCACCAATTTGAAACGTTTGGGATCACAGCCCCAGTGGGGCGACGTTTTGGTACACTCAATATCCCCCAACGATCTGAGTGCCGTAGGCACGACGTTTTGAACCATCGTAATGATCAAAACATTTTCGAATGAAAATTCAATAACGAATCCACCAAACGTTACCCCTACGGGTTCAGATGTCTTGGGGCGATATATCCTACCATAACTTCGTGCCTACGGCACCTTGGTGTACCCGGTCGGAAAATGATTGTTTTGTCTTTGATTGAATTATTTGATCAACCGACGATTAATTGATGTCACAGCATAATTGGTGTTAATCATAAAACTCAAATAAATACTTTTCATCATAATTAACCTCAAAATTGTCCAGCATCCTCAAATATTCCTTACGGAAACTTTCTTTGCTATGGTGTTCTTCCTGATTTATAATATACTTTATCACGGAATCCCTTTGTGATTTTGAATATGAAAACGCGCCGTAACCACTTTGCCATTGAAACTTTCCGTCTATGAAACCCTCTCTGTTCACCCATGCAGAGCTACCGGCTTTAATTTTCTTCATTATCTCGGAAATAGAAAGTGTGGGTTGTAATCCAAAGAATGCATGTACATGATCTTTCCATCCGCCCACAGCAAGACTAAATGCTCCTTCGTCATTAATTATGCCAGCAATGTAACTATGCAAAGAGTACCGCCAATCCGGAGTTATTATTTTTTGTCTTCCCTTCACTGCAAAAATTGCCTGGATAGAAATCTGGGTGTAAGTGTTTGACATAAAAAGCCTGTTTGGTAAATAAATGATACCAGCTGGTATTTACACCCAACATTACAATGATTCTGGTTGGAGACCATGGGTTTTTCACCTTTTAAAAATGCCTTTTTAATCGGTAAAAATTGTTGAAACAACATTTACAAACATTAAAGAAGAATGTATCGATCGAACCTTGACACTAATTCATGGATATCAAAACGTCACCCCGATGTGGTTCAGATGTTGGGGCGATTTGCCTTCTACCATAACGCCGTGCCTACGGTGCTACCATAACGTCGTGCCTACGGCACTTTGGTGTACCCGGTCGGAAAATGATTGTTTTGTCTTTGATTGAATTATTTGATCAACCGACAATTAATTAACGTCACACCATAATTGGTGTTAATCATAAAATTCGAATAAATATTTATTAACGAATCCACCAAAACGTCACCCCTACGGAGTTCAAATCTTTTTATTAAATCATTTTCTACCATAACACCGTGCCTACGGTACTTTGGTGTACCCGGTCGGAAAATGATTCTATTTACGCGTGCCCGCTGAAATGGTATTCCTGGATGGCAGCCATTCCATCTCAGGTATGAGGGCTGGCTTTTTGTAATAGTTATTTTGGAGGCTGTCATTCCAGCCATTGGGGTTGCGGTCAAAACTTTTACTGCTGAAATATATGCTGCCCTGCACTTCGGGATACTGCCTCAGCATTTTGATCTGGTTGGGTAATTCCTTTGGATTCTTCCAGGCGGGATTTTTTTCATAGGCGCGGTAAACACCATGACCGATATAGATATGGCGGCCATAGCTATGCCTGCTCCACCAGTCAACCAGCTCCTTGTAATCAGCCAGGCGGTGTCCAATTTCCCAATATAGTTGCGGTGCTACATAGTCGACCCAACCTTTTTTCATCCATAACAATATGTCGGCATACAGGTCGTCGTAGTTTGTAACACCTGCTTTTGTATTACTTCCCTCTGGATCGGTGCTGCTATTGCGCCATACACCAAAAGGGCTGATCCCAAACTTGCACCAGGGTTTTTCTTCCTTGATCGCCGTATGAAGTTTACGAATAATGCTGTCAACATTACTTCTGCGCCAGGCATCTTTGCTGAGTTTGGTCCCGGAACGTATAAAAGAAGCGGCATCCGGAAATTCTTTTCCGGGCACTTTGTAGGGATAGAAATAATCATCCATGTGGATACCGTCTACATCATAACGCTTCACAATATCTCTCACCACGGCTACCACGTGGTTTTGTCCGTCAATATTGGAAGGGTCGAAATATTTTTTTCCGCCATAGTTCACGAACCACTCGGGATGGATGCGTGTGATATGGTTTTTAGCAATTGATGCTGAATTAATATTGAAATTGGCGCGGTAAGGATTTAACCAGGCGTGAAATTCCATTCCCCGCTTATGCGCTTCCTCGATCATAAACTGGAGGGGATCGTAGTATGGGGAGGGCGATTTTCCCTGCACACCTGTAAGCCATTGACTCCAGGGTTCCAGTTTGGAAGGATAAAAAGCATCGGCCGAAGGTCTTACCTGTACGATCACGGCATTCATGCCATTTTGCTTGTGCAGTTCCAGCTGACGGATAAATTCAGCTTTCTGTCCATAAGTGGTATACACACCTTTCTGAGGCCAGTCGATATTGTCGACCGTGGCGATCCATACACCGCGAAATTCATGTTGGGGTTGTGAAATGGCGGCATGACAGCTAAGTACAGCAAGAGTGGCCAGGAAAAAGACTTTCATTGATATTCGTTGCTTTTCGCCCTATTCTGCGAGCCCAAATTTTCAACCCTGAAAACCCGGGACCCATTCACAGAGCAGGTTTTAATAGAACGGCGAAAATACTTGATTATTGGGTTAAGTAAAGCTTAAAATGCAGGCAAATGGGAGTTGTAAACGTAGAAATGGAAGAAAGAAATTGGTTGCGTGTATTAAAATATTTAACGAGCGTTCACAAGGAGAAAAATCATTGCCCTGCACATCAACTAGGAACCCCTAAGTTTATCCAGCAACTCACTTAATGTTGTCGCTTCTTTTTCTGAGAGGTTGCCCACGATATTATCCAGCTCATCCTGGCGAAGGTCGAGTCGCTCGAGCATTTTCTTTCCTTTTTCGGTGATCAGCACATCTACTAAGCGGCGGTCTGTTTTGCAGATCGCTTTTTTTACCAGCCCCTTGGCGATCAGCCGATCAACGATCCGGCTGGTATCACTCATTTTGTCAAGCATTCTTTCACGGATCTGCAGGGTAGATAGAGGTTGAGGGTGACTACCACGAAGTATACGCAGGATATTAAATTGTTGCGGTGTGATATCCTCGGTCGCAAACAGTTCTTTGATCCGTTCCATCACCCAACCATAGGTGTAAATTAGGTTGAGCCCCGCTTTTTGGTGCACATTCCTGAATTTGCTTTGATGTATGTCCTGGTCAATGCCCATAGAATAGATTTAAAAATATAAAGATTTATGCTAACACCCCAGATTGCCCAACCCGGAACAAAGTCCGTTATTTACAAAGTTAATGTTTAAACATCAAATTAATCCTTTTTCTTTCTCAACTCGCCACTGAGCTTGAATATGGTAAAAAGATGGTGAGCCTCATGCAAAAGGAAAAAATTAAGCCATAACGTAAGATTCATTTTTCCATAACGGGGATGGGTGGCTGTTTTCAAAAAATCCTCGTCTTTAAATGATAAAATTCCTGAAGCCAGTTCTTTTCGGGTGCTCAGCAAATCCTGGATCACTTCGCGGCTGGAACGACCGAGGTTATCATGAAATAATGGATCCGCCTCCGCGGTATATACAGGGAATACGGGATTGTCTTCTGATAATAGTTTTTTCACCCGATCAATAAAAGTGTGCTGGTAGGACTGCAGGTGAACGATATTTTCAAAGATCGACCACTTGCCGGGAATGATCTGCATCCGGATCTCTTCATCCGATAAACCTTCGATGATATCAAGCAGGGATTTATGCTGGTATTCCAGCCGGGTAGTGACGGATGATGGAATTGGCATATAATCGGGTTTAATGATTGCTGGTCCAGTCTCAGGCATCGTTCCAGACCCGGGTACCCTCAGAACAATTGGCACAGATATCTATGTTCTTCCTCCCCTTCAATATCTGTGTTCTGAACCGGGTGTACTCACCATTTTTCCAAATCTCTTTAAACGATTTTTCCCGCAGGTTGCCCATCCTGTGTTGCGCATCTTTATCAAAGCAACAGGGCGCCACAATCCCATCCCAGGTTATCACAGGATCGTGCCAAAGTCGCCAGCAATGGTTGGATAATTTTCCTTTAAAGACCGTTCCATTTTCGGTTTTGCGGTAGCGACTGTATTTATCGATCGTGGGAATGAGATTATTCGGATCATTCTCATAGTCGTAAACCTGCGCGGTCTTAAACCATACATCATCCACACCGATCTCCTTGGCCAGCTTTTTAACTTCTTCCACCTGGTGTTCGTTGTGTTTGACAACGAGGAACTGGAAAACAACAAAGGGCGTTTTACTTTTCAGTTCCTTTTTCCATTTCACAATATTCTTTGCACCCTCGATCACTTTATCCAGCCGTCCCCCCACCCTGTATTGCTGGTAGGTCTCCTGCGTAGTACCGTCAATAGAAATGATCAGGCGGTCGAGGCCGCTCTCGATGGTTCGCTTTGAATTTGCATCATTCAGATAATGTGCATTGGTGGAAGTAGCCGTGTAGATCCTCTTCGAAGATGCGTATGACACCATATCCAGGAAAGATGGATTGAGATAGGGTTCTCCCTGGAAATAAAATACCAGGTAAAGAAGTTCCTTATGAAGCTGATCGATCGTTTCCTTGAAAAAATCTTTTTGAAGCATGCCGGTCGGCCTTGTAAAAGCCCGGAGACCACTTGGACATTCGGGGCAACGAAGGTTGCAGGAAGTGGTGGGCTCCATGGAAATGGAAATAGGATAGCCCCACTGCAGCGGTTTACCGGTCCATTTGCTGAGGTAAAAGCTGCTAAGCACTTTCACTCCATTCCACGCTCTTCGAAAGCTTAACCTGGATAGCAGGTTGAATGTATCGTGACGATTGAATCGTGGCATGATTGACAAAGGTAGGCTAAAACAAGAAGCCCGACATGCTTGAGCCGGGCCTTTGCTATCATCCTTCCTTGTCTGTGTCCAATCAGCCGTTTAATATTTTGGAACCGGAGAGATACGATTTTGATGGGTAATAAATAAAAAGGCAGGAGCCGTCTTTGATGGTGTTGATGATATCCCTGCTTTCTTCCCTGGGAACAGCAGGACATCCATAGCTGCGACCCATAAAACTATTTCGTTCCAGCCATTTGTCGCCAATATAATCTGCACCATGTATCACAATCGCCCGCGGACCCGCTTTATCATTATACCCAGCCTCAAGACCTTTTACGCGCAGCGATAAACCATGTTCGCCATGATAGGTTTGCATCGTTTTATAAAAACCGAGACTGCTTTGATTGGATCGGGGCCTGTTGGAAAACCGTGTTGCATATTCTCCACCCGACATGCGTCCATGCGCTACATAAGTGTTCATCACCACTTCATTGCATGCCATATCGAGCACATAAAGTCTTTTATTATTCGAAGACTGACCGAAATCGCAAATGGTGAGGTATTGTTGCCGGCTGATGATCTTCTTTTTCACAAGAGATATATATCCCTTGTAAGCGTATGAAAATGCCCGCTTTGACAAGCCCCACTGTTCAAGGTTCATCATGTCGTATAGTGAACTGATCTCGGCTTCGAGGCTATGCGTAACAGGAGCAGGCTCCTTTGTAGTGAGGGAGGAAGCGGTCGTTGGCGGTGGGCTCCAGGAAAGCAGGGGCCATGCCAATAGAAGGCAATAAGCGCTTATTATCGCAAAGTTTTTCAAGCAGGTACGGATTTCGAATAGCAAAACGCTATTAGACTCAAAAATAGTATCGGCAATTAATAAATAAAAGCAACAGGGTAATGTTTCACCCTGTTGCCGGGAATATTTACGAAGCAGATTGATCAAACACAAGGAAAAATTACTCTTGCATTAATCACACTTTTACCTTCTTCCAGCTTCCCTTCTTAAATAATATAAATGCGGCGATAGCAATAGCCGTTTCCGCAGCGGGTATGGCAATAAATGCACCGGTTGCACCCATGTTCATGGTCTTGGATAATAGCAGCGCCAGGGGTATTTGAAATGCCCAGAACCCTATGGCATTGATAACCGTCGGTGTTTTGGTATCACCTGCGCCATTAAAGGCGTTTGCCATCACCATACCTACTCCATAGAACACATAACCCGAACTGATGATCAGCATGGCCTCGATCGCGATCTTACGGGTATCTTCCTTTTCAGCGAAAAACCCAATGATATATGGAGCGGCCGCAAAAAACAGGATGGTCACAATGGCCATAAATATAGCATTGTACTTGGCCGTCTTCATGACACTTTGCTCCGCACGCTGGGGCTGCAATGCGCCGAGGTTTTGTCCTACGAGTGTAGCCGCTGCGTTACTCAAACCCCAGGCTGGTAATAAAAAGAACATTACCACCCTGATCGCCGTGATATAACCCGCCGATGCTGCTTCACCTGATTGTGCAACGATAGCGGTCAAAACGATCCAGCTTCCTGATGCCACGAGGAACTGGAACGTACCTGGTGCAGCGATACTAACGACCTGTTTTATCAACTGCCATTCTGGTTTGAAATAGGCAAGCGTCATTTTAATAACACTCTTACCATTGAATAAATGATATAGTTGGTAAAGCACACCGATCCCACGGCCGATAGTGGTAGCCATTGCCGCACCGGTAAGTCCGAAGGCGGGAACGGGTCCCCAGCCACGGATCAGTAGTGGACATAATATGATATTGGCCACATTGGCGATGCAAAGACTTTTCATGGCCATGCTGGCATCGCCGGCACCACGGAAAATACCATTGATCAGGAAGAGTAGCATGATCACAATACTACCGCCTGTGAGTATGCGGGTATAATTGATGCCATAGCTTGCGGTTTCTTCCGAAGCGCCCATGAGCAGGAGTATATCTTTCGCAAAAACAAAACCTACGACACTCAATATAATGGTAATGATAACTGACAAACTGGTGGTCTGCGCACCTGCTTTCGCTGCAGCCACATTATTTTTTTCACCGATACGCCTGGCCACCAGTGCTGTGGCGGCCATACTGATACCGATGGCGATAGAATATATAATGGTGATCACCGATTCGGTAAGACCTACTACCTGCTGTGCTTTATCGCTGTCGGGAAGATGGCCGACAAAATACAGATCTACGAGGGCGAACACACTTTCCATGCACATCTCAAGGATCATGGGTATAGCCAGCATCATTACAGCCTTGCGGATGCTGCCCTGGGTATAATCCATTTCTTCACCCCGGATGGATTGTTTTATAAGCGCCAGGATACCCGACACCTTATTGGTTGTGCTAATTGTACGCGACATGAGTTGATTGATTGTGAAAATGATCTAATGCAGCAATATATTATTGCTGTTGTAACTTGACCGAGGATGGTGGGTCCTGAAATTTAGAGGCGAACCCTTGTCATTTTCATATTCGAATGCTTAAGAGGAGGGCAAATATAGGAAAATATTTTCCCGCCCTTCTGCCGCTCATAAATATTTACGTTTATTTGTCCCGAAAAAAAGAAACCTATGCCATTGCCCATCGATACCACGATCACTAATAAGGCCAGGTCCTGGGCGGGGCATATCAGTATGGTATTGATCGCCATCCCGGCGCTGGTTTTGCTGGGCTGGCAGCTGGATGTTTATTTTTTAAAGACATTTTTCCTGCCTCCGGTCAGCATGCCTCCCATCGTTGCAATGTGCTTTATTTTACTGGGTCTCGCGGCACGCCTTCAATACGCCAGGCTGGATTCCATACCTGCCGGGGTGCTGGTGTTAATTGTGACACTAATAGGACTGGTGAAAATCGCCAGCCAGGTTTTCGGTTTTGATTTTCTACCTGAAGACGAAGCCACTTCCAACATTACAAGTAAAATTTCTGCGGTATCAGCATTTTGTTTTGTGTTGTCTGGTATTTCGCTGATCATGCGACGTCGGCGAAGATTGGGTGTTTGCCATTTTCTCGGACTGATAACCGCATTTATAAGCCTGCTTTTCCTGCTGGGTTATGTGTACCAGGTACGAAGTTTTTTGAACTTGCACAATCAGATTTTCATGCCGGCCCCGGCAGCATTGTGTTTTTTTCTCTTTTCGCTTCATATACTTTTTTCTGATCCTGACAAAGGAGTAATGAAGCAACTTACTTCAACGCTAAGTGGTAGTCTGGTCGCGAGGGTACTGCTGCCGGCGGCCATAGTTATTCCTGCCGTGCTGGGTTTATTACGATTACAGGGCAACTGGACCGGGCTTTATTCCAATGAGTTTGGCACTACGATGTATGTGCTGAGCATCATCGTGATCTTTGTATGTATAATCTGGTACAACGCCTGGTTGCTCAACAAAAGAGACCTGTTGAAAAAACAAACCGAAGATGCGTTGCGCGAGCGTGAAAAGTATATCAACGCCATTTTACAAAATGCACCAGATGCCGTGGTAGTAATTGATACGGCGGGTATAGTAACCAAATGGAACCAGGAGGCAAGGTCGATTTTTGGGTGGACGGATGAAGAAGCGAAGGGGCGCTTATTAAGTGAACTCATCATTCCACCAGATCTTCGGGAACGACATAGCATTGGCATGCAGCGTTATCTTGAAACCGGCCAGGCCAATATTCTTGGTAAAACCATCGATATCCAGGCCATACGTAAAGACGGTTCGTCACTGGATGTTTCTCTCCGGGTGTCACTGTTGCGACAGGAAAATAAAAAATTCTTTATCGGCTTTATACGCGATATCACAGAGCGAAAAGAAATGGAAGAAAAGCTGTTGCTGTTTGAACGCAACCCGCTTCCCATGTGGATGCTGAGCCTGCCGGAATATAAAGTCATCGATGTAAACAATGCAGCGCTGGAGCAATACGGCTATCAGCGTGAAGAATTTCTCAATCTCAATATATATGACCTGAGACCACCAGATGAATATGAGCGACTGAAACAAAATACCAGTACTTCGTTCAGGGGTATTCATCATGCGGGAATCTGGCGGCATATCAAAAAAGACAAAACAATAATTTTTGTTGATGTCGTTACTTACGACCTCGTTTACATGGGTCAGCAAACCAGGCTCGTGCTGGCCAATGATGTGACGGAGAAATATATCGCCGAAGAAAAACTGAAAGAATCCTATGAGTCCATCCGCAAACTCACCGGGCACCTGCAGCAGGTACGGGAAGAAGAAAGACTTTATATCTCACGTGAGATACATGATGAGCTCGGCCAGTTGCTGACAGTTTTAAAAATGGACGTCTCCTGGTTGAATAAAAAACTTGATTCACCTGGTGAACCGGTGAAAACAAAACTGGGTGAGATAATGGGTGTTATTGACACTACATCAAGAACGATCCGTCGCATTGCATCTGAGTTGCGCCCGAGCCTGCTTGATGACCTTGGATTGCTGGCGGCGATGGAATGGCATCTCGAAGAATTTGAAAAACGTTCGGGCATCAGGAAAAAATTACAGGTACCTGATGCAGAAATACCTTTACCAGATGCGTTTAAGATCGGGATATTCCGTATTTTTCAGGAATCATTGACCAATGTAGCAAGGCATTCGGGTGCAACGGAAGTAATGGTCAGTTTATCGCAGGAGAATAAGCAACTGGTTCTAATCATTCGCGATAACGGTAACGGGTTGGTGGATAAGCAGGGCAACAGGAAAACCCTAGGGTTGCTGGGTATGAAAGAAAGAAGCCAGGTGATGGGAGGACAATATAATATCAGCAGTCATCCTGGAGAAGGCACAATGGTTACCGTAATTGTACCTTTGCCGGATACCGACCTGTAAAAACACAATTGATCATGCTAAGAATTCTCATTGCAGACGATCATGCCATAGTCCGTAAAGGATTGAAACAATTGCTGCTCGAAGAATATCCTTCGGCAGAGATAGGTGAAGTGGCCGATACAGAAGGGCTTTTAAAGCAGGTGCTGAACAATGGGTGGAATGTCGTGATCTGCGATATGAATATGCCCGGTCGTAGTGGACTTGACGCCCTTGCCCATATCAAACAAATTGCTCCCGATCTCCCGGTGCTTATCATGAGCATGTATCCGGAAGATCAATATGCTCTCCGCGTATTAAAAGCCGGTGCTTCCGGTTATCTTCAAAAAGAAAGTATTCACGACGATATCATCAAGGCGGTACAAACCGTCAAACTGGGAAAAAAATTTATCACTCCCTCCATCGCGGAAAAACTTGCGGACGCCTTTCATAATAATAATAACAAACTCCCGCATGAATTGCTGTCGGACCGGGAATTTGATGTCTTCAAATTACTGGCCTCCGGTAAATCGGTTTCAGATATCGCGAACCAGCTTTCACTCAGCACTACAACGGTAAGTACGTACCGCTCGCGGATACTGGAAAAAATGGGGATCCGTTCCAACGCCGAACTAACCCGCTACGCCCTCGAAAAAAAGTTGATCTGAAAAGGTCAATCAGGCCCGCTAACTAAAGGAACTCAGCGTTATACGGTGGTTCAAATGGTTTAAATTTGTAGTATAAAGTCTACATTATTTAAAATCTTCAGGCTACATGTCCCTTCGCGATGAATAGCTATTTTGCATAAGCAATATAACCAGCTAATTCACACCCGTTTTTATGCATAGGATCATCATTGCGGATGACCATCCGGTCGTCATGCAAGCTTTAAAAAAAATTATCCTGGAGGAGTTTCCCGGAATCTTTGTCGATGAAGCCACCGATACTCAGGGACTTCTTGACAAGGTTGCCGAAGATTCCTGGGACCTGGTCATTTCCGACCTTGCTATGCCGGGTGGAGGTGGCTTTACTGCATTGAAAAAAATAAAAGCCACCAGTAAAAAACTGCCGGTTATCATCCTTAGTACCTATCCCGCCGAACAATACGCGCCAAGGGTATTAAAAGCAGGCGCGGAAGATTTTATCTGCAAGGACTCTTTACCTACAGGGCTGCTCAAAGCCATGAAACGGATACTCGAAGACGAAAAAAAAAAGGACTGACCAATCCAGAACGAACGAATGTTGTCAACTAGATGTCGAAAACTAAGCGTTTCCATGTAGTATTTTAAACTACAATGAAATCTTGGTTTGGTCTATTACAGGGGTAAAGATCGTTTTATACATTTGTCCGGAACAAGAACCTGCCAATAACACTTATCCAATTACTTATGCTATAAATCCAGACGAAAAAAGTATCCCTAATGAAAAAAACGAGTTGGTCGGAACTAAAACAGCTCATTGGTAAGGACCGTTGCACTGAAGATTTATTTCTCACTCTCATCGAACCCGATGGCAGGATCGCCTGCGCTAATTCCCGGATGATCCGCGATATGGAACTGCGTCATCCCCGTGAAGCAGAGACCAATTTTTTCGACCTTATTCATCCTTCTCACCGCAATGATCTCAGGAATGCCCTGCTCTCTCCTGTTCAGGATCAACAGCCCTCACTGGAGTTATACCTGAAAAACGGTCACTATCATCCCATGAAGTGGCAGATCAATTGCCTGGGAGATAATAATAAAAACCGCTTTCTATGTGTCGGATACAAGATCGCTGATGATAGACGAATCAATCGCTTTCAGGAATTATTAAAGAACCATAGCGAATTGATCGCAGAAGGACCCCACGGACTCGTATTTCATGATAACCACGGCGAGATGATCGCAGCCAACCAAATGGCCGCCTCTATATTCGGTACCACGCTTGAACATTTATATCAACTGAAGGACATCGAAGCTCAATGGAATAACCAATGGCTGATCCGCAATGAAGATGGTGAACGCCTTTTGTTCAGAGAAACGCCGTTTATGAAAGCGATCGCGACAGGTGAATCGTACACAGAAACACTCGTTATTCGCCTGCAAAGCGGCGAGATCAAATGGGTAGTTTTTAATTCACAACCCTGCCATCCACTGGAAGGTGAGCAGATTTCCGCTGTTTCGCACCTCGTTGACATCACCGCAGAGCGCAAACTCTCCCAAGAGCTCAGGGAAGGTAAAGCTTTAAATGCCGCCTTCTTTGAACAAACCCCCACACTATCCTGGGTGATAGATGAAACAACGGCGTTGCAGATAGCGAGCCAGGCCTTTTATGATCATTTCAGCCTGATCGAAAAAGAATGCATTGGCGCCAAGATCACCGATATCGTCCCGGTTTCGGTTGCCCGCTCTTTATATAATATTCATCTGAAAGTTTTTGAAACCGGGAAGCCGGTGCAGACAACCGAAAAAATAAAGTGGGCCGATGGATCACATACCATTTCCCATATACATCTTTTCCCCATTCACTCAGGTTCGGGTAAAAAACTCCTGGGAGGACAGGCCATCAACCTGCCTGATAAAAGTCGCCTGGAAAAAGAATTAAAAGATGCCCACCAGCGCATGTTAAACCTGAGCCGCGCAACTTCCGATGCGATCTGGGAATGGGATATGCAAACGGGCCAGATATTTCGCAACGAAGCGTTGATGGAAATGGTTGGTTACCAATCCGACAATTCACGCGGTTTGTCGTGGTGGTTGCGCAGGATTCACCCTGAAGATCGGGATCGCCTGGCCGATAAAGTGAAAGAAGCCACAGAGAATTTCCAGCAATCCTGGCAGGATGCCTATCGTTTCAAATGCGCCGATGGAACCTACAAACATGTCGAAGACAAAGGTTTTGTTGTATATGAGAATGGACTCCCTGTGAAGATGATCGGTTCATTGAATGATATTTCACTGGTAAAGGAACTGGAAAATGAACTGGCCGATTTTCGCCTGCAAAAACAAAAAGAGATCTCTGAGACCGTGATCCGGATGCAGGAAAAAGAAAGAACACGGATCGGGCATGAATTGCATGATAATGTCAACCAGATACTTTCTACGGTGAAACTATTCTTCGATGGAGTCAAAACATCGAGTGAAGATCAAAAGCAACTGAAAGAAAAAAGTATTGAATACCTGTTGATGGCTATCGAAGAAATCCGGAAACTTTCCAAGGAACTTGTCACACCACAGTTGAAACAGGAAACCCTGACTGATACCATTCTTGCGGTCATCACCGATATCCAAATCACGGGTGCAATTAAAATAAACTTCATTCACCAGGTAGACGAGACCCTAATATCGCAGGGAAAAAAAATCACCCTGTTCCGGATCATACAGGAGCAGCTGAAAAATATTCTGAAACATAGTGGCGCTACTACCGCAGATATTCGTTTACACACCAACATTGAAACAGTTGAACTGGAGATCACTGATAATGGAAAAGGTTTCGATCCGCATCAAACACGGCAGGGAATTGGACTCGCCAATATCCATGAGCGCACCCAGTTCTATAATGGCACGGTAAACATCAACGCTACAGGAGGAAAAGGATGCAGTTTGCAGGTGTCAATTCCCTTGGACAACCAGGCTTAATAATGCGCGATAGGATCGGGCGTACCGTCGGGATCATTTTTCGCCGAACCCGCACTGGAGATCTTATTTCCTTTTAGCAAAAGCAAACCGGCTACGTGTGGTGCCGCCATGGATGTACCGCTCATATAGGCATAGCCTCCATTTTTAAAGGTAGAGAGGATCTTCACACCGGGTGCTGCAAAATCAATCACATCATTTCCGTAGTTGGAAAAACTCGCAAATCTGTCGAGACTATCGATAGCCGAAATGGTATACACGTTTGTCGCATTGGCACGGGCAGGTGAAAATTTGTTGGCTGATGTTTTGTCGTTACCCGCTGCAATGGCGATATAAATACCTCTTGCGGCAGTAGCCCTCACCTGTTGATCCAATGCTTCGGATATACCTTCATCATTGCCAACACTCAGGTTGACCACATCACCGGCTGAAGCATTTTCATTGATATATGCAAGGGCCTGAACGATAGATGAGAGAAGTCCTTTACCCTCTTTATCCAAAACGCGTAAAGAAACAAGAGTAGCACCAGAAGCAACACCCAGAACGCCATAGGTATTGTTCCTTCCTCCGATGACACCGGCAACATGCGTACCATGCCCATTTTCATCATCGGCAGAAGTCTTCCCGTTTACAAAAGATTTGCTTTTTGCCTGGTCCACCACCAGGTCGGGGTGATCAAAATCTATCCCCGAATCAATGACCCAGGCTCTTTTACCCGTTCCATCGCCATAGCCAACCCGTTCAACATTCCAGGTGATCAGTCGGGGCTCAGCCACAGTAAAGCAGGTTCCCAGGGAAATGATCCTGTCAGGCTCGATCGATGCCACCGTTTCATCCTCGCGGAGACGAGCCACCTCTTCAGGCGATAAGCGGGCTACCAATCCGCCCGGACCACCGGAAAAACTGTGTTTCAGGGCTGATCTATCGATCTTATTTTTTGATAAAAGTTCAGACCCGTAGGAGCGCAAACTGGTGCCAGACACGCCACGGGATCCGGTGGCAGCATTATTATATGAAATAATGTATTGACCCTCTACTGTTTGGCTACCGACAACACTATTTGTCTGGAAACATTCATCCGGGCTGATAGCGGATGAACCGGGATTGGAGGTGGTCTCGTGGTCTTTTTTACAACCAACAACCGCCAGTAAAATTATAGCAAAAAAGGGGATGGCTTTTCTTAGGATCATCATGGTCAATTAAGTCCCTCCATAACGCAGGAATCGTGCCCGATAATCCTTTCGAAAATCGCTTTAACAAGTTTTTTATCTTAATTCTTCAAAACTGCCGGTTTGCTTGTTTTTTCGAACATTGTCCCAATTAAAATACCGGCCGTTCATGGCGACATACACGCCTTTTGGAAGAGTCTGGGCAAATGCCAGGGCGCTACCCAGGTTAAACAAACCGTCCGAGCTCCCGAATTTGATGGGGATCATGGCGCCAGTGAGAACAATGGTTTTGTTGTTGATGCTTTTGGCGAGGACAGCGGCGGTTTCAGCCATAGTATCGGTGCCATGGGTGATGATGATCCGGTCTTCAGTAGCCTGGGTGCATTGATAAACGATCCATTCGCGGTCTTTTTCCGACATTTCAAGGCTGTCAATCATCATCAGGGTGGTGATGGCAACAGGCACTTTGTTGCGGCCCAGTTCCAGGAGTTCGTGCATATGGGTTTCCTTGAAATATAATTCGCCGTTTAGTTCGTTATATTCTTTATCGAATGTCCCCCCGGTGATAAAAATGCGGATAGTCATGCAGTCGTTTTGTGTAAGTGAGCGCTCTAAAGTATGAAATTATCAGGTAGTATAAAGATTTGGAATACGAAGGAAAGGGAAGAGAGCAGATTTATCAAGCCGTGTTACAACGCCAGGGTTTAGGAGATTGTAGGAATTTATGAATTCACCAAAACGCCACCCCTACGGGGTTCATTCTTCCTGGGGCGATTTGTATTCTACCATAACGTCGTGCCTACGGCACCGGGTGTTCTCCGTCTGAAAATGATTCCTTTGTCTTTGATTTGATAATTTGATCGTCCGACAAAATGTTTAATTCGAAAATCCCGTTTGAAATACCGATTTGAAACATCCGGGATCAAAACCCCAGAGGGGCGTCGCTTTGGTAGCCCGAACGTACCCCCGAGTGAGGATGAGTGCCGTAGGCACGACGTTTTGAACGTGTCCCCGCGATTCGCATGGTATACCCTAAACCGAACTCGATACAACGATCTCAACTGTGTAATTTATTACCGGCCTGCCCCAATTTTTTCGCAATGCGAATGGGAACGATTCGTCCAAAAGCATGCGTTCAGCAAAAATCGCGTAAAATAACCTGGGAAATCACCGAACAATTGCGCCGACATCCTAATAAAAGGTGTAAATGAATTCACATTTTTTGCAACGGCAGGTCCAAAGAAAAAAAGGGCTGACTTTTTGCTTTTCCAATTCTTAAAAGACGGTAATGGGCTTACGTGTGCAAACAGCGATGATCATTGATGACGAAGACGACCTGGGGCACCTGTTGTCGGTCATACTGGAAGGGCGTAAGATCCATGCCATGACGGTAAACAACCTCGACGAAGCGGAGCAATATCTTTCCTACCTGAAACCTACCGTGATCTTTCTTGACAATAATTTTCCAGACGGATTGGGGATCAATTTTATCCGCAAGATCAAAACAATCGATGATGAGATCAAGATTATCATGATGACAGCTGACCCTTCACCATGGATCAGGGAAAAAGCCGTGGAAGAAGGTATTCATTATTTCCTGCGCAAACCTTTTACCCGCAAAAACATCGATTCTGTACTCGACAAATTGAATTTAAGACGGGCAAGCGCTTAACCAGATCGATATTCCAGATTTCTTATTTCAGGCCTTTTCACGCGGTTTCCAGTTGGCAATAACGATCCCCGCGAATACCAATACCATACTCACCGCGTGGATCCTTGTAAACTTTTCACCAAGAATAAGTGATGCCTCTACGCTGCTGAACACGGGGATTAAATTGCCAAACAGCGCCGTGCGTCCGGCGCCCAGACAACTGATTGCTTTATTCCAAAACAGAAAACTGAGCACCGAAGCGCCAAGGCCGAGATATAAAATAACAAGCAGGAGGCTGAAGTTCCATTCCACTGGTGATGACCGACCTAACTCAGCAATATAAAATGGTACCAGCAGAACAGTGCCGAAAGTAAAAATGGCAGCCAGGAATGAAAGAGGTGAAATGCCAGTGGGCTTTTTCTTCACGAGGGTATTATATACGGCAAATGAAAATCCCGCCAGAAGCACCCAGCCGTCACCAGCTGTAAACCGAAAATGAATCAGGTTTTCCAAATGCCCGCGTGAAATCAGAAAAATAACACCCGCGATACATAGTAGCAACCCGATCATTTTGAGTATCCCGATTTTTTCACCCAGGAAAATCCGGGCCAGCAGGATCGCGAATATCGGCGAGGAAGTCGTACCGATCAAAGCCAGGTTTATCGCCGAGGTGTAATGTGCACCGAAATAAACAAATGTATTAAACACGGCTACACCCGTAAGTGCCACCCAAAAAAGATAATGCCAGGACCGCCTGATCACCGGCCAGTCTTTTCTGAATGAGTTAAATGCGATGGGTATGATAATCAACGATGCCAGCAACCAGCGATAAAATGCAAGGCTAACGGGCGGTACCTGGTTGATGACGCCACGTGCCACGATAAAATTGCCCGACCAGATGATCACAGCAAGCAAAGCAAGGCCGATCCCGGTATAAATGTTCCTTGATGAAGTTGCGGGCATGAAATAGAATGATTAGCCGAAAGAGTTAGAAATTTCGTAACGATTATTCCAGCACTTTTTCAACTATACGGTTGGTCTGTTTATTTTTTAAGATGAGTTTCTTCGCGCCATAGTGTGTCACTTCTTCTTTGACTAGGTAATGGTCTTTATCATAATCGACCAGGTGGCTGTCCTTGCTGACACCGGTCTTACCTCTCCAAACTTCCAGTTGCACCGGCTCCCAAAGTTTTGTTTTAGCCGATTTGTATGCCGCATCGAGTACTGCATTGACCACATAACCGTCATAAAAAGTTTCTCTTGGTGCAACTCCTTTTTCGAGGGAGTTGAACATATCGGTGAACATGTGGTTATATCCCAGTTCATTTAATTCATCACCTACGGGAAACAACCAGCCGGTATTACTTTCCGCTTTCTCTGCGATATAGTCGCCGCCCTTGCCGGTGGTAAACATTTCAAAACCTGTCCGCAGGAAATTATTCATCCAGATGGTGCCTTCCGAACCCATCACTTCGTCGCGCAGATCGAGGCCGCCGCGGAATGTCCAGCTCACTTCAAACTGTCCGATAGCTCCATTCTCATATTTTACGAGTGCGATAGCATGGTCTTCGGCATCAATAGGCTTTACCTGCGTATCGGCCCAGCACATCACTTCCACCGGGCGGATATCTTTTCCAATAAAACTACGCGTGATCTCTACACAATGACAGCCGAGGTCGAGGATACAACCGCCCCCTGCCTGTTCCAGGTCCCAAAACCATTCGCTATGCGGGCCAGGGTGTGTTTCTCTTGACTTAGCCCACAAAATTCTTCCGATAGCGCCATTTCTCACGCTTTCGTGCGCCTTTAAAAACTTGGGCGTGTACACCAGGTCTTCGAGATAGCCATTGAAAATCCCTGCTTTTTCCACCGCTTCGAGCATGCGCCTGGCCTCAGCCGCTGTTCTGCCCAGCGGTTTGGTTGTCATCACCGCTTTCTTATGCTTACAACAAAGCAAAACCGCTTCTTCATGCAGGTTGTTGGGCAGGGCTATACAAACAATATCTACTTCAGGGTGGGCGATGGCTTCCTCCATGGACGAAGTCCAGTGTTTACATTGATAATCGTCAGCAAATTTCTTTGCGCTCTCTTCGCGGCGTGAATAAATACTAACGATTTTATCCCTGCTTCTCTGCCCTTGTAATGATTCAGCATAAAACCGGCCGATAAATCCGGAACCAAGCATTGCGATACGTTGCATAGTGAGTTGAATTGTTGTT
The DNA here is from genome assembly GCA_023411775.1 of Bacteroidota bacterium. GTDB lineage: Bacteria > Bacteroidota > Bacteroidia > Chitinophagales > Chitinophagaceae > Terrimonas_B. Next base: position 12,147 of record JAEYOL010000185.1, on the reverse strand, counting down.
GAAAGTGGTTGAATATAGTTGAATATTGTTTGGGTACAGTGCTATTTAAGTTTCTACGCCTTTCTCCCAGCCTGTTTCTTTCAGGGCTGGATCTTTTTCTTTCTTCAGGAAGTCACCGGTTTCAGAGGCGCCTTTTACTTCCGCATCCATCAGGGCAGTATCAGGTACGATCTGTATCGGCTCTCTCCAGGAACTGGAATCATCGTTGTATGCGGGATTCGATAGTGAATTGTAACACGAGATGATCGACCAACGTGGTTTGTCGGAGGTATTGGCTTCCGAACGATGGAGGATATTGCTGTGAAAGAATAAGGCATCACCGGGATTGATCTCCACATACACATGTTCCATGGTTTTTAATGCATTTTCCACCATCACCATATCGGCGCCTACCTGCTCGCCTGCGAAGCCATGGTTTACACGTCCCATTTTATGCGAACCACGAATCACCTGTAAACATCCGTTTGCCTTATTTGCCTCAGTGAGCGCGATCATTACACTCACCAGCTGGTCAGGAAATAAAAATTGATTCTTATACCAATAGCCATAATCCTGGTGCCATTCCCAGGCCCCGCCAACCTTCGGTTCTTTCTGCATTAGTTTAGTATGGAAATGACAAACCGGCGCGTCACTATCGAGGAGTTTGGCGACGGAATTGACCATCCGGTTGCTGCGTAACATGAGACTATACACATCTTCACCGGGGGTAAACCAAAGCGTAAGCCGGGTTTTCTTACCCGTTTGATCGTTGAGATCGACTGCATGTTCCTTAATCACGGTGTCGCCGATGGCGATACTATATAGTTTATCAATTTCTGCCTTTGAAAAAAAACCAGGCACAATGGTAAAACCATCTTCATGAAAACGTTTTACCTCATCCTCCGAAATTAGTCTTGCCATGATAAAATTTTTAGAAGTAAAAAATATCAGCTGGACCATGTCCGGCACCCTGCAAGTTACTGAATTGAAAACACTGGCACCCGAGCTCCTGTCGCCATAAATGGAATATTTTTGAAAAAAAATAATGGACGATGCCGGAGTTTGGTACTCTCGTTGCGGAACTTAGTAACATGAAGCAAACGGCTTTTTACATCACGATCAACCTGAAAACCACCCATGGCTACGAATGTATCGGGAAATTCTTTGTGGGCGACGATGAAGAATCGGCCACCCAAATTTTCAGGCAATTAAAGGGTAAGTCAAAGGTCACAGAAAAGAGCCTGATCAGTTTTGACCTGATGGAATCCAGTCAGGGCTTGCCGTTAAATGTACAGATGATCAGTTGCTCCCTGGAAGACGTAGCCGAAAATTGCCGGATCATCACCAAAGAATTGTTCAGGCTGATCAACCTCGAGGAGATCTAACTGTGTGCGGAAAAAGAAAGTCCGGGGAAAAAAGACCACATTATATTATTTTGAATGGTCCCCAGCTCAGGATTTTTCTTCTTTAACCACCGTGGTCGTTTTAGTGGTTGCTCCTGAATTACTTCCCCTCATCATGGCGATAATCACTAGTAACAATAAAACAGCTCCCACTACCCATATCCAGGGTTGAGTGTACCAGGTTACACTCGTCTTGGTAGTAGTATGTGTACGGACCGTGTCCTGCGCTACCATTACTAACTGTATCATGCATAAGCTTAGGGTGGACCCCCATTTCTTTAATTGTTTCATACCATATTTTTTTTGTGAATGATTTAATACTTAGTTACAGGGATAAAAAATTATGCCACTAGCAAAATATGGACAGCATCAGAAAGGACGCCCGTGCGTTTTTCGGATCAGTGGGTCCAACAGGCGCGGAAATGTTTTTCCTACCCTGATCAGCGAATTCATCATCATTGGGTGACCAAAAAGTGTTTGCAGGCGCCGGCCCGTTTTCATGCGCTTAGAAAAATTCTCTCTCCATAGCCTGGTATATTGCGATTCCATGCCAGCGCGGTTCAGTTTACCCTGTAAAAACAAATGAATTTGTGTGGCAGCCAGCTTACTGCTGTGCAGGGCCATGCTCATGCCGTTTCCACAAAGGGGGGTGATCAAGCCAGCTGCATCGCCGGTCATCAGGATATGACCTTCCACCTGTTCCTTTTGATCAAAACTTACCTGGGATATCGCAAGTGGTGCATTGAATAAAAACCGGGATTCAGAAAATATCCGTTCCAGGTGCGGATTCTTCATGAGAATATTTCTCTCCATTTCCGCGATACTGTTATGGCTGCGTTGAAGATTCAACGCGGTAGTGAGATAACAAAGATTGTATTTATCCTCTTCAATTTTCACGATACCGCAATACCCGTTTGCAAAATTGTGTAGCGCGATGGTATCGTGGGGGAAATCTGATTGAATATGGTATTTCACCCCGACGTAATTATTCAGCTTTTGCCTTTTTGAACTGGTGAAAGCCCGTTTCCATTTAAGATCAAGATTACTGCGTTTCCCAAAACTTCCGCAAACCACGCGAGCGCGATAGGTTTGTTGGTAAGTCTCAATGGTAAAACTGTCATCCGCAAAATGAACGTCGTTTACTTTGCACTCTTCTTTCAGCACAACGCCTGCATCTACAGCAAGTTTTGCCAGGTATTCATCTATACGATATCGGCTGATGCCAAACCCACCCAGCGGTAACTCGTGCTGTAGTAAGTTACCATGAGTTGAAGAAACCTGTAGCTTCGTGATAAGTGGCAATTGCATATTATCCAAATCAAGTCCGAGTGTCTTTAAAAAATTCCATGACTCAAGGCTGATGTACTCACCGCAGACTTTGTGGAAAGGATATCTTTCTTTTTCGAAAAGAATAACCTTGTAATGTTCCATGGCGAGCTGGATGGCAAGTGCCAGACCAGCCAGGCCTCCACCCACAATGGCGATATCATATTCTTCTTCTGTGCGCATGTAGATGTTTTTGTTTTACTGGTCGTTGTTTATAACTCGTCAAGTTTTTTTAAATACGACAAGGTAACGGAAAGCCCACCGCCAGCTGATTTCAGGCGCCGCAAGTCCCGCTTCGCGGAACAGCCGCAGCCAGTCTTCTTTTCTGAAGCTCCTGGCAACCGAAAGACTCGCATCGTGCTTTACAAGATAGGACCTGCTGAAAAATCGGGTAATGTATTTAATAAGGTAGAACGCCAGCCGGTGCCGCTGCAGGTCGTTGATGAAAAACCCGGCGACAGCATTTCGCTGTTTCCATTGCAGCATATACACCAGTTGCTCATCGGTAAAATGATGGCAAAATAGCGATGAAAAAATGATATCGGGCTTTGCGGTACCGAAATCTACTACTGCATAGTCACTGCAGATCCATTCGCAGGGAAGTGCGGGGTATTGTTGCTTCGCAAAACTGATGCATTCCCGGTTGATATCAATACCGATGAAATGAACATCAATTTTGTGTTTCAGGCAATATTTATGGATAACAAAAAGATTATCCCCGCCCCCGCATCCAATTTCACACACAAGCAACGGTTTACCGGGTTGTAGCATTTGCGTCAAACCACTGATTGTTATGGCGTGACCACCCAGGCGGGTGTTGACGATATTGAGTTCCTTCAGCGTTTGTGCCATGTCCGCGAAGGGAATATCATCGCGATCCATCAATTCTTTTTGATAGCTGCGCCGGCTTAGATCGATCATGCAGATAAAATAAATGTTTCCATGTTTAAACCAGGACCGAATGCCGCACCGAAGATCTTCTCGCCCTTGCCAATACTTTCCTGCTGTAAGATTCTTTCGAGTACAAAAAGTACCGTAGGCGAAGACATATTCCCATAATCCCGCAAAACGGCATAACTATGTTTCAACTGGCCGTTTGTAAAACCCAGGCTTTTATGAACCGATTCGAGTATTCGTTTACCGCCCGGGTGGATACACCAGTAAGCAACCTCTTCCCTGCCAATACCGGCCGCTTTCATGGCATTTGTAGCTAAGCTATCAAAGTCTTCTCCCACCAGGTCTGCGATATAGCCGCTTAAAGTCATCAGAAATCCTGAAGACGAAATATCCCATACCATATCCTTCTTTCCCTTGCTGATCACGGTTGAATAAAAATGATCGATTGATAATCCGGGCTGGTCGTCATCGCCGCTGATGAGCATCGCCGCAGCGCCATCGGAAAACAACATGCTGCTGATCATATTGTCCATGCTATGTTGCTTTTGAAAATGCAGGGTGCACAGTTCGGTGCAAACTACCAGTACGTTTGCGTGTTTATCCATCCTGCAAAAAGCATCGGCAATTTTCATTGCGTGAATGGCGGCATAGCAGCCCATAAAATTGACTGAGGTATGGGAAATAGAAGCTGGCAATTCAAGATTCTCCATGATCTCCAGGTCGAGGCCCGGGGCGCTCATGCCTGTACAACTGACGGTGATCAGGTGTGTAATGGGCCGACCGCTGTACTCGCTAATACATTTCTCAATGGCCTTGGTAGAAAGATCCGCAGCATGTGCCTTATACCATTGCATCCGATCTTCGAGTACAGGGAATGGCTCCAGGTTTTCCGTAGAAGGATAAAACTCCCAATCCTCCGCAGCACGACTATAATCCGGAACAACAGAGTAACGTGTGTTAATACCCGATTGGCGGTAGAGAAACCTTAACGTACGCCTTCCTGCTTCATCCGGGGCAAACACAGTTTGCATAAAATCAAGAATATCTTCCTGTTTATGTTGATAGGCGGGAAGGGCTGTTCCTATGGATAGAATTTTACTCAAAATATCTCCAGCATAACAAGATTATAAAGGCGAGGTTGGTACAAATCGCGGCAAGCCAGTTCATCTTCATCGTGTTTTTAAAATTGGCGGCGTCCTGATCTTTTCGCACCGCCAGCCACCATTTCATAAAAAAAACGATGATGGGTATGAAAAAGATGCTTACCAGCAATAATTTGTCTTCCTGGTTTGTACTTATAAAGAATTGTGCCATGAATACCCATGCCAGCAAATAGATGATGGTGCAAAACCAAAAGGTTCCGTTATATCCCAGAATATAGCTAATGGTTTTCACCCCATCATCAAGATCCTGCTGATGCTGGTATATCTGCGTAAGTGGATAAAACCCTCCGATCAGCAAAGCTGCGATGACCATACCCTGCCAGGGCACTGCCGATACTGCCTCTGCCTGGCTGCCATAATACACCAGCCAAAAAGTAAGCGCCCCCTGGAAAACGATCACGGTAAGATATCCGATGACCGGGTACTTTTTTAAGCGTATACCGCGGTAACTATAAGCTTTAGATGCCCCTATATATAATGGCATGATCATACCAAAGACAGGATCGATAATAAAACCAAGTATGATAGCAGCAATATCCATCACGATAGTTAACCGGAATAACTCACGGGAAGGCGCTGGTGGATGTTCGAGGCCGCCGATGCTGTCCGTATCACGATCCATATAGCTATTGTACCCGTTGCTGGCCGGGTAAACCAGGAAATGAAGAACGATAAAAACCAGGATGGCCTTAATCCAGTCGATCTGCGGCACCTGCGACAATGCAAAAAAATAAAGTGGCGATAAGAAAAAAGAAAATGGCAGGCGGAGTAATTTGAAAGTTGAGGCTGAAATCATAGCCTGCTGTTTTACTCAAGTTAGGACTATTCCCAGCAAATGCAGACGGGAACTGTTGACAATTTTCCTCTTTTTCGGTTAGAGCCGATACTTTCCATCCTCATAAAACTGGCAATATTGTTGGACGGTTCTTGTTATGAAAAAACTGATATTAATCGCGATAGTCGCTGCAGTATTTGCCAGCTGTAACAATTCAGGCGATGGTAACGATACCGACAATGTTTATACACCAAGTGCGGATTCAATACCAGGCACTCGTGATGGCGATACCAGCTCATACGAGCGGATGCCAAACCGCATGAGCGACACCATTCAACAATAGCTGAGTCGATATAAAGATCAGGGTAGTATTACCCAGCGTCCCAGGTTGTTATGTTTTGCCTCCACAACTATTTTATAAAATCGTGAAGGAAGCTTCGTGACGTCGATGGATGCCTTTTGATCCCGTATAGGTACCTGGCGGATCATGGTATAATTGTCTTTTCCACCTGTCTTAAAATTATTAGTTGTCGCCAGCCAGATCTTTACATCACCCGTTTTTTCCTTCGCCAGCCATTCCAGGTTTATCTTACCATTCGAATATTCTGCACGCAAATCCGTACAGGATAAAGGTCCCGTCAGTGGTATCCCATCAACTTCCCTTGCAATTTCAACAGGAATTGAAAGTCCCATAAACCTTGCGATAGTAGGCATGATATCGGTGATGGCGCTTTTATGATTTTTGAAACGTTCGTTCAGGTTTTTTGCATTGGTGACTATCCAGCCTGCCTTTTCGCGATCACTCTGTCCGCCATGATTATGCCCCGTTGCTGAATCGCGACCATGATCCGTTGTGATGATGATCAGCCAATCTTCATTATGATTTTTTTCCCGGTCCCCGATGGCGTCCCAAATCCGACCTACCTGTTTGTCGGCATAGTCTACTGCCTGGTGGAACTGTGGGCTGTCACCGTGCATATGCCCCATATCATCGGTATATTCAAGATAGACCCAGGATAGATCTGGCGCTTTACTGCGAATAGTTTCAGCAGCCACATCTGCCACCTTTTCGTCTATGCGATGCATGAAGTCCCTGTTCTCATCCTGCGGAAAATTGATTGTATCAAGTTCCAGTCCATCAAATTTATAATCGACGACAAACCCGCCTGTTTCAGTTATCCCGTCACCGACCAGCCGTGTGCGGTTTTCCGTCCAGGAGCTAAAGATGCCGGTCTTTTTCTGGGGCCATTGCGTCTTTAATAAACGAAAAATGGTTGGATAGTAATAATTCGGCGCGGCGATATCATTGTCCCATACGTTGTGTTTATTGACCCAGGTTCCTGTCAATACGCTATTATAACCCACTGCCGAGATAGTCGGTGTTTGCGAATAACCATCCTTTTCACCACCCACCAGGCTTTTTGCAAAACCCCCTTCTTCAGCAATCCTGCGCAGGTGTGGCGGGTCTAGCTTTTGAATCACATCAAATGCAATTCCATCCAGGATCACAAATACAGCTTTTTTTTGTTTTGGCTGAGAAAAGGATAATACAGTCGTTAAACAAAAACAAAGTATAAGCAGACAGCGGAGCATAGAAATGTTTTTATATTGATAAAGATAACAAGCATTTTGAGGAGCCCTGCGCTTTTATCTATTGCCAAAAGGGTATAATTTTATCCAATTATGAGATTTCATCCTATGAAATGGTTGCACGTTGCCAGCCTGTTCTTCCTCACGCTGGTTGTGATGGGCGGGACATCGCATCGTATCGAAGAACAATCCGGGAAAGTGGTGAAGATCGTGGATGGTGACACATTTGATATGCTGACGCGGGAGAATAAAACGGTTCGGATACGCCTGAATGGTATCGACTGCCCCGAGCGTAAACAGGATTATTACCAGGTAGCGAAGGATGCTTTAGGAAACCTGATCTTCCAGAAAAATGTAAAATTGCAGGTTACGGGTCGTGATCGAAACAAACGGCTGATCGCAATTGTATTTTGCAACAAGCAAAATATCAATCTTGCGATGATCCGGCAAGGCTATGCCTGGCATTATAAGAAATATTCCAGCGATAGCAGTTTTGCAAAAGCCGAACTAGATGCAAGGAAGAAAAGACTTGGGCTTTGGAAAATGGATAATCCGGTTCCACCGTGGGACTTTCGGACTAAAAAGTAAAATTTGGTGAAACAGGATTTCAACTAGATGCTGGATACTGGATACTGGATACTTGATACTGGATACTGGATAAGCCCGAGACTCATTTTGAAGCACAAACATGAAATGTTGCGAATCATGTCCCTAATTCCAAATCCCCCAATTCTCGATCCCCAATCCCTCATTTCCCTTTCCCCGCCCATCCCCCGCGAAGCCTTATTCCCAATTCCACACCGAGGTACCATGCCTTTTTACGGTCAGCAAATGGCTTGTAGTCCACACCATCCACTGCCAACTGGTATTGTTCATTGGGATAACCAGTGAGATCATGAATATAAACCGCGCCGAGTCGCAGCGATTTAGATTCATAGAGATATAGTTCACCCACCAGCCGGTGCATCAATAAGGAAGAGCCCGATCCTTTTATTTTGGTGGTTGAATAACTTGTGGCGGTTTTATCGACCCATTTGTACTGCTGATTCAATACATAAGCTGGTACATAACCCCCTCCAATGGACATGGAGTAGTTGCCCGACCTAAAAAGTTGCCGTTCTAATACTACTGGCATCTCCACGTATTGGTATGAGCTGATCAGTATCCTTACATCTTCTGTGGGTGATGCCCAGATATTGCCATCATTTCTTTCGTAAAAACTTCCGTATCGAGGTTTGAGAGTAAGGCGGTTTACACCTCTTTTATCAATATTGAAATGTAATGAGATACCAGCGTGGAAAGAACGCGTACCGAAATAATTATCCTTGTCGGGATTATTATGCAGCATTGGCGCTGCCACCACATTGGCATTGATACCATAATCGATGAAATGATCTTTGCGCTCTTTTTTCTTAGCCAGTTTGGTAGTAGTGTCTTCCTCTTCCGGCTTCTTTATCTTTTCCTGCGCATCTTTCAGTTTCGCCTCGGCTTCCAGTCTTGCTTTTTCTTCTTCAGCTTCTTTTGCAAGCTGTTCCAGCACACAGCGCACATCGGTTTGACCCCATTCTACCATACTCAGGTAATGACAATTATTGCCCGCAAGTGTATAGATGGCTTCCACGATATCCTTCATATCAATTGCCCTGACAATTTTTTTTCCCAACGTCGATTCTGCAAACATCCCCGCGATAAAACCTTCATTGTTGACCAGGGGCATACCTCGTGCCACGCCCGCTTCAAGCGGTACTTTAAGCGTATAGATATTTGTTCCTTTTTTTGGTTCTTTTAGTACTTCGATCTTGGTTTCATACACCGCCCATATCTTATCACTTAACCATTTGTCGCGGAAGGTTGACAACTTACCTTGCTTATGCTGCAGGGAATAGAAGTAATAGCGCTGCCAGTCATTCTCTGTAGGTTTGATAGATTGGTACAAGGCAACTGTATGTGAGCCGAAGCGGATCTCGCTGATCTTGGTGGCTTTGGCGCGATAACGATTGCCATAAAATTTAACCGTTTTCAGGGTATTGAGTACCCTTTCGGTTTTCGCTTCGCGGATGGCAACAAAATAAAGATGTAGGGAATCTTCACCGGTGATCAGTCCGTAATCACTTAATCCAAGTTCCACGACATTGTTCAGGTAACTCCTGGTATAGGTAGCATTAGATTGCTGGGTCCAACCCTGCCGGGCAAACAAAACACAAAGAAAAATGCATATGATTCTTGTCAGCAACACCGTTTTCCGGCTACCAGGCATAGCCGTAGCAGTCAGCGGGTAGAGATTCTTCATAGTACTGGTTTTTCATATTAGGATTGGCACTCATTCAATAACTCAATAATTGATAATTTATTGCCCTCGATCACCGCATGAAAACCCCGGAAAATCAGGCTGATGTAAAGGATTTGTACTCTCTAAAAAATTCACTTAAAGATGGGAACAGAACAATTACATTTAAATCGTTGAAAATCAGCAAAAAATAAGGGCTATCATCACTGACAGCCCTTTTGGCGGGTACGTTTTACAAATACACATTTGATAAACCCATCCCCATCAATTAGAGTCTTCCTTAGTTGCAGCAAGATTTTTCTCCAGTATGGCGATATATTTTTTAGCGTCTTCGTTATTGGGATCCATTTCCAGGATCTTTCCAAAATAGTTGATGGCTTCCTGGTAGTCTTTTTCCGTATTCGTTTCGTAGGCTGCCAGGTAGGTGTAGGCATCCATCTTCCATTTCCTGTGATTCGCGGTAACGGAATCGTCGCCGATCACTTCGATCAGTTTTTGATAATGCGGGATCGCCCTGCCTTCGGTCATTGCAGTATCAATAGCGGCATTGTTGAGTGCTCTCCAATAATATCCAAATGCCTGCTCGGGGTATTTCCCGGTGTACAACGCGAAGGCGGAATCTGATTGAAAATAATCCTGTGCCCGATAGGCAGCCACACCCCAGTTGAACAGGTCGAGGTTGGACGCATCAGGTCTTGAATTGTAATATTTGCCGAGCCATTTTGCCTGCTTTACATAATCCTGCCGGGTTTTAGCGAGACTTGCCAGGCGTGCATAGTATTTATGATGCTCAGAAGAATCGGCAGTGGCTTCTACCGCTTTTTGATAGTACACCATGGCCGAATCTTCCTGGTTGGGTAATGATACATAAAGATCCCCCATCGTCTCGTAATCCTTTGCGATAAAATCGCTGTCGGAACCGGCTACAAAATACTGTTTCATATAATCCATGGCCTTTACGGAGTCTTTTAACTCGGCATAACTATAAGCCACCAGTTTATAAATGCGTGGCGGAACATCAGGCCATGTCAGCAATTGCTTTCCTTTGGCAATAGCGTCATTATAGGATTTGGTCAGGTAGAGCAGATCGGCTATCGCATACTCGTGTGAAGCCGTTTTATCGGATACCGCCGCATACTTTTTGAAGTATTCCATGGCCTTCGCAGGTTCACGGTAGAGATAATGCTCGTATAATTCGTAAAGCGCCGGCGCATAGTTCTTATCGGCAGCTACAGCTTTATTAAAATACTCGAGATACATCTCGGCATTTTTCTGCGTAACAAAGATCTGTCCCAGTTGGTAGAGGGCTTCGGCATATTTATCTTCCTTATTTACTGCCTGGCTGAATGCCTTGAAAGCTTCTGAACCGTTGTGAAGTTTGCGATAGGCATTACCCAGGGCGGTATGCAAGGCCGGGTTATTTTTATCTCTTTTAATGGCCCTGCCGATCGTTTCGATCGCGTAGTTGACATCGCCTTTTTCAGCCTCCACATTTGCTTCGGCAACCAGGCCAAGTATAGTCGCATTCTTGCCCTTTGTTTCATCGATGGCTTTTTCAAAAAGTTGCCTGGCTTCAGCGGGATTATTATTCAGTAGTTGTACAGTACCACTGGCCAGCATATAATAAGGTTCTTCCTTCAGTGATGCCGGTGCCAGCTTAAAACTATCTGTAGCCTGCCTGGCTTCATTTTGCGCAGCATAGGACTTCACAAGCCAAAACCATGCTTCAGCATTATCCGGAGTTTGCTTAAGCTGGTCATGAAATGCTGCTTCCGCAGATTGATAGCGTTGATAATAAAAAAATTTCTTACCGGCATCCAACGATTGGGCCTGCAGGATCATGGCTCCGGCAATCGTGCTCACTAACAGGGCGATTTTTTTCATTGTCATTTGTTTTCCTTTACTATCACCCGCGACTGGCGCCGGCGACTCATGTTAATATTTAGCATTTATAAAATCATACCGCGAGTATCTGTGTTTTAGATGCCGCGGGTAAGGCGTCTGAAATATGTTCATTGAACCAGCCGATCCCGGTTTCTGAATCAGGGTTGACGATCAGCAGGTCGGCGTTAACCGATTTACAAAAATCTAAAACAGCCCGTCCCTTGTTTGCATCACGGATGATGTTGAAACTCACTTCATCAAAAGCGTTTTTCTTAAAAAGCCGATAGCTATTCAGCAAAGGCGCCGGCAAATGATCTGTTTTATCTTTTTTACCAGCAAAAGCAAGCAAACAGATCTGTATCCTGGTCTTTTTGATCAGTGATACCAGGCCTGAAATTTTTGATTGCGAGAATTGCTTTTCTACGGGGATGACAACTGTTTTTATTTCCTGGTTGATAGCTCCCGGTTTAACGGTGAGTACTGGTATACCTGTATTTTTCGCAAGACGACCGCTATGAACAGTATTGGAAAATGGCAACCAGTGCTCTGAGCTTTTTCCAATGATCACCAGGTCGGCATGGATCTCTTTTGCTTTCTCAAAAATGGCCTGCTCCACGTTACCCCCCGCCCGTAGCGCAGCGTGAACCTTCATATGCGGATAATCCAGGCTTAGCCGGCTCACCAGCTCTTCCAGGTTATGCTTCGCGTCTTCTAGTTTTATGGGTGATTTATCAAAATAGCTAAAGCTGAAAATGCGATTATAGGGTTTTACCTGCCGACCTACATGCAATAAATGGATCTGCGCACCCGGTTCATTCACAAAACCTGCTGCTTTTTGCAGGG
>JAEYOL010000301.1 GCA_023411775.1 Bacteroidota bacterium | reverse complement strand
GTCATTGTCTTCTACCAGTTTGGCAAAGATGGCATTCGACTCAATAAGGGAATTGTGTTTCAGGTCAAAAGCGCAGGGAGCCTGGGCATGGAGGCGGCTAAGAAAGCAAAAAAGGATCAGCAGGCCGGATAAGACTGGTTTTTTCATAAGCGGATTTTAGAAACATAGTTTTGGTAAACTGCTGATTTGTAATAATATAAAGACCTTATTTCATAAACTTGTTTTAATCAACATGGTTTGCCGTAACCATTAACGAAAAGCACCTGCCGATTAGTTTCTTCCATAAGACAATTTTTTTAAGTGTGCGGCTGGTGGTTTCCAAAACAGTACCTGCCAAAAAATGAAAAATTGGCACGGTTGGAAATTGGGATTCATGACAGGGTTTTCAAAAATTTCAGACCCGCTGCCGTAAACTGCAATTTTTTCACGATTTGCCGCAATGGCATGGTTATTAAGCTACCTTTGCCGTCCCAAATAAATTCCGGTGCAAACCGGTTGGGTTACTATTCAAAAAACAAAAATCAATACAATTATGGCCAAGAAAGTAAACGTTACCCCTTTGCATGACAGGGTTATCGTGAAAGCGGCAGCAGCCGAAGAAAAAACTGCCGGTGGTATCATTATCCCCGATACAGCAAAAGAAAAACCCCAGCGTGGCGTTGTGATCGCAGCAGGTCCGGGCAAAAAAGACGAGCCTGTTACGGTTAAGACCGGTGACACTGTTTTGTATGGCAAATATGCCGGAACCGAGATCCAGATCGAAGGTCAGGATTACCTGATCATGAGAGAATCGGATATACTGGCGATAGTGTAAGAAGATTCGAGCTTTGAGCTTTGAGCTTCGAGCTAACTGCAATTTCAAAATTCAATTAACAAATTTTCAAATTTAATATTATGGCAAAACAGATCTTCTTCGATGTAGAAGCAAGAAATAAAATGAAAAGAGGCGTGGACACACTGGCCAACGCCGTTAAAGTGACCCTGGGTCCAAAAGGACGCAACGTGGTTATTGAGAAAAAATTCGGTGCACCTTCAGTTACTAAAGACGGTGTAACGGTTGCGAAAGAAATTGAACTGGAAGATCCCATTGAGAACATGGGCGCACAAATGGTAAAAGAAGTAGCTTCCAAAACTGCTGATATCGCCGGTGACGGTACTACTACCGCTACTGTTCTGGCACAAAGCATTATCAGCGAAGGTTTGAAAATGGTAGCTGCCGGTGCTAACCCGATGGACCTGAAACGTGGTATCGACAAAGCTGTTAGCCTGGTAGTTGAAAACCTGAGGGCACAAAGCCAGACTGTTGGCAGCGACAGCAAGAAAATTCAGCAGGTAGCCTCCATCTCTGCTAATAACGACGAAACAATCGGTAAACTGATCGCTGAGGCGTTTTCAAAAGTGGGTAAAGAAGGTGTGATCACGGTAGAAGAAGCCAAGGGCACTGATACTACCGTTGATGTAGTAGAAGGTATGCAGTTTGACCGTGGTTATGTATCTCCCTATTTCGTTACCAACAGCGAAAAAATGGAAGCCGAACTGCAAAACCCATACATCCTGATCTACGATAAGAAGATATCTGCCATGAAGGATATCCTTCATATCCTGGAGAAAGTTGCGCAAAGCGGCCGTCCGCTGTTGATCATCGCTGAGGACCTGGAAGGTGAAGCGCTGGCAACACTGGTGGTAAACAAACTCCGCGGTACTATTAAAGTAGCTGCTGTAAAAGCACCGGGCTTTGGCGACCGCAGGAAAGAAATGCTGACTGATATCGCTATCCTGACTGCTGGTACTGTTATCAGCGAAGAGCTTGGTCACAAACTGGAAGGTGCCGATCTTACTTCACTCGGACAGGCTTCTTCTGTTACCATTGACAAAGACAATACAACCATTGTGGGTGGTAAAGGCAAAAAAGCAGATATCCTGGCCCGTGTTAACCAGATCAAGGCCCAGGTAGAAAATACAACTTCCGACTACGATCGTGAAAAACTGCAGGAGCGCCTGGCTAAGCTTGCGGGTGGTGTTGCCGTTCTGTATGTAGGTGCTGCTACTGAAGTTGAAATGAAAGAAAAGAAAGACCGAGTTGACGATGCATTGCACGCGACAAGGGCTGCAGTAGAAGAAGGTATCGTACCCGGTGGTGGTGTTGCTTATATCCGCGCGGTAGAAAGCCTGGAAGCAAAAGTAAAAGGTCAGATCGCCGATGAGCAAACAGGTATGGCCATTGTACGCCGTGCACTGGAAGAACCCATCCGCATACTGACTGCCAATGCAGGTATCGACGGTTCAATCGTGGTACAAAAGATCAAGGAAGGAAAGGCTGATTATGGTTTCAATGCACGCACTGAAACTTATGAGAACCTGTTCAAAGCAGGTGTGATCGATCCTACCAAGGTAAGCCGTGTGGCACTGGAAAATGCCGCATCCATTGCAGGTATGTTGCTCACTACTGAAGCAGTGGTAGCCGACAAACCTAAAAAGGAAGAAGCTCCACATGCTCATGGCGCACCTGATATGGGTGGCATGGGTTACTAAAAAATACCAGCCCGGAATGACTCATTCCGAAACTGAAAATAAAAATCCCGTCACAGTAAAGTGGCGGGATTTTTTATGTGAAATTTTCAATCTTAAATAAATCTGGTTTGCGATCGAATCGCTATCAGCCGGACTATTTTTGAATGTTAAATGGCGCGGCAAAAAAGGCGTAGAATGTATCATAAGGCGATACGCCTCTTGGTAACACATCCATTATGCCCACGCTGTCAGCATGAATCGTAAATAAACCCTCGCTGAGCGATGACTCGCGTATCCGGTTATAATCCTGGTACACCAGGGTGAAAGGCATTTTGCCGGTATTTCGGTTATGCCAGAAAGCCACCGCAAACAGCGAGTCCGTTTCCGGTAGATCAGCATTGCCGTTCACGATACTGCCGGTAAGAATATTGTGCAGCATATACAGTTGACCTGCATCTTTCAGCGTATCATCATTATTGCCCAGCCCGTCATGCTTCGCCGCTTCAAAAGGGAAAAGAGAATATTCCAGCAGGATGCCGGTAGGCACATATTGCATATCCATGCGGAAGAGACTGTCCCGCCATCTTTCCCGTGTAATACCTGCAGAATCTTCTGTGGTTAATTGAGCCCGGAGCTCGAGGGATAACAGGGCAATACCAATAAAAATCAATAAAAGTTTTCTCATAGCAAAAGTTTATTGGGTTAGAAGAGAATAAAAACAGATCTCACCTACAAATGCAAGCGTTCATTCTAAAATCAAAGCGGCCATCGGTAATCTCAAGCGTACTACCGCTGCCACTGTCTTCATAAAGCGTGAATGAGAAAATACCGGATATAATCTCGGTATCCATATCAATCTTTGTAATCTCAAATACACCCGGAGGACCTCCCGCCCAGCGTTTACTCCAATTGTCCGAGTTACCACTTGAGTTTTCGCCTGTGAAATAAATGGTAACTGAATCATATTTATTACCTGTGGTAGTAACAGGATACAACGATGAAATTGTTAAGAAAGATGCTTTATCGCCATTTTGTCGAAAAGCTCCAATTGAAAATCGCTCTATGTCATTATAAGGCGGGCCATATCTCGCATCAATTTCACCACATGGATTTCCAAAATATCTACATTCATAATAAGGCGTCCATACTTCGCCGTTTACTTTAAAGCCTAAAGTGTTTTTCCCTTCCTGTGTTATGGGCGGCAGGTTTTTGGAAGGCTTATCTTTTTTGCATGTTGTAAAACAGAGGCAGCCTAGCATTGAAAGTGTAAAAAATATTCTTTTTTTCATGGTATCTGGTTTGACGAATGTCTTTAGTAATGATTTTCAGAAAAAGAAAAGGAGTTAACCTTACAAAAAGTTCGCTCATATATTTCAGATAAGCAATAAGGGTTTACACCATATTTATTGTGAAAAATGCCCATCCATTTCAGGTATCTTGCTTAGCTGAAGCATTTATAGCCGACAAGCCTTAAAGGAAGAAACTCCACATGCTCATGGCGCACCTGATATGGGTGGCATGGGTTATTAAAAAATACCAGGCCGGAACAACCTGTTCCGAAACTGAAACTAAAAAATCCCGCCACAGTAAAGTGGCGGGATTTTTTTTGGCCGGAATTTGTGACTAATTATACAAGTAGAGATTAATACCTGTCACACAACCCATGAGGACATTGCCCCGTTGTATGAGAATGAAATCGGAACTACGGTGGTTTTTAGTCGGAACCACTTTGTAAAACAGCGATTTATTGATACATTTAGTCAATCTTTTTACCTAACTGAAGCATATGTTTAACCTGTGCAGGATTGGTTTGCTGCTGCTATTGACCACCGTTGTATCCACATCAGTTTTCAGCCAGCATTATTTCTTTGCCGAATCCCGGGAGCCGGAATTGTCCGTTGGTGCCGGCCAGAGGCTGATCAAACCCGAGATTTTCAGAACAGTCGTCCTTGACAATAATGGAATGTCAAATTTCCTGAACACTATTCCTGCCGAAACAGGGCTGGCTTCCCGCATGGCTGCACCGGTACTGGAACTACCCATGCCTTATGGCGGAACAGCAAAATACAGGGTATGGGAAAGTCCGATCATGGAACCAGGGCTCGCTGAAAAATTCCCTGAAATAAAAACATATACCGGCCAGGGAATTGATGATCCCACTGCAACCATCAGGCTTGATATAACCCCGCTGGGTTTTCATGCGATGATCCTTTCCGACATTACGGGCAACATTTTTATCGATCCCTACAGGCAACAGGATTCAAGACATCATATTGTTTATTTTAAAAAAGACCTTGTCAATACCAAACAGTTTATTGAATCGCTGCCCGAGCCTGCTGAAAAATACCAGGCAGATGCCAGCCGGATCATGGCAGGACCCTGTGTAGGGTCTGAATTGAGAACTTTCCTGCTTGCTGTAGCCTGCACGGGAGAATATGCCAGGGCCGTAACCGGTCTTACCAATCCCACCGTGGCCCAGGCGCTTTCGGGAATTGTTACAAGCATTAACCGCGTAGTGGGTGTATATGAAAAAGAAATTGCCGTCCGCCTCGTACTCGTCGCTAACAATGATAAAATCGTTTATGTAGATCCTGCAACCGATCCTTTTACCGCCAATAATGACGGTTCTGAACTGCTGGACGAAAGCCAGGCGGTCATCAACGCCGAGATCGGAACAGCCAACTATGATATTGGTCATACCTTCAGCACAGGGGCGGGTGGCATTGCCCAGATGGAATCGGTGTGTGGCAACCAAAAGGCGAGGGGAGTTACCGGGGCCAATAATCCCGCCGGCGATCCATACGATATCGACTATGTAGCACATGAAATGGGCCACCAGTTTGGCGCCAGCCATAGTTTCAACGCGGTGAGCGGTTCCTGTGGCGGCAACAGGAGTGCCGAGACTGCAGTAGAACCCGGTAGCGGAGTTACGATCATGGCTTATGCAGGTATCTGTGGCAGTACAAATAATATCGCCCCTAATAGCATCCCCTATTTTCATGCGATGAGCATGGATGAGATCAATTCATTTATCGCTGCGGGACGTGGTGCCACCTGTGTGGAAATTTTCGCTACGGGAAATACAGCGCCAGTGGTTGATGCCGGAAGTGATTATATTATTCCTAAGTCTACTCCTTTTGTATTATCGGGCAGCGCTACTGATCCGGATGGTGACGCGCTCACTTATTCCTGGGAACAAATGGATACAGGTCCGGCGGGATCATGGAGCGACCCCAGTGGTAGTGCACCGTTATTCAGGAGCTTTGCACCGCAGTCCAGCCCGGTTCGATATTTTCCCCGTATAACAGACCAGGTGAGAAGCACAACTACTATTGGCGAGATATTACCGAACTATAGTCGCAGTATGAATTTCCGTCTCACAGCACGTGATAACAGGGCTGGCGGTGGTGGTGTATGTTATGATGAAACCGCGATTACTGTAAGTGCTGCCGCCGGCCCGTTTGTATTGACTGCCCCATCAGCACCCGGTATCGCCTGGGAAGCGGGTAGCCAGCAACTGGTGACCTGGAATGTGGCCAATACTAATAATTCGCCGGTTAACTGTAGTCATGTAAGTATCCAGCTTTCGCTTGACAGTGGTTACACATTCCCTATTACAATTATCGCAAGTACACCTAATGATGGCAGTGAGCAGATCATCGTTCCTGATGAGGTAACGACAAAAGCCCGGATACGTGTGATCGCCGTTGACAATATCTTTTATGATATGTCGGATAATAATTTTGAGATCAAATCGGCAGTACCAGGATTCAACTTTAATATCCCTGCTGAAAAGTTGATCACCTGTGCCAACCCGGGTGAAACAACCGCATCTGTTGTACTACAAACGCAATCGGTACTCGGTTATACTTCACCGATCTCGCTTACAGCTGGTGATCTGCCGGCAGGAACCACTTTGGATTTTTCCGATATCTCCATCTTGCCTGGAGAGAACACGGTTGTAACGCTTAACAATGTGCATACATTATCAAATGGCACTTATAGTGTTTTTGTAAATGGTGAATCCGGTTCGATCACAAAGGCTCAGGAATTGAAATTTGTTGTACAAAGCGGAACCGGACCGGCAATTAGTTCACAACCGGAAAACATAACTGTGTGCGCCTATGCTGATGCCAGTTTTAATGTAGCATCAAGCGTGCCCATAAATGCTTATCAATGGCAGGTAAGCACGAACAATGGTGCGAGCTTTAATAATGTATATAATGAGATCAATCCTACTCTTACTATTTTAGAAGCGGCGCCTGGGCAGGATAATAGTCGCTACCGGGTCATGGTTACCGGTCAATGCAATGTAACCGTTTCAGAGGCTGCGACATTAACCGTGCACCCGCTGCCAACAGTAGGATTAGCTGCAAGTCCATTGAGTATACTAACACCGGGCCAGCAAACCACTTTAACCGCAACACCTGCTGGTGGAAATGGCAGTACGATCAATCTCAGCTGGATCAAAGACCAGTTGCCCATTCCCGTGAACGGCAATACACTTTCAGTTGATGTGACAGGCCTTGGCAATTACCAGGTGCTGATTGATGAAACCTGGTCGGATGGAAATACCTGTTTGAATGAATCACCGGTTGTTGCGATAACGGCGGAGGCAAGCAGTAAGTTATTTATGTATCCCAGTCCCAATGATGGAAGGTTTATCGTATCGTATTATAATTCCGGCGGAGGCAATACGCGCCAGAGTGTAACGGTGTATGATTCAAAAGGAGCTAAAGTTTATTATAAAGAGTTTTCATTTACCGGGCCGTATGAATTGCATGATATTGATATCAGGGGCAAAGCCAAAGGCGTTTATTTTATTGTGATCGGGGATTCAAAAGGGAAGAAGATCATTGATGGGAAGGTGTTGGTGAACTAGGTGTAAATAATTTTGATCTTGTTCAATGGCGGTCGTAGTCTATACCTCACATATTCGAAAGGTCTGTGTGGCGTTTGAAATCTTTGATCTCCAAAAATTTTTTTAGAATGTTATCAAAGCTTTGACCAGAGCGGCTTCTATGACTTTAATAGGGTCTTACTTTATTTTCTTATTGCCTGTTTACTTTTTCCCCCTGGTGTCCAGGGAAGCCGGAACTCCTGTTCCGGCGAGCTGGATCGGAATATAGTTCCGTTTGCCATGATTATTTCATAAGACTTTCGATGTCGAACTCGCTCCGGAATTTCATTTGAATGTTAAATAACTTGCACTCGAATTCCGGTGATCCATGAAAACCGCTCGTTTGACGCTTCCCATTAAGAAGGTTTACTCCGTAATTTTCTTGACGCCATTTTTCTGAGGCCAGAGTTTTACGGACAGCGATGATTGGAACTGATAGTTTCTAATTCAAATTGTGTTATCTCAATGGCGTGTCCGGAACATAATCGGTGGTTGATTGCCGAATCCCAGGCCACCGCGAGACCCCTGCGGGCCCTCCCGTTCTGGAGCTCGCGGACATTTGGCAGCCACAAAAGTAGCCCAGGGCTGATTGAAGTCCCTCCCATACCCACCTTCACTCCAGCCTGAAAACCTCTTCATTCCCGATCGATCAGGGACAGATTGTAAATATCATTCGAAACCTATTCGTCTTCCAAGAGAAAAACACAAGAAAACTCCGTTTTTTCCCCCCTCATTCATATTCCTCGACCTTTCTGTACGAAATGCCGATTTTAACTGCCTTAATTCACTCTTAATCGCCATTTTTCGCAGTGCTTAAACAATTAAGCCCGCCCAGATTCCTTACCTTTGCGCCTCCAAATCGAAGGATATTATGATTAGTGTAAAAGATCTGAAGCTGGCCTATGGCAAGCGGGTTTTGTTTGAAGATGTGAACCTCAATTTCACAAAAGGGAATTGCTATGGTGTGATCGGCGCGAATGGTGCCGGTAAAAGTACTTTTCTGAAGATACTTAGCGGCGAAATCGAGCCAAATAAGGGCACGGTGAGCATTACCCCTGGTGAAAGAATGGCCATCCTCAAACAAAACCAGTTAGAGTTTGATGAACACAAAGTACTGTACACCGTGATGATGGGTCATGATAAACTCTGGCAGATCGCTAAAGAAAGGGAAAGCAT
>JAEYOL010000294.1 GCA_023411775.1 Bacteroidota bacterium | reverse complement strand
CGTGTGGAAAAGCCCTGGTGTGGAAAGAATATTTTCAAAACTTAACATTCCATATTTTTCAAGCCAGGTCCTTTTCGTAACCAATTTTAAAACAGCTACTTACAACTTCAAACCCGGTAGCTGACCTACCCTTTGCGAACCCCCTGGCACCCCAAAACAGGTACAACAACTTAGCAAAAAAACCGTTAGGCCGTTCCTATTCAATAGTTTCGTAAATTTACGGCCTGATTTTTGATGTAGCGCGGAATTTTTTTTTAATAAGCCCTATCCCTTAAACTGATTCTATAATATAATATGGCCCTTAGTCAGTCATTACAACAGAAATTATTACAGAAGCTATCGCCCCAGCAGATTCAACTGATGAAGCTGTTGCAGGTGCCGACTGCCAACCTGGAAATAAGAATAAAAGAGGAACTGGAGGAAAATCCTGCACTCGAGCTGGACGAAGAGAAACACGAGGACGATAAAGATGAATTACAGGATGAGTTTAGTGAAACCGAAGATGCGGAATATGATGAGAAGAGTGGCAGCGAAGAAGAATACGGAAATCTCGATGTGAGCGAATACGTGCAGGACGGAGACGATGATGTGGCTGATTATAAACTAAGGGATGATAACTACCCGGAGGAAGAGCAGAAGCAGATCCCTTTCAAAACCGAGACCAGTTTTTATGATACCCTGCTGTTGCAACTGGGTCTGCTGAAGCTTGATGAGAAAGAACAAAAGATCGCCGAGCAGATCGTGGGTAGCATTGATGAAGACGGCTACCTGCGCAGGGAAACCTCCGCGATCGTGGATGACCTGGCCTTCCGCCAGAATGTAAATGCTACCGAGGAAGAAGTGGAATCCATGATCCAGCGCATCCAGCAGTTTGATCCACCCGGTGTGGCGGCCCGCGACCTGCAGGAATGTTTGCTGTTGCAGTTACAGCGCCAGAAGAACGAAGGAAAAGATGTAGATACCGCGATACTTGCGATTCGCAAATACTTTGATGAGTTTACCAAAAAGCATTACGAAAAGATCCAGCGTGGTTTGAATATCGATGAATACCAGCTAAAAAAAGTAATGCAGCAGATCGTAAAACTCAATCCCAAACCAGGTGGTAATCTCGGCGGCATGAGTAAGGCCGAAAGTTATGTGGTACCCGATTTTTTCATCTTCAACAATAATAATAAGCTTGAGCTGACCCTTAATTCACGCAATGCCCCCGAACTGAGGATAAGTGAAGGATACCGGGATATGATAAAGGAATACGACCGGGGCGCAAAAAAAGACAAGCGCCAGAAGGAAGCGGTGATCTTCATCAAACAAAAAATTGACGCCGCCAAATGGTTTATCGATGCTATCAAGCAACGCCAGCACACCCTGCTCAGCACCATGACGGCTATCATGAATCACCAGCACGATTTTTTTCTCACCGGCGATGAGACCAACCTGCGGCCGATGATCCTGAAAGATATTGCCGAAAAAACAGGACTGGATATATCTACCGTGAGCCGCGTGGCCAACAGCAAATTTGTACAGACGGAATTTGGAACATACCGCTTGAAATTTTTCTTTAGTGAATCATTGAGCACCGACAGTGGCGAAGAAGTATCGACCCGTGAGGTGAAAAAAATTCTCAGCAACCTGATCGAAGGGGAAAGTAAGAAACACCCGCTCAGCGATGAACGACTCACGGAATTGCTGCAGGAAAAAGGATACAATATCGCGCGCCGCACCGTTGCCAAATACCGCGAGCAACTCAATATACCCGTGGCCAGGTTGAGAAAGGAATTGTAAATGGTTTTACCGGTTTCGATTATTGCCAGGTCCTTCATTCAGACCCCTGTATATTCTTCATCTTTATAGTCAGGTGCACACTTTCTAAGTGTAAACACTTAGTTGTTTCTCAGTATCTAACCTTATCGCAGGTTTGTTTGCAAACATGGATATATGTGGTATATTGAATATTACAACTGTCTTATAATTCAACGGCCTTTTTATGATAAAAAATCTACTACACTCTTTTACCGCATTTCTTCTCCTAAGCCTGATGATGGCCGGTTGTCAGAAAAAGGGAACGCCGGTTGAAGAAGAGGATGAACAAACAATTGATGCGGTTTTTATGGCGCTGGATGAAAATGCACCGCCACTTGATTGTGGGGAGGGCGGTACACCCGTTCCTGTTTTTTATACGGAGGAAATAGCCAATGGTTTCTGTCGTCTTGATGTTCCGTTAGTCGACTCTGCCGCTAAATCGAAAAGAGGAATAGGTGCTGTTATTAAAAATAAGGCTGCATTTGATAAATTTTTTACCTGTAGAGAAATTCGCCCCCCTATTGACTTTGACAATTATTTTGTACTTGCCGGGCTTTATCGTCACCATAGTGGTGCCTTTTTTAAAAATCACGAAATATTACTGTGTGGCGACACCATCGTCTTCAAAGTAAATATGACCAAAGGAGCTCAAGCAGCATCATATAGCGTCTTTTCAATGGTATCAGTAGAAAAAAAGTATTCCAATATGGCAATTCACTTTGAAATGGAGTTTACTGATTAAACGGCAGATAATAAGATCCTGCTAATACCCTTGGCCAGGTTGAGAAAGGAATTGTAGCCGGTATCACCACTTTCGAGTATTGCCAGGGCCTGGTTTAATAGTTACATTTACTATATTAAACCTCGCTTATGCAAAACATCCTCCCCTGCAGGGCGCTCATGCTCGCCTGCCTGCTTTTTTGCCTGCACGCACTTTCACAGGATCCTAATGATACAGAATTTCGAAAAGGATGGGTCGCCTACCTGAAACTCGACAATGGTGTGATCAGCAATTTCCATGCAGCGCCCGACCTGTATGCAGGCGGTCTCCAGCTAAACCCCCAATACACGATCATACAGCATAAGTTGCGCGTCGGCGCCAATGCGGGCTTTGTTTATGCCAACAAAAAATTTTCCGGGCTTATAGGTCCGTCACTTGCTTTTAAGATAAAGTCGCTCAACCTCGGCGAACTGGCCGGGCTGGCCAACCTGCAACTGATCGGCGAACATACCTGGGGAACCGAGGAACAAAGACTGGCGGGTTTGGGTATCGGGTTTGAGCTGTTGCAAAAAGCATTATTGAGTTTTACCACGCATCGCGATTATCATTTGAATAGTTGGTGGATACAGGCGCATATCGGTATCAGGCTGAATAAGGACAAATCAAAGGCGGCAGTATTTAACCAGTAAACTTACAACTATGAAAAAAGCATTGGTCATAAGCGGCGGCGGATCAAAGGGAGCATTTGCCGTTGGCGTGTACAAGCACCTGGTTGAAAACTTTGCACTCGACTTCGATGTCCTGGTAGGAACCAGCACCGGTGCGCTGATCGTTCCCCTGGCGGCATTGGGTAAAACAGATTTACTCGAAGAATTATACACCACGCAAAAAACGGAGAATATCGTTATCAAGGATAATATTGGTAACCGGTTAAATAAAGACGCCATATTTGAGGTGACACCTTTATGGGATACGATCAACAAATACTACACAGATGCATTTTATGAAGAACTGATTGAATCGGGCAAGGAGATTTTCCTGAATACAACCTGTCTTCAAACCGAAGAGCTGGTAGTGTTCACAACCGTGCAGGAGCCTATCCCATCCAAATATTACGAGGTGCGCAGGTTGGTAAATGCGGAACATTTTAGAAGAGCGGTACTTGCATCGGCCTGCCAGCCGGTATTTATGACACCGGTAAAAGTAAACAAACAGGTACCCGGTGAACCATTCCCCGATCACCAGTTTGTAGACGGAGGTGTGCGGGAATACGCCGGCGTAC
>JAEYOL010000200.1 GCA_023411775.1 Bacteroidota bacterium | reverse complement strand
CCACGAATGACATGAATTGTACTAATCGGGTTCGTACTGGTTCTGAAATATTACAGGTGAATTACGGCTGGTCACTTTAACCATTAAATGTCCATTCGTGTCATTAGTGCGATTAGTGGCTAATTCTGGCCACAAATGACACGAATTGCACTAATTGGGTTCAGATTGGTTCTGAAATATTACAGGTGAATTAGTGCTGGTCACTTAACTATTAAACGTCCATTCGTGTCATTTGTGCCAATTCGTGGCTAATTCTGGCCACGAATGACATGAATTGTACTAATCGGGTTCGTACTTGTTCTGAAATATTACAGGTGAATTAGGGCTGGTCACTTTAACCATTAAATGTCCATTCGTGTCATTAGTGCAATTCGTGGCTAATTTTGACCACAAATGACACGAATTGCACTAATTGGGTTCAGATTGGTTCTGAAATATTACAGGTGAATTAGGGCTGGTCACTTTAATCATTGAATGTCCATTCGTGTCGTTCGTGCAATTCGTGGCTAATTCTGGTCTCGATAGAGATCAGATGTCGATTACAAGAGGTAACTTATACTAGAAAACACTCATTCGTGCAATTCGTGCGATCAGTGGCTAACAATGAAAACGGGTTTTGTAAACATATTTGGCAGGCCTAATGCCGGCAAAAGCACCCTGCTTAACGCACTGATGGGTGAGAAGCTGGCTATTGTGTCACCCAAAGTGCAGACCACCCGGCACCGGATCAAAGCTATCATGACCGAAAAGGACTACCAGGTCATTTTTTCCGACACGCCTGGGATCATTGAGCCGAGATACAAATTGCACGAGAAAATGATGCAATCTGTAAAAAGTGCGCTGGAAGACGCCGATGTGGCCCTGCTGATCGTGGATGTAAATGAAAACTGGGAAGAGTGTAACACTATTTTCGACGCGCTCAAATTGAAAGTGCCGGCCATCGTTGTGATCAATAAAATTGACCGTGCGGGTCCGGGCAAAATAAAAGAGGCGATAGATTATTTTTCAGGTAAGAAATATTGTAAGAATACCATTACCATATCCGCTACCAGCGGGATCAATATCAAATCATTCCTCAAACCGATACTGGAACTGCTGCCCGAAGGCGAGCCGTTTTACAGTGAAGAGGATATCAGCGACCTGCCCACCAAATTTTTTGTAAGCGAGCTGATCCGTGAAAAGATCTATGAACTGGCAGAGGATGAAATTCCCTACCATACCGCGGTGTTGGTGAGGGAGTTTAAAGAAAAGTCGAGCCTGGTAAAGATCGTTGCCGATATCATTGTTCACCGCGAAACCCAAAAAGCGATCCTGATCGGAGAAAAGGGTAGCATGATAAAAAAGATCGGCATGTCAGCACGCGCGGATATTGAAGGGTTTCTGCAACAAAAAGTATTTTTGGAACTATTTGTAAAAGTTAAACCCAGGTGGAGGGAGAATGATCTGCAGCTAAAAGAGTATGGGTATTAGAAGCCACGAGCTGTGAGCTGCGAGCATTCAACTCTCACAACTCAGGTCTCACGAGTGTACCCAAGCGATGCAAAAATTAGATTTATGAGTTTCACAGTAGCAATAGTAGGAAGACCGAATGTCGGTAAAAGCACATTTTTCAATCGCCTGCTTGAAGAACGCAAAGCGATCGTAGATGATCTAAGCGGGGTTACCCGCGACCGGCAATATGGTGTAGCCGACTGGAATGGAAAAAATTTCAATGTGATCGATACCGGCGGCTTTGTTGCTGGCAGCGATGATGTGTTTGAAAAAGAGATTGCCAAACAGGTGCTCATTGCCCTCGACGAAGCTGATGCCGTCATTTTTATGGTGGATGCGCACACGGGCCTTACCAACCTCGATGATTCGATGGCCCAGGTTCTCCGTCGTAGCAAAAAGCCTGTATTCCTTACCGTCAATAAGGTCGATAATAACGAACGGATGCTGGAAGCATCTGAGTTTTACAGCCTGGGATTTGACGAGGTTTTTTTCATCGCCGCTGCGAGTGGTAGTGGAAGTGGCGAACTGTTGGATGCCATCACTGATCTCATACCTGATTCCGCACCAGGGGAAGAAGAAGAAAAAGATGCTTTACCCCGGTTCGCGATCATTGGCCAGCCGAACGTTGGCAAATCTTCCTTACTTAATGCGCTGGTTGGCCAGGAAAGAACTATCGTAAGTGATATCGCCGGCACCACCCGCGACACAATTCATACTCATTACAATCTCTATCAAAAAGAATTTGTACTGATCGATACCGCCGGTATACGCCGGAAGGCAAAGGTTCACGAAGACCTGGAATTCTATTCCGTGATCCGTGCTATCAAAGCCCTGGATGAAGCGGATGTTTGTATGCTTTTACTGGATGCTGAGAAGGGTATCACCGCGCAGGACCTGAATATTTTTTCACTCGCCGCGAGGAAAGGCAAAGGCATCGTAGTGCTGGTAAACAAATGGGATCTTGTCGCTAAAGAAACAAATACCGCCAAGGAATACGAAGCGACTTTAAAAAAAAGGCTGGCACCGTTTAAAGATGTACCGGTTCTTTTTATCTCAGCCAAGGAAAAAACGCGGATATTCAAAGCAATCGAAGCGGCGCTGGAAGTGTATGAGAACAGGAAACGTAAGGTACCAACTTCTGAATTAAACGACGTAATGCAGAAAGCGATGGAATCCTATCATGCACCGGTGGTACGAGGACATGCGATCAAAATAAAATTTGTGACACAGCTTCCAACCGCTGTCCCCTCATTCGCATTTTTCTGCAATTTCCCCGACGATATCAAAACACCTTACCAGAATTACCTGGAAAACCAGATCCGGGCTCATTTTGATTTTAAAGGAGTACCAATTCGTTTGTTTTTCAGGAAAAAATAGCCTGCTGCTCGTTTAATTTTTTACTTATCGCAGCCACTCTTTTTTTGAAACTGGCCAGTTCCTGCTGCTGCTGGCGGATAAATGTATTGTCTTTCAGGCTGCCGATGATCGTCTCCATTTCTTTTTGGGATTCGTATACCATTTTGCGGAAAGGGTTGGCATAATCTTTTGCCCTGGTTTCATAAATTTCATTCACCATCCATGTTTTGGTCTCAACGGCTTGTTGCAATAACTGCAGGAAAATTTTCTTTGAAAAAGAAACGGGTTCAATATCGAGTATTTCAAGCATGCTTGCGAAAGCGTGCTGGCATTTGTGAAGGGGATAAAGCTCACTGCTTTCTTTATAATACTGATGTACTTCATCCCAGCTTTTTATATTCCCCTGATGAATGGCTTTAATCAGCTTGTTAAGTACTGGTTTGGGAACCAGTTGCCCGCCAATATTCAACCATTCCTGTCTTGATGACCTGCCCAGGCTTTTTACCAGCTCTTCAATACTGTGAAGCTTTTCTTTCTCCATACGGTTTAATAACTGCGTCACCCCATAATAAATGATCAGTTTGCGGAAAAGGTGATACGCTTCGTTTGCTTTCACCAGTTGCACTTTGCGGGAGGAGTTTTCGATACCATCAATAAGAATCTCAGCCTGGTCAATTTCATTTTTATGGTTCAGTAATTTCCTGCCCAGGAGCATTGCCTTTTCATTTGACAATGATTTGGTCCCATTACCACGATATTGGTTATCGCCAACAGCTTTTTCGATCAGTTGCAGGGCATCAAAGATTTCATTCACACTGTCAGGAGCCAGGAAATCGTATTCCAGGTATTGATTCCTGAAGGAACGTTTATCACGGGCCTCGTATTTACCACTGTTTCTTGCCAGCGCATACATATTATATAAAAACCAATAGCCCGGCATGATGATCAGTTTATCATTTGCCACGTCATTACTGACAAGAGAAAAGGGGATGGTTATATTAAGTTCGGCCGGGTAATCGCCTTTGGCCAGTAATGTATAGCAGGCAAATTTTGAGTTGTGCTTCAGGCTTACGCAAAGTCCCGGCCAGAAGCCACGCCCTGCAATGATCTCACCATCTGCGCCACGTGAGTTGTGATTGGATCCGATCGTTGCGCCTGCAGCCATATTGGTCTGGCCTTTTAAAACCGAGGCACATAAAAATGAGTTATTATGGTGCTGTTCATGCGCAGGAAAAATCAGCGAGTTCAACACCTCACAACAGGAGATGGTCGAATTATCACCAAGAAAAGAGTTGATCAGCCTGGCGCCATACTTCAGTTGGGAATGGGAGGCCAGGATGAAGCGTACGGCCTTGGCACCATAAAACGCCTTGCAACCGAAGCCGATGATGCCATTTACCAGTTCACATCCTTCACCAATTTGAGTGGGCGATTCGGCCGACGAGTTAATGGTAAGGTTTTTAAGTTTATTCGCTCCTTTGATATAGGCATCGGTGCCGATCAGTGTATCCTTGATGATCCTTGAGTTTTTGATAACCGTCCTGTCACCGATCATGCCATAATATCCACGGCGGTTGTCGAACTTTTTCTCAGTAAACTCTTTAAATTTTTGCATCAGCACTTCATCGCTGCGGTAGCGTGTCCAGAGCCAGGCATCTGCTGCCTGCATACCGTCGAAGGGCATCACACTACGACCAGCATTTTCATTGCAAAGTTCCAGCCATATCCTTACAGATTCTTTTTCCCCTTTTTTAATAATGCCATTCCCAAATTTGGCGTGGTTGGAAACTTCGATCTCATTTACATTGACAATGATGACTTCATTGCCGATGATATAATGACTGAGGTAGTTGACATTGTTGATCACAACATTGTCGCCCAGGTCGCAACTGATGATCGAACTATTATATAAACCGACAGGCAGGCGGATATCGTGAAATTCGAGATAGTAAGGTTCCATCTTTCCAATCCGCACCAATCCGTAAAACTTGCATAGTTGCACGAGGGAACAATCAAATCCATTTGTGACCAGCACATTTTTCCAGTTATCAGAACTGTTGCCATTAGCAACCAGTTGTTTGATTTCTTTGGCTGTCAGTGAACGATATTGATTAATGTTTGGATTCTGGATATTCCTTAAGTAATACTCATCTTTTCCTTTAGGTATATAGGTCTGATCAATGAACTCGTATCCTAAACCAGAAATTGGTGTTTTTGTGATTTGATTCATACACGGACTGCCAGAGGGCAATGGTTTTTTACTAAAGGTTAGGTTTAAGATCAAACAGGTGCGGATGAAATACGATGGATTATTCCACCGTTACCGATTTGGCAAGGTTGCGGGGTTTGTCCACATCACAGCCTTTGGCCACACCGATATAATAGGCCAAAAGTTGCAGTGGAACCACACTGAGCATGGGAGCCAGGATCTCATCAGCCTCAGGCACCACCATCACATCATCGGACAGTTCTTTTGAATGGTCGTCGCCTTCTGTGATCACTGAAATCACTTTGCCCTTTCTTGCCTTGATCTCCTGCATATTGCTTACAATCTTTTCGTGGTATGAATCCCTGGTAGCCACAAATACGACCGGAAGTGATTCATCAACCAGGGCAATCGGTCCGTGTTTCATTTCAGCGGCAGGATATCCTTCGGCATGAATGTAAGAGATCTCTTTCAGCTTGAGAGCGCCTTCCAGTGCCACCGGGAAGTTATAACCCCGTCCGAGGTAAAGAAAATCGCGGGCATCTTTATATTTTTCAGCAAGCGTTTTTATCTGGTCGCTGCTTTTTAAAATCCAGGCTACTTTCTCCGGGATCTCATCCAGTTCATTTAATAGATGCAGGTATCGTTCCTGCGAAATGCTTCCTTTCAGGTGAGCCACTTTCAACGCGATCATGGTCAATACGGCAAGTTGGGCGGTAAAAGCCTTGGTGCTCGCCACACCGATCTCGGGTCCGGCATGGGTATACGCCCCACCGTGCGAAATGCGTGCGATGGAAGAACCCACCACGTTCACCACTCCCAGGATAATGGCACCTTTTGTTTTCGCTGTCTCGATGGCTACCAATGTATCAGCAGTTTCGCCACTCTGTGAAACCGCGATGATCACATCTCCTTCTTCGACCACAGGGTTGCGATAGCGAAACTCAGAAGCATATTCTACTTCCACGTTAATGCGGCAAAGTTCTTCGAAGACATATTCTGCAACCAGACCCGCGTGCCAGCTCGTACCACAGGCGATGATGACGATACGCCTGGCTTTCATGATCTGTTCGGCGTATTGCTGGATACCGCTCATCGTGATGGTACCGGCTGCTGCATCCAGTCTGCCACGCAGACAATCGTGGATGGTCCGGGGTTGTTCAAAAATTTCTTTCAACATGAAGTGATCAAAACCGCCCTTCTCAATAGCCGCCAGTTCCAGGTCCAGCTTCTGAACATAGGGCGTGATCTTTTCATTGCCCAGGTTTTTTAAGATCAGTTCGTCGGGTCTTATTATCGCGAGTTCGTAATCGTTTACATAAACCACTTCTTTTGTGTATTCCAGCATAGGGGAGGCGTCAGAACCGAGAAAATGTTCACCCTTACCTATGCCTATCACCAGTGGACTTCCCTTTCTTGCGGCAATGATGGTTTCAGGATCGGCTTCATCCATTAACAAGATCACGTAGGCGCCTACAACCCTTTTAAGTGCAATACGCACAGCTTCCTCAAGGGAACAATCATTATTGGTTTTGATTTCTTCAATAAAGTTTAGCAGGACTTCGGTGTCGGTGTCGCTTTTGAACTGATACCCCTTATTGATAAGCTCATTTTTGAGCGCGGCATAATTCTCTATAATTCCGTTGTGGATCATGGCGAGCTTACCGCTGGCCGAGACATGCGGGTGCGCATTGCAATCACTGGGTTCACCATGAGTGGCCCAGCGGGTATGACCAATGCCTGCATGCGCATGGAGTTTTTTGCCAACAATCGCTTCTTCCAGTTCGGCAACCTTGCCTTTTTTCTTGTAAACATTCAGCCCGTTTCCGTTTTGGAGCGCTACGCCTGTACTGTCGTAGCCCCTATATTCCAGTCGTTTAAGGCCTTTTATGATGATGGGGTAAGCTTCCCTGGGGCCGGTATATCCAACTATTCCACACATAGAGAGATTCAGATTTTGAGCGGTAAAGATAGATATATATTTATGTTATGCAAACGGTTGTTCAGCTGCAAAAACCGGAGCTTTATGAGGAGGATTTATTATTTAAAAAATCTACAACAATGAGCCGCTTAACAGGAGGTAGGCGACGGTAAAATAGATCAATAGTCCTGTCACATCTACCAGGGTTGCGACAAATGGGGTAGAGGATGCTGCGGGGTCAGCACCGAGTTTTTTAAGGAAAAGGGGTAGCATTGATCCCATTAAGGATCCCCAGAGTACAATACCCATCAATGACAAGCCAACGGTAAAAGCGATGCGCAGGTAATGCACGCCAAATGTCTCAGGTGATACCAGGTTCCAGCCGGTTATGACGAGGATGCCCAGTGTGCAAATGGTAAGACCGAGCATGAATCCTGAAAAAATTTCCCGCCGCATGATCCGCCACCAGTCTACGAGTGTAACCTCACCCAGGGCCATGGCCTGTATGATCAGGGTAGATGCCTGCGACCCACTGTTTCCCCCGCTTGAAATGATCAGTGGAATAAAGGTGGCCAGGATCACCACCTTCGCGATCTCATCCTGGAATTGCTGCATCGCAAAAATGGTCAGCAACTCGCCAAAAAACAGGATAACCAGCCAGATGATCCTTTTTTTATAAAGGCTTACGAGAGGCATTTCAATATAGGGCTCTTCGAGGGCAGAAGTACCCCCCATTTTTTGCATGTCTTCGCTGAATTCCTCTCCAGCTACCCATAATATGTCATCGATGGTGACGATACCCAGTAGTTTATTGGTATTGCTGACAACGGGTAGCGCTACACGGTTGTTCATTTTAAAAATCTCGCTGGCAGTCTCCTGGTGGTCAAAAGCGTTGAGGGCCACTACACGCTCATCCATGAGCTCAGATACTTTTTTATCCGGGGGATTCAGGATAAACTCATTGATGCGAAGGTCATCGAGCAGCTCACCCTTCTCATTGATCACATAGATCACATTGATCGTCTCACTGGTCTTACCATATTTGCGGATCGTAGCGAATACTTCTTCGATCGTGTTGTGCGGGTACACATATACATAGTCTGGCGTCATCAGACGGCCGATACTGTCTTCAGGATAGCCCAGCAGTGAAAGGGTGATCTTTCTTTCCTCGGGATCTAGTAGTTTGATCAGTTCACGTACAGCCGTGCCGGGAAGTTCTTCCAGGAAGTCGGTACGGTCATCAGCGGGAAGTTCGTTCAATAGCGAAGCGATCGTATTGGGAGGCAGGGTCTGGATGATCCTCTTCTGTGTCGGGAATTCAAGGATCTTGAACACACTGGCTGCCCGGTGCACCGACATATTGGCGATGATCTGGCTTTCATAATCAGGGAATTCATACACGAGTTCCACCACATCACTGATGTTCTGATGATTCAGAAAATCACGGATCTGCAGCTTATCTTCCGTCTGGATGACAGACTGGAATTGTTCATTCAATGTGGGTTGTTCCAGCTCCAATGACATAGGTCAAAAATACGAGTACAAATTCAGAACTGCTGCACCTGCATTTGTATTGTGGTGAAATGAACGATTTTCGTGCCTGATTCTTTAATCTATGATTTTGCCTTTTATTTTTATCGCTCCCGCTTCTGATATGGGCAGGGGTGTATTCACCTCCGAGCCAATTGCAGCCGATACGATCATTGAGATTTCCCCCGTGATCGTCATGACCGCCGAAGACAGGCTGTATCTCGATAAGACCCTGCTGCATGATTATATTTTTGAATGGGGAAGTAAGAAAAAGCAATGTTGTATGGCGCTGGGATATATTCCCATCTACAATCATTCCTATAAGTCCAATTGCGAATATGAGATGGATTATGAAAATAAACTGATCCGAATCAAAACAGTACGACATATAAAAGCCGGGGAGGAATTGTTCATCAACTACAATGGCGACTGGAATGATAGCAAACCCGTTTGGTTTGACGCACGATGACTTTGAAAAAAGCGGACACCAGGCCGCTTTTTTCCTGAAATTTTATTGAGACTTGTTTTCGACCAAATTCCAAATTACAAATCCCTAATCCCCAATTCCCGACTCGTCACTTAAGCATGCTCTTAATCTCCTGCAGCTTCAGCAATGCTTCCACCGGGGTCAACCGGTTTATATCCGTACTATCCAGCAATTTCCTGATCTCTTCAAAAGTTTCGCTATGCGCATCAAATATGGAAAGCTGCATTTTAGGTAAACCAAGATTTTTTACCCTTTCCCTAATGTCGTCAGGCTTCGTAGCAGCCGGTTTGCCGTCGTCGGTATCCGCATCACCGTTCCCTACATGTTTAGATTCCAGTTGCGACAGGATCTCATTTGCGCGGTCGATCAGTGCGGGAGGCATACCTGCCATTTTTGCCACATGGATACCAAAACTGTGGGTGCTGCCACCAGGCGCCAGTTTTCGAAGAAAAATGATCTTGTTCCCTATTTCCTTGTTGGTGATATGGTAGTTCTTTATTCGTCCGAGTTTATCTTCCAGTTCGTTGAGCTCGTGATAATGCGTTGCGAACAACGTAAGCGGCTGCTGCGGTGTATTGTGTAAATACTCCGCGATACTCCAGGCGATAGATATACCGTCGTATGTGGATGTGCCGCGCCCGATCTCATCCAGCAGGATCAGGCTTCGTGATGTTACATTATTGATGATCGAAGCGGTCTCATTCATCTCAACCATGAAGGTGGATTCACCTCCACTGAGATTATCCGATGCACCAACGCGGGTAAATATTTTATCAGTAAGTGGTATCCTGGCTTCGGTGGCGGGTACAAAACTTCCGATATGCGCCATCAAAGTGATGAGGGCCGTCTGTCGTAATAATGCGCTCTTACCACTCATATTGGGCCCCGTCAGAATGATGATCTGCTGGTCGGTTTTGTTTAACTCAAGATCGTTGTGGATATAGCTTTCCCCGACAGACAGGTATCTTTCTATAACCGGGTGGCGCCCTTCTCTTACCTGCCACTCCACGCTGGTATGTAAAACTGGTTTCTTATACTGGAATTGCAACGCGTTTTGCGCAAAGCAGCAAAGACAATCCAGTATAGCGACAATATTACCGTTGTTTTGGACGGCGGCGAGGTAGTCAAACAATTCGTTGAGTAGTAAATCATACAATTGCTGCTCCAGCCGAAGTATTTTTTCCTCCGCACCCGTTATCTTTTCCTCATAGTCTTTCAACTCGGTCGTAATAAATCGTTCTGCGTTTGCCAGTGTTTGTTTGCGCATCCACTCAGGCGGCACTTTGTTCTTGTGCAGGTTGGTCACCTCGAGGTAGTAACCAAATACATTATTGAAGCCGATCTTCAGGGAATTGATCCCCGTTTTCTCGATCTCTTTTTGCTGCAACTGCACCAGGTATTCTTTTCCGGAATGAGAGATCTTTCTTAATTCATCCAGTTCCGTATTCACACCAGCATTGATCATCCCACCTTTCGCGGCAATGGCCGGAGGATTGTTTACAATTTCCAGGAATATCTTTTCGCAGATATATGGACAGGGGTTGAGTGCATCACCCAGTCGCTTCAGGTATTCATTCTCTGAACCTGAACATAGTTCTTTAATGATGGCAACCTGCTGCAGTCCCTTAGCCAGTTGCAATACTTCTCGTGGATTGATCCGCTTGGTAGGTATTTTGGAAACAAGCCGTTCGATATCTCCACATTGCCGGACCGCATGCGAAATTTTGTTGCGGAGATCAGTTTCTTTTATAAAAAACTCAACCAAATCCAGGCGCTCGTTGATCTTATTGATGTCTTTTAGAGGGAAAATAATCCAACGTTTCAGCAGGCGTGCCCCCATGGGCGACACGGTATTGTCCAATACATTTAATAAAGTATGCTGGCCTTCCGCGCTGGCCCAGTTGGCTGCGGTTGGTATCAGTTCGAGGTTGCGGATCGTGAAACGGTCCATCCAAAGGAAATCATCCCGGTCGATGCGTTGCAGCGACGTGATATGCTGCAGGTTGGGATGTTCAGTATCTTTCAGGTAATGTATGATAGCACCCGCTGCGATCAGGCCATTGTCAAGATCATCAACTCCAAACCCTTTCAGGGAATGTGTCTGAAAATGTTTTAAGAGGGTATCTTCAGCGTATACATTATCGAAGATCCATTCGTCGAGGGTATAGGTGTATATCTTGCCGCCAAACCATTCCTTGAAATTTTTTTGCTTATGTCTTTGAAAGATGACTTCTGCAGGTTTGAAACTTTGAAGCAGCTTGTCCGCGTATTCACGGTCACCTTCCGCGATCAGGAATTCTCCTGTTGAGATATCCAGGAAAGCGAGGCCAAACTTTTCATTGTCTGCAAAGTGGACCCCGGCCAAAAAATTGTTACTATGATGTTCGAGCAATTTGTCGTTGAGCGCAGTGCCTGGCGTCACCATTTCCGTTACACCTCTCTTGACAACACCTTTGGCCTGTTTGGGATCTTCCAGTTGGTCACATATTGCAACACGATAACCAGCCTTTACAAGTTTGTGGAGATAAGTGTCGAGAGCATGATGGGGGAAACCAGCCAGTTCCAGCGAGGAAGCTGCGCCGTTATTTCGTTTGGTTAGAGTGATACCCAAAACCCTTGAAGCAATGACCGCATCCTGTCCGAAAGTCTCATAAAAGTCGCCAACACGAAATAGAAGTATGGCATCGGGGTATTTTTGTTTGATGGCCCGGTGCTGCTGCATCATAGGTGTTTCGTCTGTTTTGATCTTCGCCATATCTCATACCCGCTTGGGGAGTGGCAAAAATAAGGAAGTGCAGGGGGAACCCCAGCGTGAAAACACCGGGCGTGAATAACTGTTAAAACCACGGGCATAACTAAGAAATGAAAATTTAAACACCTCGTTTCCTCGCAGTTTAGCCAAACAATCTTTAGCTTAGGATTTCCGGAAAAGTATTGAAATGAAAAAAATCCTTAAGTCCATTCTACTACTATTGTTAGCCATCATTCTTTTGTTTACCATCTATGCATTTGCCAGCGGCAGAACTTACCTTTTCAAGGCCATCATCTACAACTTTGCTGATATCGACGACTATACCATATTCGATAACAATATAGTGGCTGCGGGTACGGCACAACCCTGGCCCGTCTCTGGTTTCTACAATAAAATCACGGTTCCAGGTGAACTTGATCAACTGTTGAGTTCGCTTAAAACGGTTGGGCTAGTCGTTATAAAAAGCGATTCTTTGTTGTACGAGCGCTATTGGGACGGTTATAGTGATTCTTCCTATTCTAATTCGTTTTCCGTTGCAAAAAGCATAACCAGCTTATTGATTGGCGTAGCTATTGGAGAGGGGAAAATTAAATCTGTCGAGGAGCCGGTCAGCAACTACCTTCCGGAGTTCAGGGAAGGCCTGGGAGCCAAACTACTGATCAGGCACCTGCTCACCATGAGTAGTGGCAGTGACTGGGATGAGTCGTATGCCAATCCTTTGTCCGTTACAACCGAATCATATTATGGCAGTGATTTATATAAGACGGCTACCGGCGTTAAGATCGTGTGGGAGCCGGGTACATATCATAATTATAAATCAGGTGATACAGAATTACTGGGTCTGATTCTCGCCAAAGCAACCGGCAAATCAGTGAGTGAATACGCGTCGGATGTTTTATGGAAACCCCTGGGGGCAGAGCATCCGGCAAAATGGAGCCTTGATAAAAAAGGTGGTTATGAAAAATCATTTTGTTGCTTCAATACCAATGCCCGCGACTTTGCCAGGATAGGTCAGTTGATGCTGGATAGCGGACGATGGAAAGGTCAGGCGATCATCGATTCGGCTTATTATATGCAATCCATCACTGCCTGTAGTATTCCCGACGAAGGCGACACGCCCTGCGATTATTACGGGTATCAATGGTGGATCTATCCCAATGTTCCAGGAGTGTTTTATGCCAGGGGAATCCTGGGACAATATATTATAGTCATACCGTCAAAGGATATTGTCATTGTGAGACTGGGTCATAAGCGTTCCGAAAATTATGTAGATGGTGCACCCAGGGAGGTAGGGGAACTGATCAACTGGGGAATAGGAT
The DNA here is from genome assembly GCA_023411775.1 of Bacteroidota bacterium. GTDB lineage: Bacteria > Bacteroidota > Bacteroidia > Chitinophagales > Chitinophagaceae > Terrimonas_B. Next base: position 40,468 of record JAEYOL010000200.1, on the reverse strand, counting down.
TGTAGATGGACGCGGTTGCTATTATCACATAATATTCCTTATCCACTTCCTTAATTTTGCGCCATGCGAAAACTAAGCATGGAAGAACTGGGCCGCAAATCGGTGGACGAGTTCAGGAATTCGCCCAAAAACCCGGTGATCGCGATCCTGGAGAATGTTAGAAGCGCTTATAACGTGGGTAGTGTATTCCGTACGGCGGATGCCTTCCTGATCGAGGCCATTTACCTCACGGGTTATACTGCCCGGCCACCACACAAAGAGATCAAAAAAACCGCGCTGGGTGCGGAGGATACTGTTGACTGGAAGCATTTTGTCAATGCAAAAGAAGCAATCGCAGAACTAAAACAAAACGGCTATACTGTTTTTGCAGTAGAGCAGGTGGAGAATAGTATATCGCTGGAGAAGTTCGATAGCCAGGGGAAAATAGCTGTAGTCTTTGGTAATGAAGTGACAGGCGTCGAGCAGTCAACAATTGCTTTGTGTGACGGGTGCATAGAAATTCCGCAACTGGGTATGAAACACTCGCTCAATATTGCCACCGCGGCTGGTGTTGTACTATGGGAACTGGTGAGGAAAAGGCTGGCATAAAATGGTGAAAACACCGCAGGGATTTGATGCCATTTTCATTCATTTGACAATGGAATGCCGCGTAGCCGGTCGCAATTTGCGACCGGCTACGGAATATATTTTAAGTCAAAAACCGGATCAATACCCTTTGTATTTGTTTTGGTTTTCATGGGAAACCTGACAGGCGGTCGCAAATTGCGACCGGATTAATTAAATATTATGGCAAAGCGAATTGTTGTTCCTTACGAAAAAATCGACCGCGCCATACTGCTTATTCGAAATAAGCGGGTGATGCTGGATGCAGATCTGGCGCTGGTTTTTGGCACTACTACCAAGCGACTCAATGAGCGGGTCAGAAGAAACACAGACCGGTTTCCCAGCGATTTTTTCTTTCAGCTGACGAAAGAAGAAAAGGACTGGGCGGTCGCAAATTGCGACCACCTGGGATAGCTGAAATTCTCAACGGTGAATCCTTACGCGTTTACTGAACATGGCACCATTATGCTGGCAGCAATACTGAATACATCGGTGGCGGTTGATGCAAGTGTAGCGGTGGTCCGCGCTTTCGTAAAGCTGAGAGAGATATTGTCGCAAAACAAAGATCTCGCTAAAAAGATAAGCGAGCTGGAAGGCAAATATGATCGCCAGTTATCAGTGATATTTGACGCAATTCGGAAATTAATGCAATTGCCACCACAGGTAAAACGGGCGAGAATTGGGTATAGAAGATCAAATGAAAAAGATTAGGAACAATCGGCAGTATAAAATCACTATATATTACACCTAGATTTGCATAATGAACACGGTCAAAAGCTATCTTTCACTTATAAAATTCTCTCATACGATCTTCGCCATGCCCTTTGCATTGATTGGCTTTTTCCTGGGAGTAGGGGGAGCTGTTTCAATTGTGCCTGGCTGGCATACACCTGTTTTTCAGGACAAATCCGCTGAAGTACAATATTTCTCCTTTACAGGTCAATTAGCAATTAAGTTTTTGCTTGTTATCGGTTGTATGGTTTTTGCCCGCAGTGCGGCGATGGCTTTTAATCGATATCTCGACCGGAGTTTCGATGCAAAAAACCCCAGGACTGCTATTCGTGAAATTCCTGCCGGCATACTGCAAGCCAACAACGTTTTACTGTTTACGATAATCAACTGTGTTCTGTTCATCGCCTGTACGTTTTTTATTAACCGGCTTTGTTTTTACCTGTCGCCGGTAGCATTGTTGGTTGTATTGGGGTATAGTTACACCAAGCGGTTTACCCCGCTCTGTCATTTGGTCCTTGGACTGGGTCTTTCGCTTGCACCCATAGGGGCATACCTGGCCGTTACCGGACAATTTTCCCTGTTGCCGATCCTTTTTTCCCTGGCCGTTATTTTCTGGGTCAGCGGGTTTGATATTATCTACGCGTTGCAGGATGAGGAATTTGATAAATCACAGAACCTGTATTCCATCCCCGCCAGCCTGGGCAAGGCAAAAGCACTGCGGGTGTCAGAATTATTACATTTTATCAGTGCAGCTTGTGTGATCACCGCTGGATTCTACGGTGGTTTTGGCTGGCTATACTGGATCGGCATCGCTGTGTTCGCAGGGATGTTATTGTATCAGCATTCCATTATCAAGCCCACTGACCTGCGAAGGGTAAACCTTGCTTTTATGACTGCAAACGGTATCGCCAGTGTTGTATTTGCTGTTTTTGTTATTGCTGATCTGTTTGTTCATTAACAAGTCCTGGTAGATCACAATAGGCCCAGCCATTGATCCATATACTGCTGGACTCATCGTATAGGTTATACTTAACTTCGCGCTGAAATCATAACTATGCCCCGAATCATTGCTATCGATTATGGACTAAAAAGAACAGGCCTGGCTATCACTGATCCTTTGCAGATTATTGCGACGGGGCTTACAACTATAGAATCGAAGCAACTGATCCCATTTCTCAAAGACTATTTTTCAAAAGAACAGGTAGAGTTGATCATTATCGGAGAGCCAAAAAACTGGGATGATAGCGACACCCATGCCACGCCCCTCGTAGAGAAATGCATCCAGGACTTGCAAAAGAACTTCCCCTCCATACCCATACAACGGGTCGACGAGCGGTATACTTCCAAAATGGCAAAGAATGCCATGCTTGAAATGGGCCTGAAAAAAGCCAAGCGCCGCAACAAAGCCCTGGTGGATGAGATCGCCGCTACGATTATGTTACAGGAGTATATGAGAAATAGTTAAAGCTCGGTACAGAGGTAGGTAAATCTGCCGATATGGCTTAAATTTGCAGCCAGATTAACTACTAAGAATCAACTTTTAAACTTGACAAATTGATCTTTCCGATAGTAGCATACGGTCACCCGGTTCTGAGAAAAGTGGCCACAGATATTGATCCCGATTATCCGGGTCTGCCCAAGCTGATAGAGGATATGTGGGAAACCATGTATGCCAGTGCAGGGGTGGGTCTGGCGGCACCCCAGGTGAACAAACCTATCCGTCTTTTCGTCGTGGATACCGCACAGATGTTTGCCAACATGGACGATGATGAAAAAAAGGAGTTTCCTGATGCGCCAGGTATCAAATCCGTTTTTATAAATGCTCACATCGTAGAGCTTGACGGCGATGAATGGCCTTATAATGAAGGCTGTCTGAGTATTCCCAAGATCAGGGAAGACATTTTACGGCAGGATACGGTTACGCTGGAATACCAGGACGAGAATTTTGATACCATTACTAAAACCTTTACCGGCCTTTCGGCAAGGGTCATACAACACGAGTATGATCACCTGGAAGGCAAGCTGTTTATCGATTATATTTCTCCGCTGAAAAGAAAACTGATGAAGGGCAAACTAACTGATATCTCAAAAGGGAAGATCAGCGTGGATTATAAAATGCTTTTTCCTGATAAATAGCTCCATGCGGAAATATAGTGCCTGCATACTTTTTTTCTTTTCCCTGGTGACCGCCGTTCGGGCACAAACCGATTCTCTCGACAATGAAAAGCTGGCCCGCATGATCAACCTCTCCGAAGTGGTTGTGCGTAGCGATATCAACGTTGCTGATTTTGTCGCCCGTGTAAAGAATGATACCACTTTTTACAAGGCCTTTAAAAACCTGCATATCCTGGGTTTTACTTCACTGAATGATATTCGCATCCTCGACAAAAAGGGGCGTGAAAAAGCTTCGATGCAAAGCAGGACCCGTCAGTCGAGAGATAACGACTGTCGCAGCATGGCAACAATCAGCGAAACCACAACCGGCGATTTTTACACCAATAGCAGGAACTATAATTATTATACTGCCGAGTTATACGCTGGTTTGTTTTTCACAAATGGACGTATTTGTGGAGAAGATAATATTGTGTACGGCACGAGCTTCGACGCACGTGGAAAAAAAGGAATCGCAAAGCATAAGGAGCAGCTCAAGATGTTGTTCTTTAATCCCGGAAAGAAAATTCCGGGCATACCTTTTATTGGCAATAAGATCAACATTTTTGATCCGGATGTAGCCATTTACTATGACTTCGAGATCGACCAGGTTGAATATGAGGGCCGGTCCTGTTATCTTTTTTCCATTAAATCAAAAGAATCTCTCACACCGGGTCAAAATGACAGGATCGTTATCGATAACATGATCACATGGTTCGACGCAAAGACGATGGAAGTGCTGGCCCGCAACTATAACCTGAGTTATGATGCCGGCGTCTATGATTTTGATGTAAGCATGGAAGTGCAGATGACAAAATTTGGTGACTATCTTGTTCCCAAAACTTTAAGGTACAAAGGTAATTGGGACGTTGTGCTAAAGAAAAGAGAGCGTGGTGTTTTCACCGCAACCTTATTCGATTTCGAAAAATAAGCCTTACTCCCTAATTCCAAATTACAACTTACTAATTCCCAGTCCCCACTGCATTGGTATATTTTCTCCATTTCTCAATCACCTGTCGCATATCATCAGGAAGCTCCGTATCAAAAAATAATTCTTCACCAGTTTCAGGGTGTGTGAAACCAAGTGTTTTTGCATGCAGGGCCTGGCGGGGGCATAGGGCAAAACAGTTTTCGACAAATTGTTTGTAACGGGCATATACCGTTCCCTTTACTATCTTATCACCACCATAAAAATCGTCATTGAATAAAGGATGACCGATATGTTTCATATGTACCCTGATCTGGTGTGTGCGACCGGTTTCGAGTACACATTGAACCAATGTCACATAACCGAACCGTTCCATTACCTTATAGTGTGTGATCGCATCCTTCCCATGTTCTCCGTCGGGGTATGCTTCAAATTGTTTGCGGAACCGGAGATGTCTTCCGATGTGCGCTACAATAGTGCCCTCATCCTCTTTGATATCACCCCATACAAGGGCTACATATTGTCGCTTCACTGTATGATCAAAAAACTGACGGGCCAGCATACGCATGGCATGTTCAGTCTTGGCCAGGACCAGCAGACCGCTCGTATTTTTGTCGATCCTGTGAACCAATCCGAATCTTGGTAAGACATCTTCAGAAAGTCCCGGATTTTTTCGTTGCAGGTACCAGGCTACGCCATTGAGTAAGGTTCCATTATAATTACCGCTGCCGGGATGTACTACCATGCCCACAGGCTTGTTGATCACCATTAATGAATCATCCTCGAAAACAATATTTAAAGGAATATTTTCCGGTACGATCTCCGATTCCTCCGGGTTGGAATCCGAATAAACAATGATCTCGTCATTTGGCTTCACTTTATAATTTGGCCTGACCTCTTTGCCGTTTACGAGTACCATGCCGCTATTGATGGCACGCTGTAATTTGTTTCGTGTGCCACGTTCGATCCTGCTGATCAGGAATTTATCAATACGCAAGGGTTCCTGTCCCTTATCGACGGTGAGATTGAATCGTTCGTACAATTCATCGTTGCTATCACTAAATTCCTGGTTTTCCAGTTCTGCTGCTTCGTTCATAACATTTATTTAGCCGTTTCGTGGTATATCAGCCTGGTGGCTAATCCTGCAAAGTTGCGGTTTTCTACCTGTATCCTACAGTTAATGGAAGCCGAAAAGATAGCAGATACCTCGTAAATTTGCAATCCTATGCGTGGCAAACAACAAATCATTTTCAGGGACCTTGGTCAAATGGCTTACAAAGAAGCCTGGGATTACCAGGAGGGCCTGCTGATGGAAAATGTCAGGCGTAAAACCGAAGCGAGAAATCATCCACAACCTATTGAAGTTTTCCAGGAGAAAGCTGAAGGAGGAAATGAAGACAACCAGGTCCGAGTGTCCGGGACCGCCGCAACAAATCCAGACACCAGTCACTACCTGCTGTTCGTAGAGCATCCTCCGGTATACACCCTGGGTAAAAGCGGGAATATTGACAACGTCTTGCTTAGCGAGGAGAACTTAAAGGCAAGAGGAATTGATTTTTTCAGGACCAATCGCGGAGGGGATATCACTTTTCATGGACTGCAACAGATTGTGGGATATCCGATTCTTGATCTGGAGAAATTTTATACAGATATCGGGAAGTACCTGCGAAACCTTGAAGAAGCGATCATTCTGACCCTGAAGGAATATGGGATCGAAGCGGGCAGGTCGCAGGGGGAAACCGGCGTTTGGATCGATGCACAGGTCAAGGGACGTGAAAGAAAGATCTGTGCCATTGGTGTGCGAAGCAGCCGCTGGATCACCATGCATGGTTTCGCGCTGAATGTAAATACCGATCTCGACTATTTTAATTTTATCATTCCCTGCGGCATCCAGGACAAGCAGGTTACTTCCATCCGCAAAGAACTTGGCCGCGATGTTGATTTTGAAGAAGCCAAGGAAAGACTGAAAAAAAATTTTGCAACGGTTTTTGAAGCCGAACTGGTTCAGGGTTGATTCAGTCAGACTGTTTCAATTAGAACTCTTTTGGAATATAGAACTTATTTTTTTCAAGCAGTTCCCCGTTTTCATACAGTTCAAACTTAAACCAGCCTGCATGGTAGAAATTGGTTTTATCGATCTTGAAACTACGTTCCTTTACATCCTTTAATTCAAACAGCAGGTTATCGTCGGACGTGAAGAACTTAATATCATATTTTTTTTCTTCTTCTTTGGGCAGAATGATGCGGACATACCCATCTTTAAAGGTGAAAATTCTTTTCGAAGGAACATATAATTCCGCTTTGGGTCGTGAGTTGCCGGCTATCGGTCCTATGACCACGCTATCAGAAATGATCACAGGCGTATTGACACCAGGCAGTTGTGATTTGACGGCATCTCTTTTTACGACAGTATCGAGTACGGGTCTTTTAGCTTCACTAAAAAGGTATGCTCCTTTTTCAAGCATGATATAAAGCCGGTAGAACATGCGATCGTTTTCGGCTTTTGTGTCCACATACCCATTCTCCGGTAGCGAAGGATCCGCCACAGTCAAAATTGTTTTGAAATTTTTTGTACTGTCAAAGGAACGCTGAATACTGATCTGCTTTACAGTTTCGAAACTGTTGACCCAGCCTATAACGATCCGTTTGTTGCCTACATTTTTTAAGGAAAACTTTGGCAGCGTATCCTGTGCTGACAGTTGTACTGATAATGCTGAAATAAGGATTATGGAGAGTAACAGGCCGAGTTTTTTCATACTTACAATAACGTAAAAAAGATATGGATTTAGCCATCCATAAGCAACAAATATACCACACCAGGCTAAAAATATTAAAACATTAACGTTCCGGCTGGAATCGACGTATTTCCCTGCAGTCCACCACTATGTATAACCAGAATTTTACTTCCCCCCGGAAAGTAATTTTTCTTCAACAGGTCAGTAACCGCATAAAATAATTTCCCTGTGTAAACAAAATCTGAGGGAATATTTGTTTGCCGGTAAAAATCATTCATGAAAGCCAGAAGGGTCGGATCATATTTGGCATAGCCACCCCATGCATAGTCATGTATTATTTGCCAGTTATTAATAATCGAGCTACCAGTAAGTTGCTGAACTGTATCTTCAAGGGCAAAATTGTTTTTTAAAACGCTGATGCCTATCGCCTGTTGTGAGGGTTGTAGTCTGTTAATGATGCCGGAAAGCATGGTGCCCGTTCCCACGGCACAACAATAATGTGTATAGTCGGTGTCACAATAATCAAGGATGGTGGCAGCACCTTTAGCGCCATTTGGGCCATATCCACCTTCGTTTACAGTTAAAAAATTATCATCGGCTTTTACGGCTATTCGTTTATCGCGGTAATCACTTCTTGAAATAAATTCAAGACGCATACCATACGCCAAAGCCTGCTTTAATGTAGATGAGAGTTGTGTCGGTTGCCCGCCTCGTATAATTCCAATTGATTGTAAACCTGCAGAAGCGCAGGCAGCTGCCGTAGCGAGGATATGATTTGACCAGGCTCCGCCAAATGTCCGGATGCCATATTTATGCAGCATTTTTGCTTCTTCAATATAATACCGGAGTTTGAACCATTTGTTACCGGAAATAACCGGGCTTATTTTGTCAAGACGTAAAACATGGACTTCCGATTTGTAATTAAAGTATGCAGATATTTCATCAATCGTTATATTGTCAAGAGCTAAACCGGGAAGCATAAAATTGCTGGTATTGGTGGCGAATTTAGTTTATTTTCGCCCCTGAAAAATTTAAAGGGATATGCAACCTACATTGGTAATATTAGCGGCCGGCATGGCTTCAAGGTATGGCAGTATGAAACAGATCCAGGGTTTTGGCCCCGGTGGAGAAACGATCATGGATTATTCAATCTACGACGCAATTCGAAATGGTTTTGGTAAAGTAGTATTCATCATACGACGCGAGTTTGCCAACGATTTCAAAGAAATATTTGAACCGAAACTGAAAGGCCGGATACAGGTGGAATATGCATACCAGGATATGGAGGCCTTTACCGAAGGTTACCAGTACCCTGCCGATAGAAGTAAACCCTGGGGTACATCTCACGCTGTCCTCTGTGCCATGAATGTGGTGAATGAGCCTTTCGCTGTAATAAACGCTGATGATTTTTATGGATCCAACGCGTTTCAGATGGCAGCCGATTTCCTGGTGAACGATTGTAGTGAAAAAAATTATGCGATTGTCGGCTATGACCTGCTGAAGACCTTATCTGACTATGGTACGGTAAATCGTGGAGTATGTACACTTGATGAATCGGGCAACCTGGCTGGTATCACGGAGCGAATTAATATTTCAAAAAAAGGTGATCGTATCGTTTGCGAAGATGGACTGGCACCCGAAGAACTACCGCTGGATACAAAAGTATCTATGAACTTCTGGTGCTTTGATCCTTCCTATTTTAGTTATACGCAGAAACTTTTTCGCGAATTTTTGCAACAGCACGGGCAGGAGTTGAAATCAGAATTCTTTATACCGATCGTTGCCGACCAGTTTATTAAAGAAGGTGGCAGGGTTGAAATTATTCCCACAACATCATCCTGGTTTGGTGTTACCTACAAAGAAGATGCTCCCTTTGTGGAGAACAGTCTTCGAGATCTGATCCAAAAAGGAGAGTACCCGGAGCGGCTCTGGGCGAAGAACTAATAAGAAAGCCACCCATCAACAAACGGGTGGCTTTTATTTTATGAAAACAGATTGGTCCTAATTCACTTTCACCATAAACACATATTCCTCTACTTTCTTAACCTGCTGCGTGCGATCCAGTCCGACCAGTGTCGACCTTGAGGAAGGCAGCCTGACACGATGGAAGCTGGTGTCTTTTTTTAGTTCGGTGAGCGCTTTGTAAATATGCTTTGCCTGTAAGGCAAATACCACGCCTTCAGCTGCTGTCTCGCGGGTGCTTAAAATTCCTACGATCTCGCCCTGGTCATTCAATACGGGACCACCGCTATTACCCGGGTTAGCGGGAATTGAGATCTGGCAGCTGAGTGTATCGCCATTAAAACCTGTTTTTGCGCTCAGGTATCCTTGTCCATACACGATCTCATCACGGGGATAGCCGAGGGTAAAGATCGGTGAAGCAAGGTCAGCCGAGGATTTGCTAATCGTATAGGGGATAGGCGAAAGCGCTTTATAGTTCGAGTCTTCAATTTTCAGGATCGCCAGGTCTTTTTCAGTATCCAGTAAAGCCACCACTGCATTAAAGCTGGCGCCTGATTTATTCTGCACCGCAATATTGCGCGCATTCTTCACGACATGTGCGTTGGTGACCAGTAAACCTTTTACATCGATCAGGAAACCGGTACCGCCGGATTTGTAGGGGATACTTGGCTCAACCGTAATTTGGTTTTTCAGATTATTCACCTCGTTTTTCTGGATGCGCTGATCACGTTTTACCATTTGCAGGTCGCGACTCAGGTCCTGAATTTTCTTGTTATCCGGTTTGGGTGAAATAGACCAAACCAGTGAACTGATTGTAAGTGCAGTAACGCCGGCAATTGAGGCAGCAATACCTGCAACACGTTTGTACTTATTCCAGAGATAAACCACCCGGGCCTTGCCTTTTAACCTGTCAGCATTGATCTTGCCCTGCTCGGCCAGGTCGGTATGTACTTCCTGCAGGGTAGAATGGAATTTTTTCCATTCCCCAAACCGATTCATTTGCTGTAGGAAGAGGGTGTGCTCAACCACGAGCTGGTCCACTTCGCCGTTAGTTTTGCGCAGGTTTTCAAAATGCAATCTTTCATCCGGATTCATCTCACCCCGGATATATCTCTCCACAGCGTCAAGGATCATTATGTCATTATTCTCATTCATCCGCGGTTCCATTTTTATAATGCGTGAAAAATATCTTTTTTAACCTCACCAGACATTTGTATTTCTGGGTTTTGGCATTTTCAGCATTGGTGTAACCAAAACTGGTAGCAATTTCCTGCATATTCTGTTTTTTCAGGTAAAATGCCTCCAGCAGGCTTTTACAAGGCTCTCCCAGGCTCATGATAGCTTTTCCCATCATTTCAAACTCAGCATCCCGCCGGGTGTGTTCACTGATATCTTCTTCAACCGGTATAGCCGCTTCAGTACCACTCAATTCACCGTTATACCGGTTGGCCTGTTGTAATCTCTTGAGCCACAAGCGCCTGGATACTGAATACACATAGGTCTTGATCAAACAATTCAACTCAAAACTTCCCGACCTTGCTTTCTCATACAACACGATCATTGCTTCCTGGAAAATGTCCTTCGCATCATCTGCAGTGCCGTTGTTATTGATAATCAACGACTGAACAGTGCCAAAATTTTCTTTGTAGATCGTCTCAACGGCTTTTTTATCGTTGCGGGCCAGTCCTTGAAGTAAGATCCTTTCGTGGTTCTCTGCGTTCACTATCCTTTATTTAATACTTTTTTTTAAAAATAGTAACCCTATTGCAGCCCGGGAAAATTTTTTTTAACAGTTGGGTTACCTTTTCTAATTACGGGTATAAAGACCTGAAATATTTCATAAACAAAAAATCAAAAACATCACAATGAAAAAGCTTTTTATCGTGTTGGCAGTAGCAAGTCTTGGTTTTGTTGCGTGCAACAATGAAGCAGAAACAGAAACAACAGCAGATACTACAGTTGTAGCTCCTGTTGAAGCAACTCCTGATACAGCGGTAGTTACTCCTGCGGACACTACTGTAGTTGCAGATACAGCTACAAAAGCAAACTAAGAAATTCCTATCGGCAAGCAAATCGTTAGGTAACCGTCCCACCCTCCAGGTGGGGCGGTTTTTTTATCACATATTTTGTATAAGTGTGATATCCCTAAGTACTGTTATCTACCGCTACCGCTTGAATACTTTACCTTTGTGGCGTTCGCCAGATCATATTAAATAAATTTAGCCAGTGATTACATTTGATTCGTTAGGTATCGAGGAAGGATTACTACGTTCTATCCAGGCCCTCGGATTTACCCAGCCCACCCCTATCCAGGAAAAAGCCATCCCGGTTTTATTACAGGGTACAAAAGATTTTATAGGCCTTGCCCAGACTGGCACCGGCAAAACGGCGGCATTTGGCCTACCACTTTTGCAATTGATCCGGAAAGAGGATCGATTCCCGCAGGCGCTGATCGTTTGCCCCACCCGCGAGCTCTGTCTCCAGATTACCAATGACCTCACTTCATTCAAGAAAAGTGCCGGACATATTTCTGTCACTGCCGTGTACGGTGGTACTTCTATTTCGATGCAGATCCGTGACCTGAAGAAAGGTACACATATCGTAGTGGCCACACCCGGCCGTCTGATCGACCTGATCGAAAGAAAGGCCATCAATCTTGATCAAATACACTACGTGGTGCTCGACGAAGCTGATGAGATGCTTAACATGGGTTTTAAGGAAGACATCGAGTTTATTTTAAAGAATACACCCAACCGGCAGAGCACCTGGCTGTTCAGTGCTACCATGCCACCCGAGATCAGGCAGGTTAGTAAACGATATATGGACAAGCCCTTTGAGATCACGATCGGGAAAGTGAATGCGGGCAATGCCAATATCGACCATCAATACTATACCACACAGCATCACAATCGCTACGAAGTTTTAAAAAGGATCATCGACTTTAACCCCGGCTTATACGGGATTGTATTTGCCCGTACTAAAGCCGATACCCAGGATATCGCGGAACGACTGACACGCGAAGGATATGATATCGATGCCATTCACGGTGATCTTTCCCAGCAGCAACGTGATAAGGTGATGGGGCTATTCCGGGACAAGAGTATACAGTTGTTGATCGCCACCGATGTAGCGGCTCGTGGAATAGATGTGACCGGGATCACGCATGTTATCAATTATGAACTGCCTGATGATGTGGAAGTTTACACGCATAGAAGCGGAAGAACTGGCAGGGCAGGTAAAAGTGGTATTTCCGTTTCAATAGTCACTCCAAAAGAAATTTACCGGCTCCGGCAGATTGAGCGTCTTTTAAATACGAGGATGCACAAAATGGACATACCGAGTGGAAAGGATGTGTGCAGGAAACAATTTTTTCACTTCATCGATAAAATGCTTCAGGCTGATATTAGTCACGGCGAGTATGAGACCTATATTCCTTTATTAAAAGAAAAGTTCGAGCATATCGATAAAGAAGAGATTCTCCAAAGAGTTGCGGCACTCGAGTTTGATCGTTTCCTTAAGTATTATGAGAATGCCGCTGATCTCAATTTGCGCGAGGAAAAAAGAACGGAGCGAAGGGGAGAACTTGCATCCCGCGATCGGGGTGTAGATACAAGAGGCCGGAAGTTCGGTGCGAACGGCAACTATCAACGACTGTTCGTAAACCTGGGAACAAAAGATGGATTTTATAAAGCGAGCTTTCTTCAATTTATCCTGGATATGAGTGAATTGAAAAAGGATGTACTGGGTCGTATCGACATGAAGGAAATGACGTCCTGGATTGAGATTGAACCATCTGCGGGTAAAAAAATGATCAGGGCACTCGATGGTAAAAACTATCGTGGCCGAAAGATCAGGATGAATGATGCGAACACCGGCGGTGGCAGGAAAAAGGAACGCAGTTGATGCGTCCACTGATACAGTTCATCAGAAAATTTTCAAAAAACTAAAAAAATAATTGTTCAGCAATCTGCGGGAAAGTATATTTGTTTACGTATGACAAAGGCAAACACATTCTTCGGTTTTTATTTTAGCTTCTTTTACTTTAGAAGGAAGCCGGGAATGCTTTTGTTGAAATAGAAGGACAACTAAAATCAACATAGAGAATCCCGGCTTAAAAAGCCGGGATTTTTTTTACCCGGCTAAAGCGTTTAAAGGATTCTCATCAGCTATGATAGAGCTTGAACATGAATAAAAGTAAAATGAAAGAAGAAGGAAATAAACCGGTGGTTACAACAGGAGAACCTGATTCAGCCATCTTAGTTTCGCCACACAGGCCGGGCAGGATTGCCATCCAGGGATATGAGGGAAGTTTTCACCAGGTAGCAGCACGCCATTTTTTTGGCAAGGATGTAGAGGTATTGCCATGTGCTACCTTTCGTGATGTTGTAAAACTCGCTTCCGCCAGGAAAGAAAGTGAGGGTGGTATAATGGCTATTGAAAACTCAATAGCCGGAAGCATTTTACCAAACTATAACCTGCTGCAAAAAAGTAATCTCAGGGTCACCGGGGAAGTATACCTGCATATCCGCCAAAACTTACTGGTAAACCGCGGTGTCAACATCGAAGACATTCGCGAAGTACATTCACATACCATGGCGCTGCAACAGTGTTACGACTTCCTCGATAAGCATAAATGGAAACTGGTGGAGACTGACGATACTGCCTTGAGTGCAAAGCATATTTACCAGCATAAGAGCAAACATATTGCTGCCATTGCCAGCAGGCTCGCGGCTGAGTTATTTGACCTCGAAGTGATCGCTCCAAATATCCATACACTCAAGAACAATTACACGCGGTTCCTGGTAGTACAACGGGAAGATCTGGCTTTACCTGTAGAAGGCGCTAATAAAGCTTCGGTAAATTTTCATACAGACCATTCACGGGGAAGCCTGGCCAAAGTTCTAACGCGGATTGCAAACGGTGGTATTAACCTCAGCAAATTGCAAAGTTTCCCGATACCCGGCAGCGACTTCCGTTACAGTTTTCATGCGGACATGGAATTCGACTCAGTCGATCAGTTTGAAGAGATCATGAAAGAAATAAAACCCCTGACCGAGGAACTGCGAGTGTATGGTATTTATAAAAGTGGGAAAGCGTCAATATGACCAATTTTTTACGTTTTAAAAACCTCTTTGGTAGTTAATAATAATATGCAAACCAGTAAAAGACTCGAGGGTATAAGCGAATATTATTTTTCTCAAAAACTGAGAGAGATTGACCAGCTAAACAAGGCCGGGAAAAAGATCATAAATCTTGGCATCGGGAGCCCTGACCTGCCGCCACATCCCGAGGTGATACGAGTGCTGCAGGAGGAAAGCGCAAAGGAAGCTGTGCACGGGTACCAGGGTTATAAGGGTTCACCAGTTTTACGAAATGCGATCAGCGGATGGTATAACAAGTGGTATCAGGTTCAACTGGATCCCGATACCGAAATACTTCCCTTAATAGGAAGTAAAGAAGGGATCATGCATATCTGTATGACCTATCTCGACAAGGGTGATGAGGTGCTGGTTCCTGATCCTGGATATCCTACTTATCGAAGTGCAGTAAAACTGGCCGGAGGAAAATGCGTGGATTACAAACTGCTGGCAAAGAACGGCTACGAGCCCGAGTTTGAAAGGCTTGAGCAGATGATACAGAATCGGAAAGGGAAAAAGGCTATAAAATTGATGTTTGTCAATTACCCTCATATGCCCACCGGGCACCGACCGGATCTGAACCTGTTTGTAAAGCTCGTGGCATTTGGCAGGCAGCATGAAATTCTTATTGTGCATGATAACCCTTATAGTTTTATCCTGAATGAAACTCCGATGAGCCTGCTCGGTGTTAAGGGGGCAAAAGATTGTGTGATCGAGTTGAATTCGCTTAGTAAGAGCCATAACATGGCCGGCTGGCGGATAGGAATGCTATGTGGAGCAAAAGAAAGAGTAGACGAAGTGCTGCGTTTTAAGAGTAATATGGATAGTGGCATGTTCCTGCCTGTGCAAATGGCAGCGGCAACAGCACTTGGCCTGGATGATGCCTGGTATAAAAATGTAAATAAAATTTATCATCAACGGCGGGAGAAAGTCTTTGAATTGCTGGAACTGATCGGTTGTAAGTATTCGAAAGATCAGTCAGGGCTATTTGTTTGGGCTGCCATACCCCGGAAATATAAGGATGGATACGAATTGAGTGATGATATTCTTTTTAAAAGCCAGGTCTTTATTACACCTGGTGGGATTTTCGGAAATGCAGGAAATAAATTCATAAGGGTTAGCTTATGCGGTTCTACTGAGAGATTTGAAGAAGCGATTAAAAGGATAAAAAATTCAACAATGCAGGCCAGTACTGCAGCAACCGAAAAAGCTGTTTAATATTTCGATTCAAAGAGAAATAAAAATGGAAAATACAAAGTTGTTGAAAGTTGATGGAGTCAAAGGAAACGCGGCGCGTAAGACTATCGCCATTGTCGGCATAGGTCTTATTGGGGGCTCCCTGGCTATTCAATTACATGAAAAGAAATTGTCATCTCGGTTAATTGGCGTTGACGCTAATCCCGATCATGCGGTTAAGGCACTAGAGTTAGAACTGGTTGACGAGGTATTGCCTTTAACTGAAGCGATTGAACAATCTGATGTGATCGTACTAGCAATTCCAGTTGACAAATTGGTGGACCTATTGCCAGAGATCATGGACCAGGTAGACCGGCAGATCGTACTTGATTTGGGATCCACTAAGAGCCAGCTTGTGTCTTCAATTAAAGATCATCCCAAAAGGGGGAGATATGTAGCCACGCATCCAATGTGGGGAACCGAATACAGCGGTCCACAGGCAGCGGTGCGTGGCGCCTATGAAAACAAAGCTGTCATTATTTGTGATGCAGGAGAAAGTGATGCAGATGCGCTGGAATGGGTTAAAGGCATGTACAAAAAAATCGGGATGCATCTTTTGGAGATGGATGCCAGGTCACATGATTTGCACGCGGCCTATGTGAGCCATATTTCCCATATCACTTCATTTGCATTGGCCAATACAGTGCTGGAGAAAGAGAAGGAACAGAATGCCATCTTTGAACTGGCCTCGGCGGGTTTTGAAAGTACTGTGCGACTTGCAAAAAGTAATCCGCAGATGTGGGTGCCCATTTTTATGCAAAACAGGGTGAACGTCCTGGATGTACTATCCGAACATATTGCGCAACTGACAAAATTTAAGGAAAGTATTGAGAAAGGAGACCACGGCTTATTGCAGGGTCTGATTGAAGAAGCAAATAAGATCAGGAGAATTATAAAATAAAAATATCATTACGCCCTTTATTCGGAGGGTACTAACTTTACAAACCAATAATTTATATGCAAACAACAGAAAAATCAACCAGGGAAGATGTGCAAAAGGCCTGGGGCAAGCGTCCACTCGTTATAAGTGGTCCCTGCAGTGCAGAAACAGAAACGCAGGTGCTTGAAACAGCGCAACGCCTCGCGGCGACGGGAAAGGTAGATATGCTTCGTGCCGGTATCTGGAAGCCACGTACTAAACCCGGTTTATTTGAAGGAATAGGTGCCAGAGGTTTGCCCTGGCTGCAACAGGCAAAGAAATTGACTGGTTTACCAACCACAGTGGAAGTTGCTACCGGCAAGCAGGTACAGGATGCATTGACATTTGATGTAGATGTGTTGTGGATCGGTGCCCGCACGACGGTAAACCCTTTTAGTGTGCAGGAAGTAGCAGATGCGCTGCGTGGAGTAGATGTACCCGTACTGATCAAAAAC
Organism: Bacteroidota bacterium; assembly: GCA_023411775.1. Classification (GTDB taxonomy): domain Bacteria; phylum Bacteroidota; class Bacteroidia; order Chitinophagales; family Chitinophagaceae; genus Terrimonas_B. The sequence continues at coordinate 23,609 of JAEYOL010000200.1, read as the reverse complement.
CCGATAAATCCTGATCTTGAACTGTGGAGTGGCGCGGTAGAAAGGGTGGCGAGAGCCGGCGTTAAGCAGATCGGCCTGATACACCGCGGTTTTTCTTCCTACGGCAATACCGAATTTCGCAATGCGCCGATGTGGCATCTCGCGATTGAAATGAAACGACGTAATCCGGGCATGCCGATCATCAATGATCCATCACATATTTGCGGTCGCCGTGATATCATCCAGGCAATCTCTCAAAGGGCCATTGACCTCGATTTCGACGGACTGATGATCGAAAGCCATGTTGATCCCGACAATGCATGGAGTGATGCCAAGCAGCAAATCACACCTGAGCAACTGAAAGAAATGCTGGATGCCATCATCTGGAGAAAAGAGGATATTAATTCTGAGGAATATCATGCGGCGCTTGAAAAACTGCGTCAACAGATCAATCACCTCGATGATGAACTGATGCAGATACTGGGTCAGCGAATGATGATAGCAGAAAAGATCGGCCAGTATAAAAAGGATAACAATATCACGATCCTTCAGACCAATAGGTGGAACGAAATTCTGGAAAGAGCTGCAGCAAAAGCGGAAAAAATGGGACTAAGCAAGGAGTTTATAACGAAATATTTTGATGCGGTGCATATGGAGAGTATCAATCACCAGAAAAAAGTGATGGATCAATAACATATGTATTCAATGTTGCCGCTGCAGTAAATTATGACTAAGCGTACTTTCAATTTTTCAGGTTCATCTACGGATTTCTATTTTGCTTGTGGTATCAGCCATTTAAAAGCAATTACAGATCCCAAGTCAACCGTTCTGGTAACAGACGAAAATGTTTTCAGGGCTCATGCCATACGATTTAAAGGATGGAATACGATCGTTTTGAAACCTGGCGAAGAGTTTAAGGTGCAGGCGACTGTTGATTCGGTTATTGAGCAACTGATTTCACTGGAAGCCGATCGCAAAAGCACAATTGTCGGAATTGGCGGAGGCGTCATAACGGATATTACAGGTTATGTGGCTTCGGTATACATGCGGGGAATACGATTTGGTTTTGTTCCGACCTCCTTGCTGGCGATGGTCGACGCTTCGATTGGCGGGAAAAATGGTATTGATGTTGGCGTATACAAGAATATGGTGGGTGTAATTCGACAACCTGCTTTCATCCTGCATGACATGGTTTTCCTGAAATCATTGCCACAGGTGGAATGGGAGAATGGGTTTGCAGAGATCATCAAACATGCCTGTATAAAAGATGCGGCCCTGTTTAGTGAATTGGAAACTCTGTCACTTAAGAGATACCAGAAGAGTAGAACCGCGATTTGTGAACTAGTGCAACGCAACGCGTTGATCAAGGCAAACGTGGTAAAGAAGGACGAATTCGAGAAAGACGAACGGCGGCTTTTGAATTTCGGACATACCCTGGCACATGCCCTGGAGAACCAATATGAACTGATGCATGGCCAGGCTGTCGCGATCGGTATGACTTACGCCTGCCATATTTCTGAGCAGCTAACCGGATTTAAACAAACCAGTCGTGTAATAAAATTGTTAGAAGCATACGGTCTTCCAACTTATTCAGTATTTGATAAGCAGAAAGTGTTTGAAGTGCTTAAGATGGATAAGAAAAGAGAGAAGAAGGAAATGAATTATGTGTTGTTGGAAAAAATAGGAAGGGGAGTCGTCAAATCAATACCCTTAACAAAACTGGAGAAAATTATCAATGAGTTTTAAAGTTACGATACAACCTTCACAACTGAAGGGTGCCATCCAGGCGCCAGCTTCCAAAAGCTCCATGCAGCGTGCCTGCGCTGCGGCATTACTTGCAAAAGGAAGAACGGTGATACAAAACCCGGGTCATAGCAATGATGACAAAGCAGCATTGGGGATCATTCAGTCGCTAGGCGCTACTACTGAATTGGTCAATGGCGACTGGCAGGTCGATAGCTATGGGGTAGATCCGGTGGCCAGCAAGGTTAATTGTGGAGAGAGTGGGCTAAGTATTCGCATGTTTGCCTCTATAGCTGCCCTGAGTGAAAAGGAGATCACTATTGTAGGAGATGGCAGCCTGTTGACCAGGCCTATGGATTTTTTTGATGAGGTTTTTCCAAAATTGCAGGTATCAATAAATAGTAATGATGGGAAGCTACCGTTGGTAATTCAGGGTCCTTTACAGCCTGCCAATATTGAGGTGGATGGGTCTCTGAGCTCACAATTCCTGACTGGACTTTTGTTTGCTTATGCGGCAGCGGATGCCAGCGATGTTTCAATCAGGGTAAAGAATTTAAAAAGCAAGCCCTATATAGACCTGACACTGGATGTGATGCAACAATATGGGATGAAACTTCCCGAGAACAGGAATTATGAAGAATTTTTTTTCCATAGCGAGCATCATCAGGGCACCCAGGTGGAGCGAAATTATACTGTGGAAGGCGACTGGAGTGGCGGTGCATTTTTACTCGTTGCCGGTGCCATTGCGGGTCCAATCGAAGTAAGGGGACTTGATCTTTCTTCCACCCAGGCAGATAAAGCGATTGTTGATGCTTTGATGTCGGCAAATTCAGGTATAGCAATGGATAGTAAGGCTATTCAACTGGTCCCAACGGAAATGAATTCCTTTGAATTTGATGCTACCGATTGTCCCGATCTTTTTCCACCACTGGTAGCCCTGGCCGCGTATTGCCAGGGAGACACGCGTATAAAAGGAGTAAGCCGACTGACACATAAAGAAAGCAACAGGGCACTTACACTCCAGGAAGAATTTGGCAAGATGGGGGTACGGATCAAACTGGAAGATGATACCATGGTTGTACAGGGGGGAGCTGGTGTCAGGGGCGCCATCGTTCACTCAAGACATGACCATCGTATTGCAATGGCATGTGCAGTTGCCGCTTTGAAAGCAGGAACACAGACAATAATACAGGAAGCACAGGCCGTCAAAAAATCCTATCCTGATTTTTATAATGATTTGGAAAAATTGGGTGCAGGTGTATCTTTAAACAATAAGATAAGATTGCATGAATAGTTTCGGGCGTATTTTCCGGGTGCATATTTTTGGAGAGTCTCATGGCGAGTCTGTCGGTATTGTGATCGATGGATGTCCTGCGGGACTCGAACTTTCTGCCGACGATCTCTTGACTGATCTTGAAAGAAGAAAAGGCGGACGACAAAAAGGTACAACACCGCGGCAGGAACCCGACTATCCTTTTTTCAAGAGCGGTTTATTCAATGGTAAAACTACCGGAGCACCTATCACCATACTCTTTGAAAATACGAATACCAGGAGCAGTGATTACGAAAAGCAGCGCAGTTTTCCCCGGCCGGGCCATGCCGACTGGGTTGCTCATAAAAAATTTGGCGGTAATGAAGATTATCGGGGGGGAGGGCATTTCAGCGCCCGCCTTACAACTGGTCTTGTCGCGGCTGGTTCGATCGCAAAAAAAATTCTTGGTGCCGGTATAAGTATCCAGTCCCAGGTAACTGAGATTGGTGGTGAAGCCGATCTTGAAAAAGGCCTTCAGAAAGCAATCGATGCCAAGGATTCGGTAGGTGGTATTGTGGAGTGCCGGGTGAATGGTTTGCCAGTGGGATTGGGTGAGCCTTTTTTTGATTCGGTGGAATCACAGCTGGCGCATGTTGCGTTTGCTATTCCTGCTGTAAAAGGTGTTGAGTTTGGAGCTGGGTTTGCGGCAGCCAGGATGTTTGGTTCGCAGCACAATGACGCGATAGAGGATATAGAAGGAAAGACGCGCACAAACCATGCAGGTGGCGTAGTAGGAGGGATTAGTAATGGAAATGAACTGGTGTTTCGCATATCGATAAAACCTACCGCTTCAACGCCGAAGCAACAGAATAGCCTGAACTGGGAATCCGGCAAAGTGGAAGATTTTTCGATTAAAGGTCGCCATGACCTGTGTGTTGCACTGAGGGCGCCTGTAATTCTGGAAGCAGCCACAGCAATTGTTTTGGTTGACTTCTATTTAATGGAGCAACATTCAAAAAGAGTAATTAGCTAATCAAAGAAAGGACAAATATGCCCACCATTTACCATGTCACAACAGCCTCCGAGTGGAATGCAGCAAAAGCAAGTGGACTTTACGAGACTCCTTCTCTTAAGGAGGAAGGATTTATTCATTGTTCCCAGGAGCACCAGGTTGCCGGTGTATTGGAAAGATATTTTACGGAAAAGGAAGGCCTGGTTAAACTGGTGATAGATACCGATAAGCTAACGAGCAAATTTGTTTTCGACTGGTCCCCATCCTCCCAGGATACATTTCCGCATGTATATGGTCCTATCAACACAGATGCTGTGGTCGAAGTCATTGCAATTTAGTGGTAATCTGCATTTGTAAAAAAATAACAATCACTTCCGTCTAAAGCAGAAAGGATTGCTTATTTTGTTAGTTGTACATATGCGTAAAGTGGACAAAGTATCTTCTTCATTTATGGGTAAAAGTATTCTCTACATTTTTATTGGCATATACTCGTTTCTGCTTATGGCTGCATGTAATAATGCCAGCCCTCCGCCAGAAACCGATATCGCGCAAACCCCTGAAGAACTAGAGAAGAAAACACCCGAGATCATTCAAAGCGCACTGCGATTTGCAGCGCAAAATCAGTTGAAGCTGGACGATTCGTTGTTGCTTGCATTCACGCCGCAGATGTTGCAGGTGTACGAAATAAATGGTTTCGCCACTGCCTGGAGTCAAAAGGAACAGTGGAAACCGCTGGCCGACTCACTACTTCGGTTTATTGCAGAAGCTAAATTGTACGGTTTATTCCCCGAAGATTATCACTTTAACCGATTAGACACTATTGCAAGGCGTTTGCTGAATGATACACTGGCCCGGAAAGACGCGGTCTTATGGGCAAAAGCAGACCTCGCCTTGAGCGATGCTTTTTTCCATATCGCCAAAGATCTGAAATTAGGCAGGCTCCCTACCGATAGTATGACTCAACGCAAAGATTCTGTACTGTCCGATAGTATGTACACCCATTTATTCACGACAGCGCATCAACGTGGTGTTTTGACAGAAGTTTTTAACGGACTGGAGCCTGTCCATCCTGGCTACCATGCATTAAAGAATGGTATCAGGAGTTTTTTGGATAGTGCCGACGATCGCGACTATACAAAAGTGCCGGCTTCAAAGAAGGATCCGGCTTTTGCTTCCGCGTTACAACGCCGTTTATATGAGGCAGGCTATATTTCCTTTGACAGCACCATGGCCGATTCACTGCAGATGGCAGAAGCGGTAAAGAAATTTCAGGAAGCTAAAAAAATAAAGGTGGACGGGAAAGTAGGAGACGAAACGATCCGGGTGTTAAATGATTCGGATAAAGATCGGTTTGTAAGACTGGCGATAACGCTCGACAAATTTAAAATGCTGCCCGAAAAAATGCCAGCCCGTTATGTGTGGGTGAACCTTCCCGCTTACAATTTGAAGCTGATTGAAGAGGATTCTGTGTTGTTGTCTTCTAAAATTGTTTGTGGCAAGCGGATCACGCCCACACCGCTACTGACCAGCGCGATATCCGATATGATCACTTACCCTCAATGGACAATCCCCACCAGCATCATCGTCGGAGAGATCTTGCCGGCTTTGAAAAAAGATACTAACTACCTGGCACGAAAGGGGTATAGCCTCATCGACGGGAACGGCGATATCGTCAATCCTGGCGATGTTGACTGGTCGAAATACAACAAAGGGATTCCTTATAAAGTGGTACAGGGAAGTGGTGACGAGAATGCCTTAGGCGTACTGAAATTCAATTTTCCAAACAAGTATGCAGTGTATCTCCACGATACCAATCAACGATATCTGTTTAGCAGGGATCAGCGTTCACTCAGTCATGGTTGCGTGAGGGTGCAGAAGTGGGAAGACCTGGCTCACTATATCGTAGATTACGACAGTAAAGACCTAACGGGTGATAAGCGCTATGCCGTCGGCGATTCAATGAGAGCCTGGCTGGCGCGAAAAGAAAAACATGTGATACCTGTAAAAAAACGGCTTCCTGTGTATATCCGTTATTTCACCTGCGAAGGCCAGGACGGAAAGGTTGTTTTCCACGATGATATCTACGGTGACGACGAAATCATCAGGGAAAAATACTTTGCCGGAAAATAAAAAAAGCTGACTTTTCCCTGCCTTGTCGATATCATTCAAGATGTTTTTTGGGGTAATTTGATGCCGGTTTTAGCATTCAAAATATGGGTAATAATTTATTTTAGGATGTACAGTAGACCCGCTATTTTTGTCAGGTTTAAAAACAAAATAACTGCTTATGAAGAAGGTTTTAGTTGCTTTTTTGGCCATGTTTATGGTGACGTCGTCCTGTTTTTCCCAGGACGATGAGATCAGGCCTGCAGCGATTGGCGTAAGTTTTATTTTTAATGATTTTACTACTGCTGATCGTATTCGCAGCTCTTCCCTATCGAGTGTATTATCGAAGAAGCAATGGTCTAAGTTGTCTGAGATGTCGCCGGGCATTGCCATTAGCTATTTTAAAGGACTGAGAAAACATATTGATTTCGCAGGTACGCTCGCAGGTTCTTTCGTGAACTACGAACTTCAAAATCGTCAAAATTCTTCTGGTGATAAATTCCTGCTCGAAGCCGATGCTTCATTGAATTTTAAAATGGTATCGGAAAAGTATTGGGTCCAGCCTTATGTGATCGCCGGACTGGGAGCTCAGATGTTTGCAGGCAAACATTTTGGTGCTTTTGTGCCCACTGGTCTGGGCATTAAAGTAAACTTACTTGATGATACACATTTATTTGTAGCCAGCCAGTACCGAATCCCGGTTACCAAGGAAACGGCCAGCTACCATTTTTTACACCAGATCGGCATTGCCGGCAGGATCGCACCTAAAAAGGCGCCTGTGGTGAAGGCATTACCACCCACACCGCCGCCGCCACCACCTCCAACTGATACTGATAAAGATGGTGTGATTGATAGTCTCGATAAATGCCCTGATACTCCAGGTCTGGCCAAGTATGACGGCTGCCCTATCCCGGATACGGATAAGGACGGCATCAATGATGAAGAAGACAAATGTCCCGACCAGGCAGGCGTAGCACGATACCAGGGTTGCCCTATTCCTGATACAGATAAGGATGGCATCAACGATGAGGAAGACAGATGTGCAGGTGAACCCGGTCCTGCCAGCAACCAGGGTTGCCCGGAGATAAAGGAAGAAGTGTTGCAGAAAGTAAGTTATGCTGCGCAGAATATCTATTTTGCAACAGGTAAATCTACATTGTTGTCAAAGTCATTTAAAGGTTTGGATGAAGTGGCACAGGTGTTGAAGGATGACCAGGCATTGAAACTGGCAATCGACGGCCATACCGATAATGTGGGCGCAGATGCTTTCAACCAGACCCTCAGCGAAAACCGCGCAGCTGCGGTGAAAGCTTACCTGGTAAAGAAGGGTGTGGATCCAAGCCGCATTACCGCTGCTGGATTTGGCGAAACACAACCAGTTGCTGACAATAAAACCGCCGCGGGACGCCAGCAAAACAGGCGGGTTGAGTTGAAGTTGAATTATTAAAAGACTATAATAACGCTTAATAAAAAAAAGCTACCCGAATTCAGGTAGCTTTTTTTATAGAGTTAAGAAAATAAATTAGCTTTTATTCATGATGGTAACAACGGGAATCCGCGAACCATAAGATAATAATTTATTAGTAATACGGTTCCAAAATCCCGGTAACCTAAAATCTTTCACCGGGTTAACCATGATCAGGTCAGCATTGATTTTCTTTGAAAATTCAAGGGTGCTTTTAGCGAGATTCTGGCCTTCAAGCAAAAAGCATTGAACGGGAATGGTGGAAATACTTTGTACCATTTCCAGGGCGCTGTCGAGAATAGTCTGCGTTTTGTCACCAGCATGTTTACGCAGAGAAACAAAATATACTGTTGATTTGAATGCCCTGCCCAATAAAGCGGCCAGCCTGATTTGCCGGACCGGTATTTCACCTGAAACGGGTAACACGATCTTTTTAAAGTGACAGATCAGGCCACCTGATCTTACGGCCAGTACCGGGATATTGGTTTTCTTGGCAAGACGGCTGATCGATACAGAGGAAATGATACGTTGTAAAAGGTTGAATTTGGAAAGGCCGGTCACAACCAGGTCCATTTCATATTGTTCAATATAGTTGGACAATTGCGACTGGGTATTTCCGGAAAGCACACTGATCTCAAGCGTTCCTTCACCACAAAGCTGATTAGTGTACAGTGTTTTTAACTGTTCAAGCTTTTTTAATGCGGTCTCAGTGTTGGTGTTTCGGCGGAATAAAGGGTGGGACCCGGTGATATGTACCAGGTGAACATTACAGTTAAAACTATTGGAAAGTTCTATCGCTTTAGCGATCGCCCATTTGTTTTTGGTCGTAAAATCAATTGGTACAAGGATGTTATAAAGCTTGTTGGCCATAAGCAATAATTTTACGTGGTATAAAAATAATATTTCTTATGCTAATGCCAGTAACGGCTCGAAATCCCGTGTTTTAATCGAGCTGTCGGCAATTTTCTCAAGTAATTCATCAGTGGTGCAAAATGCCACGCCTTTCCCGGCATAGGTTATCATGCAACGGTCATCTTTACTATCTCCCACAGCGATGCAATTGTTCAGTTTCACGTTGTACTTTTCACACAAATACTGCAATGCATTTGTTTTGCAAAATGAATGACCACAAATACTGTCCGGCGATCCAAAGAAATAAGAAGGCAGGTTCACTTCACCTGTTGCTTTACCTTCAAAAAATTCCAGTTGGTGTGCAACTGAAAAATCGGCTCCGATCTGTTGTTTTACATAGTTTGTTATCAGCGAATAGCTGTGACTAAGGATTCCTACGAGGTAGCCTTTTTCCTTATACGTCTTGACCACTTCTTTGATATTCTCTGCCATTTCCATACTGCTGATCACATGCAACAGATCATCAATGGTATTATTTTTTAAAAGAAGCCCGATTCTTTTGGTCAGGATGATGGGGTCTTTTTCATTAAACCGTAATTCGTCCAGTTTTGGTTTAAAACCGAACTCCTTCGCACATTCATCGATGAATCTATTAACCAGGATCGTATCGTCCATATCAAAAACGATCATCTTTTGATAGGAGGAAAGGTTTTCCCTGAGCACATTGTTCATTTCCCGCTGAATCGCCTCCAGTGAGTTCACGCTTTCCTGTGTCAACTCATTACTATGATGTCGCTGGGCTTTGCTGATGATGGCCCTTGATACTTCACCACTCATCTTTCCCAGGGCTTCCCAGGGTTTGCTCTTGTTTTCGATGTACCCGATATTCACCTCCTTGACGCGGGCTTTCATCAGATACATATCAATTAGAATGCCTATGTCAACACCGTAGTCGTTGAAGAACTCGATTCTTTGGAAAAATGATTTTTTTCCTGCGATCATTCCGCTAAGTGGCTGCGAAAAATGCGATAAACCCGGGAAGATGATAGCCAGCAATGGCTTTGCGACCAGTTCGGTTACCCGCCCGGCATTACGCGCAAAAGCTCCTTTTACAAAATCGGCTTCATTATTTATCAAAGGTGCAGCCAGATTAGAGATAGATTTTTCAGGGTAGGGGTCAATATCCGCATCCAGGAAAACGACAAATTCATTGCTGGAGGCATCTATACCTTCTTTCATAGATATCCCTTTGCCACGAGCCGCACTCACGATAACTTTTGCCCCTGCTTCCTGTGCAACAGCGATAGTATTGTCCTCCGACTTGTCATCGACGACAATTACTTCCGACACTGACGGCTCGGAAAAACAAAACCGGACGACCTGTCCAATTGTTTTTTCTTCATTCAATGCCGGTATGATTACAGAAAGCATATTTGTTTTTCCCTTTTGTGAGAACGAATGATGGTGCTGATAAGTTCAGATTTCCTACTCAGTCTATTGAATTATATATCAGGCCCTGTTAACCGCGAGGCCAGATTGAAAGGCCTGCTGCCGGTCGTGCGGAAGGTAGTGATTATATCCCTAATGAAAGGCAAAAATCCAGTTAGAAAATCCTGACCATTTTCTAATGTGTTAGGATCAGGTGAAAAAAAAAGTCTGGCACTAATGCCAGACTTTACAGTGAATATTTTTGGGATCAGATTAATAATCATTGCCATATCCACCGCGGTCACGATTGTAACCGCCGCCGCCACCTTTGTTGTAGCCGCCGTTGCCGCCTTTCTTAAAGCCGCCACCGCCGCCATTGCCAAAGCTTCTTTTCTTGAAGCCACCGCCGCCGGCGCCACCTTCAGGTTTAGGCCTGCTTTCATTGACGACAATATTGCGGCCGTCAACTTCGCTGCCGTTCAGGGCTGCAATGGCTGCCTGGGCCTGATCGTCATTGGGCATTTCAACAAAACCAAAGCCTTTGCTACGATTAGTGAATTTGTCGTTTACGATTTTTGCAGAGGTTACTTCACCATGAGCGGCAAAAAGATTGGACAGATCCTGATCTTTCAGGTTCCAACTAAGGTTTCCTACGTAAATGTTCATTTTGAGAGTTTTAAAAAAATAAAAAAGTGCTAACAGTAAACAGTAACCAATGAACATTCTACGTTTATATCGAAACGTTCAGGACTTATAAAACTGTAAAGAACACCAAGACAATACAAAATAAAGGATTTTTCTTTGACATTTTGAGAAATTATTGTATAGTCGGGTCCAGGGCAGCCCGTTTAGTGTGTAAACTGTTGATTATTATGTGGTAACGAGAAGGTGTGGGCATAAAAAGTCCCCGGTGTGGCCGGGGACTATCACTAAAAGGGTTATTGAGTGCTTATTCAGCGGTAACTTCAAAATCCAGTTCTGTGCTATGACCATTACCGAAATCGATAGTGGCTTTATAAGTACCTAATTCTTTCACATCTTCTGGGATAGAGATTTTCTTGCGATCGATCTCATATCCTTTTTGCTCGCGAATAGCGCGGCTAACCTGCAATGAAGTGATGCTCCCGAAGATCTTTCCGCTTGTGCCGGTTTTTGCGCCAAGCTTCAAAGGTGCTTCGTTCAATTTAGCGATAACGCTGTTGATCTCAGCCAGCATCTTCGCTTCTTTCTTAGCAGCCTGTTTCAATCTTTCTTCCAGTTGTTTGCGATTACCGGGATTGCTCTCGATAGCAAGCTGCCGGGGAAACAGGAAGTTGCGGGCATATCCATTCTTTACTTTCACTACCTCGTTGGCAGCACCCAGGTTATCTACATCCTGAATTAAAATGACATCCATGTTTTTCTTTTTGTTCACCATGACCCAGTCGGTAGGCCGACTGTCTTTCCCCTCCTGGGGAAGTTAGGGTGAGGTTATTTTAAAAGGTCTGTTACGTAAGGCAAAAGTGCCATTTGACGAGCTTTCTTGATCGCATCCGATACTTTGCGCTGGTATTTCAGGCTGTTACCGGTCAGGCGACGGGGTAATAATTTACCCTGCTCATTCAAAAATTTTTTCAGGAATTCTATATCCTTATAGTCGATATAGTGCATGCCGTATTTTTTGAAACGGCAGAATTTCTTTACCCTTTTATCGCTTTTAATCGCGGTCAGGTATTTTATCTCATTCTTTGCCATGTGTTATGCCTCCACTTCTTTTTCAACTCCTGTTTTTACACCACTTCTCTTTTTGGCATTGTACTCGACGGCGTATTTATCGAGCTTGGTACAAAGGTGACGGAGTACAGACTCGTCACGTAAAAGCTGAATCTTCAGCTTTTCATTGAAGTCGGATGGCGCAGTATATTCCAATACCCAGTAAAGACCAGTTGTCTTTTTCTGGATCGGATACGCCAGTGATTTCAGTCCCCATGGATTTTCTGCTACGATGGTACCACCATTTTCGGTGACCAGCGCCGCGAATTTTTTTTGTTCTGCTTTGAACTCATCGTCGCTCAGAACAGGGGTAAAAATCACCATCAATTCGTAATTGTTCATTTACGTGTTTTTGTGATTATAAATTTGTTGATCCCATTGCTTTTGTCAACGGGGCGGCAAAGATAGGGAATTGCACCGAAAAGCCAGAGAGAGGATCCAGGTATTTTCTAAAGATGCAAACATAAAAAAACTTATGACCTGGTAGAGGAGATCTAAATGTAAATATTTGATACCCAATAAAAAATGATTTACCAACTACCGGAAGGGCGACAATCGATTACACGCAATTGAAGACTTTTTTCGCCATTCCATTCATTTATGTCGAGTTTATAAACGATGTCACAGGGTTGCTTTTGTCTGAGGCATTCATATTTATCATGCAAATTGAAGCCGATACCAGTAAAGGTCTGGTTGCCCTGCCTGAGTGAGAACCTGAGGTGGTTTTCTTTGACTATCCGCGAGTAACCGGTGTCGACTACATTCCTGGTCAGGAATACGGGTCGCAGATTTTCAGGGCCGAAGGGTTCCATTTGATTTAGGATATTGTAAAATGGCCAGGTAATATCGTCGAAACTTATTTCAGCGTCAATCACAATCTCCGGGATCAAGAGTTCCGGGTCAATCGTTGAGGCAACTATATCTTCGAACTTCGCACGAAAAGCATCGATCTTGTCGATCTCCAGTGTCATACCCGCCGCTGCAAAATGACCGCCATAACCCAAAAGGTGGTCGCGGCAGGCATGTACCGCCTCATACAGATTAAAACCGGGAACGCTTCGGGCGCTACCTGCCGCAAGGTTGCCCGACTGGGTAAGAATAATAGTAGGCCGATAGTATTGCTCAATCACTCGCGATGCGACAATTCCTACCACACCTTTATGCCAATGAGGCTTGAATAAAACGGTAGACTTGCTGTTTATCCAGTTTTCATTTTCTTCGATCAGTGCAAGCGCTTCCTGGGTGGTGCTGGTATCTGCTTCTTTGCGATTAGTATTGTCACTATGTAATTGCTCGGCAAATGCCAGTGCTTCTTCATACGTCTCCGAGATAAAAAGGTGCACCGCTTTGGTGGCATCATCCATCCTACCCGCGGCATTAACCCTCGGTGCAATAATGAAAACGAGGTTGTTAATCTGCAGCTGGGTTTGTATGCCTCCCAGGTGACAAAGAGCTTTTATACCCGGGTTAGGATTTTCATTAGCTTTTTGAAGCCCATAAAATGCGAGTGTCCTGTTTTCACCAGTTATTGGAACGATATCGGCGGCTATGGCTACAGCGACCAGGTCGAGGTATTCGTAAACACTTTGTTTTGGAAGTGCCAGCTTCTCTGCAAGAGCAGTTATCAATTTGAAACCGACGCCACAACCACAAAGTTCCTTATAGGGATAGGCGCAGTCGGATTGTTTTGGATTTAGAATCGCTATGGCTGGCGGAAGAATTTTGTCAGGGAGGTGGTGATCACATACGACGAAATCAATACCTAGACTTTTTGCATAAGCAATCAGGTCATAGGATTTGATTCCACAATCCAGAGAGATGATAAGGGTGAACCCGTTTTCCTTTGCAAAATCAATCCCGGCCTTACTTACACCATAGCCTTCCCTGTACCGGTGTGGGATATAAAAGTCGACATTAAAGCCAACTTTTTTCAGGAAACTGTACATAGATGACACAGCCGTTGTGCCATCCACGTCATAGTCGCCAAATACGAGCAACTTTTCCTGGCTCTCAAGTGCGGGAAGTATTCGTTCGACGGCTTTGTTCATATCCTTCATTAGCCATGGATCATGCAAAAGCGTTAATTGCGGCCGGAAAAAGTCCCTGGCTTCATCATAAGTGGTAATGCCCCGCTGGGTGAGTATTTTGCAAAAGACCGGGTTAATTTTTAAAGCCCTGTTCAGGGCATCTGCTTTATCAGGATCTCCAGGTATGATTGTCCATCTTTTTTCCATTCCTGCACTATTTTACCAGTACTAATATTTTCGGTCTGTCACATAAAGTACAAGATCTTCCAGGCCTTTCCTGGCTTCGTTTTCAGGAAACTGGTGAAGGATTTCAAGTGCTTCTTTTTTATAAGCGTTCATTTTTTCCACGGCATATTCAATCCCGCCCGTTTCCTTTACCCGGTCAATGACCCATTTTACTTTCTCTTTATCAAGGTTTTTGTTTTTGACAATATAGATGATCTCCCTCCGGGTTTTTCGATCCGTGTTGTTAAGCGTGTAGATAAGCGGAAGAGTCAATTTCTTTTCTTTTATATCATTGCCGGTGGGTTTTCCCACATTGTCGCTGAAATAATCGAAAAGATCATCTTTTATTTGGAAAGCGATGCCGGTTTTTTCACCAAATAATCGCATTTTTTCGGCGACCGAATCATCATTACTTGTAGACCAGGCTCCGGCAGCACAGGCGGACGCGAGCAGGGATGCCGTTTTATTTTTAATGATCTCGAAGTAAATTTTCTCGCTCAGATTCAGAGAACGGGCTTTTTCGATCTGAAGCAGCTCACCCTCACTCATCTTACGAACCGCGTCAGATAATATGGTAAGAATTTTATGGTCATTATGGTCGAGTGACATTAAAAGGCCCTTCGCCAGCAGGTAGTCGCCCACCAGGACTGACACTTTATTTTTCCAAAGGGCGTAAACCGAGAAAAATCCCCTTCTTTCCTGGGAGTCATCGACAACATCGTCGTGCACCAGGGTGGCGGTATGCAATAGTTCAACCAGGGATGCTGCCCGGTATGCCGGTTCAGTAAATTGGCCGCATAACCTGGCAGACAGGAGGACAAACATAGGCCGGAGCTGTTTTCCCTTCCGTTTTACGATATATCGCATGATTCGGTCAAGCAAGGGGGTCTGGCTTCTGACAGCCTCGCGGAAGCGGGTTTCAAAAATCTTTAACTCAGCATCAATAAGTCCGGTGGGAAGGCTCATATGTTAAAAGCGGCAATTTACGGAGCAAAAAATTAATGTGTAAAGTGACGGCCAAATAGGGGTTTTTTTTGACTAAGTAATTGAAAAATAAGAGTAAACCACGGAAATAATTTTCACAAAAATTTGGTTATTATGCCGCATGTCATATTTTTGCGTTTTATTAGGACATTGTTTTCTCATCTTAATCCTTAGTTATGATAAGCAAAAAGTACTTTTTATTGGCAGGCTTATTCTGTCTGCTGGCAACGTTTGGTAGCGCTCAAACTCAAGTTGGTAGCAGCTACGACGTTTCTGATTCTTCAGTAGTTCCTTCTAAAAGGATGCCCCAGCACACTGAATTTTTAAATGGAACCAACAATTTCCCGGCGAAGCCTCGTAATCAATGGGAAATAGGTGTTAAGGGTGGAGCTTTCACAGTAAGTGGTGATATTCCAGCCGTTTTCCCAACACTGGGTTTTGGTCTTCATGTTAGAAAAGCCTTTGGTTATGTTTTCTCGATGAGGCTTGAGTATTTAAATGGTACTGGTAAAGGATTGAACTGGAAACCTTCCGGTTTTATACCGCCATCTGCTGATAATCCTTGGAACGCAGCAGGTTACACAGGGGTTTATTATAATAATTACAAAACAAAGGTTCAGGACCTGTCACTTCAAGGTATAGTAACTCTGAACAATATCCGTTTCCACAAATCTAAAACCGGTTTCAACTTCTACGCTTTTGGTGGTATTGGTGGAACTGTGTATGACACAAAGGTGAACGCTTTAAACGGCAATACTCCGTATAATTTCGGCGGAATCAACGGTGGTGTGTATAAAGACAGGAAAGACACTCGTAAAGCCCTGAAAGATCTTCTGGATGATTCTTATGAATCAGCTGCAGAAAGTCATGGGGATACTCGTCCAAAACTTTTTGGAGATACCTTTAAGCCTTCTGGAACAGTAGGTTTGGGTATTGCAATTAAACTGAGTAATCGTATCAACATCGCGATTGAAGATCGTGTTACTTTTATCAAGGACGACCTTTTGGATGGTCAGCGTTGGGCTGAGCAGGGCGACCTTACCCGCGATTTTGATTCTTATAATTATGCAACAATTGGCCTGAACTTCAACCTGGGTGCAAAATCTGTTGAGCCATTGTGGTGGCTGAACCCCTTGGATTACGCTTACAGCGAAATCCGCAACCCTCGCCTGATGAGGTTGCCAAAACCGGTATTGCCTGATGCTGATGGCGATGGAATCACTGACCAATTTGACCAGGAGCAAACACCTGCAGGTGTTCCGGTTGATTCACATGGTGTAAGCCGTGATACTGATGGCGATGGTGTTCCTGATTATAAGGATAAAGAACTTATTACACCCACACATTGCCAGCCAGTTGATGCTGATGGTGTAGGTAAGTGCCCATGCCCTGCTGAAGAGTGCTTTGAGAATTATATCAGGAGAGATGCAAATGCATGTGCTGAAAAATTAGGCGCTTTACCGAGCATTTCTTTCCGCAAAGGTTCAAATACACTTAGCGATGATAATAAAGCTGTATTGGCTACTGTTGCAGCAAAACTCCGTAATGCTCCTGAATGTAAAGTAGTAGTTATCGGGTATTGCTCTTCAAGCAAGAAAGAGCAGCAATTGAGCTGGGATCATGTAAACAAGGTGATCACTCACCTGGTTGAGCAGGAAGGTTTAAGTGCTGATCGCTTTATCTTCAACTATGGTCAGGAAGGTGGCGACTGCGATACAGTTGATCTGCGTGGTGCTGCTGAAGGCGAAGAAGGACCAAATACCGTGGCTCCTCCGCACCCCAACCTTCGCAAGAGATAATTAAATTAGTTGATTACTTTTTGCTGATAAAAACAGGCCCTCCCCATCCGGGGAGGGCTTTTTTATGAGGCTTGATTTAGGCAATAGTTTGATTTTCATATAAGTGAAGCGGTGAATTGACGGCGGTTTATCAAAACCTTAACGAAGTGCTTTTGGATACTTATCTTTTTTAATCAAGTTTTGCCTGTATCCATTAACTTTGCACACCTTTTATGCGTACGATACCTGTATTTTTATTGGTGCTTTTTCTAACAAGTTGTGGCAAAGGCATAAACAAAATATTGAAAAGCCCGGATCCGGAGTACAAGCTGCGTATGGCCGAGAAGTATTTTGTGCAGAAGAAGTACAGCAAAGCCCAGATACTTTACGAGGATGTGATGCCATTTTATAAGACAAGAGCTGAATTCCAGGATATCTATTATAAATATGCGTATTGTGCCTATAACCAGGCCGATTACCTTAATGCTGAAAACTTATTTAAGACTTTTCTTGAGATTTTTCCTAATAGTCCCAAGGCTGAGGAAATGGATTTCATGAGAGCTTACAGCTATTACAAGCAATCTCCCAAGCCCGAACTTGACCAGACCAATACAATTAAGGCAATGGGGATGATGCAGGTCTTTATCAATACACATCCGGGTTCCGAAAGGAATAAGGAAGCCGCTGAAATTATCGATATCTGCAGGGGGAAACTGGAGGTGAAAGATTATAAGAGTGCAAAGTTATACTATGATATGGGGCAATTCAGGGCAGCCGGTGTTTCTTTTACAACCCTGTTAAATAGTTACCCCGAGTCTGACAGGGCTGATGAGTATAAACTCATGATCATAAAGTCGTATTTTCGGTACGCGGAAATGAGTATCGAAGAGAAAAAGCCGGAAAGATATGAGAAAGTGATTGATGAGTATGAGGATTTTGTGGATCGTTTTCCAGAGAGTAAGTACCGGAAAGAGGCCGAGGATTATATGAATTTATCGCAAACCAATATAAATAATTTAAAGAATGAGCAAGCTAAGACGTCAGCTTAGTGCTGGTATTGCCAGTAATGTTGAAACTAAAAGCCTGGACGACCTGAGAAAAAAGACGGGCAACTTATATGAGTCCATAGCCATCATTGCAAAAAGGGCTAACCAGATCAATATATCGCTGAAAGAAGAACTTCACAACAAGCTCGATGAGTTTGCCAGCCATACAGACAGCCTGGAGGAAATTCATGAGAATAAAGAGCAAATTGAAATATCCAGGGCTTATGAGCGTATGCCTAATCCTGCATTACTGGCTACCCAGGAGTTTATGGAGGACAAAGTCTATTTCCGAAAGGGTGAAGACCAGCTTTTCGACTAAAAATTATTGTATTCAGATATTTACAGCGACCTCGTCTGCACGGGGTCGCTTTTGTATTTAATACGTAAATGAATAAATTTGATAACGATGCGGGGAAAAAAGATATTACTAGGTGTTACAGGGAGTATTGCTGCCTACAAAGCCATCTATCTTACGCGATTACTTGTGAAAGCTGGTGCGGAAGTAAAAGTAATCCTGACCCCGGTATCAAAAGATTTTGTCTCGCCGCTCACGCTCTCAACACTTAGCAAAAATGCCGTGCTTACGGACCTTTTTGACGAGAATAGCTGGTCTAATCATGTTCTGTTGGGGAGATGGGCAGATTTCATGGTTATTGCACCACTGAGCTGCAATACGCTTTCTAAAATGGCCCATGGTCAATGCGATAACCTTTTACTGGCAACCTGGTTATCTGCCACATGCCCGGTTTTAGTCGCTCCTGCTATGGATGAAGATATGTGGCATCATCCGGCCACGAGGCGCAACCTGGATTTGATAAAATCATTTGGGAATACAATTATCCCAGTTGAAAGCGGTGAGCTGGCAAGTGGTCTATTCGGGGAGGGAAGAATGGCCGAGCCGGAGCAGATCTTTCGGTTTTTAAATGAACGTTTTTCTTCCGACAGGCCTTTGCAGGGCAAAAAGGCATTGGTAACAGCCGGACCTACATACGAAGCTATAGACCCGGTTCGTTTTATAGGAAATCATTCATCTGGGAAAATGGGCGTTGCCCTCGCCCAGGAATTAGTGCGAAAAGGAGCGGAGGTGACTCTCGTGTTAGGACCATCTGGTTTGGATTTTGATGAACAGGGCATGAGGGTTATTAGGGTTACTTCTGCCATCGAGATGTACGATGCCTGCAAGGACGTATTTGAGACAACGGATTTAGCGGTTATGGCAGCAGCGGTGGCTGATTTTACCCCAGTACAGAAAGCAGAACAAAAGATCAAGAAGACGGATGCAGACATGAATATAGCTTTGACAAAAACAAAAGACATACTCAGGAGTCTTGGTGAAAAAAAGAAAGAAAATCAGGTTTTAGTTGGGTTTGCCCTGGAGACCTCAAACGAAATGGCATATGCGTTAGAAAAACTTGATAAAAAAAATGCCGACATGATTGTGTTGAATTCACTAAATGATCCCGGCGCAGGTTTTGGACACGATACCAATAAGGTAACCATTTTTCAAAAAGGTGGTCAACAACATAATTTTGGGGTTAAAACTAAGGTGGACGTTGCAAAGGATATCGTAGATATTATCATAAAAGCGTATTATGTTTAAGAAGCGAATTATATTTTTCCTGATTCTATTATCTGTAAAGGAGTTGCCTGCCCAGGAAATACAGGCGCGGTTGACGGTAATGGCTAATAAGATCAGCACCCAGGTTAACAAGAACATCTTCCAGACTTTACAGACTTCATTAACAAATTTCATCAATAACAGGAGATGGACTACAGATGCCTACCAGCCAAACGAAAAAATTCAATGTAATTTCCTGCTTAACGTAGAGCAGGACCTGGGCAATAACGTCTACAAAGGCCGGCTTACTGTACAGGCTGCGCGACCCATCTATAGCACAACTTATGATTCACCTATCATCAACTTCATGGATGATGACGTTGTGTTTCGGTACCAGGAATTCCAGCCAATCGAGTTTAATGAGAACCGAATTCAGGGGAATGATCCGGTGGCGGCCAATCTCCCTGCGATATTTGCCTATTACATTAATATAATTTTGGGGTTCGATTATGGCTCGTTTTCATTACGGGGTGGTGATCCTTATTTTAAAAAGGCCTTGAATATTGTAAACAATGCACCCGAAAGCCGCGATATTACCGGTTGGAAATCTTTTGAAAATATCCGTAATCGTTATTGGCTCGCTGAAAACCTCAACAATAACAGGTTTGCACTGATTCATGACGCCTTATATTCTTACTATCGTTCCGGTATGGACGTCTTTTACGAAAATGAAGAGCAAGGCCGGACGGGGATAATTAATAGTTTGAACTATCTGAATACCCTTAATACGGAGAATCCCAATTCGATGATCATGCAATTCTTTTTTCAGGGTAAGAGCACAGAGCTTGTAATGGTATTTAGCCGTGCAAACAGCGATTTGAAAACACGTGCACGTGATATACTGACCAGGATCGATATCTCTAATAACGCCAGGTATAAAGATCTCCAATGAGAGTTTATATTATAACAGTAGCGGTATTTTCCTTTTTGATGAGTTGTAAAAGCAAAAAGGATCAATCTCCAGGGGTACTTTCAAAAGCCAAGATGCAGGCAGTAATGTGGGATATGGTAAGATCGAGCGAATTTTTAAACGGATTCGTGCTCTTTAAAGATCCATCTATCGATAAGACAGCAAGAAGTCAAAAATGGCACGATAAAATTTTTCAAATGCACAGTATCACGAAGCAAGAATTTGAAAAAAGTTATGCTTATTATGAGCAGCATCCGGAATTAATGCGTGATATCCTGGATTCATTGAGTCGTAAACAGATTTCTACACGCCCATATCAAAGTACACCGGTTACTCCTGCGAATGTGGATAGTCCAAAAACCTTAGCTATGCCTGGCCAGGACGTAAAAAACCTGCCGAGAGATTCGATTATCAAACGTAGACTTCTACGCAAGGACATAAAATCCCAATAATGACAGGATAGTCTGTCAAGTTTGTTAAATTTATTGCTTAAACATTGATATGAATAAAGTTGTAGTGGATGCCGACCACGCGATTCATGATATCCGGGATGGCCATGTAATTGTCCTCGGAGGTTTTGGATTAAGTGGTATTCCAGAGAATTGCATTGCAGCTTTGGAAAGGAAAGCGGTAAAAGACCTGACCTGCATTTCCAATAATGCTGGTGTGGATGATTTTGGGATCGGGGTATTATTAAAAAAGAAGCAATTGAAAAAGATGATTGCTTCATATGTGGGTGAGAACGCGGAGTTTGAAAGACAGTTGTTAAGTGGTGAACTTGATGTCGAGCTAATACCGCAAGGGACCCTGGCGACCCGGTGCCTGGCTGCAGGTTATGGTATGCCGGCTATCTTCACGCCAGCAGGCGTCGGAACAGAGGTGGCAGAAGGTAAGGAGGTTAGGAATTTTAACGGGAAGGATTATTTACTTGAGTATGCGTTTGAACCAGATTTTGCATTGGTTAAAGCCTGGAAGGGGGATACGATGGGTAACCTTATATATAAAGGGACAGCCCGGAATTTTAATCCTTTGGCCGCAATGGCTGGTAAGATAACGATTGCCGAGGTGGAGCAATTAGTTCCAGCGGGAACGCTTGATCCAAATGAAATTCATACGCCGGGGATATACGTACACCGGATTTTTGAAGGAAAGGCTTACGAAAAAAGAATTGAGCAAAGAACTGTCCGGAAAAGGAATGCCAACTGATTGCTCATGTTTTAATCATTTTTCTATGGCGCTAACAAAAGAACAAATTGCACAAAGAATTGCTAAGGAATTAAGAGATGGCTATTACGTAAACCTCGGTATAGGTATTCCAACACTTGTAGCCAACTATATTCCTGAAGGGATTAGTGTGGTATTTCAGAGTGAAAACGGATTATTAGGAATGGGACCTTTCCCTTGGGAAGGAGAGGAGGATCCGGATCTCATTAATGCAGGGAAACAAACGATCACGACTGTTCCAGGGTCTTCTTTTTTTGATTCAGCCATGAGTTTTGGTATGATCAGGGCAGGAAAGGTTGACCTAACCGTTTTAGGTGCGATGGAAGTTAGTGAAGGTGGAGACATTGCCAACTGGAAGATTCCTGGTAAAATGGTAAAAGGAATGGGCGGAGCGATGGACCTTGTTGCAAGTGCCAGGAATATTATAGTTGCCATGATGCACACGAATCCCAGGGGTGAGTCCAAATTATTGCCGGCGTGCACGCTGCCGCTGACAGGTATAAAGTGTGTGAAGAAAATAGTAACTGATCTGGCCGTGCTCGATATAACACCCAAAGGTTTTCAGTTACTTGAAAGAGCTCCTGGTGTTAGTCTGGAGGACATCAAAAGTAAAACTGCAGGCAATCTTATAACGGAAGGGGAGATACCCGAAATGCAACTTTAAACCACTTCCTAGTCGATCAGGTTATTCTTTACGGCAAAAAATACCAAGCCAGCTGTATTCTTACTTCCAAACCGTTCCATTAGCCGGTCCTTTATAGCTTCGACGGTGCGGGGACTGATTTCCATTTTTTGAGCTATTTCCTGAGCCGTAAATTCCATGCAGATAAAACGAAGTACATCACGCTCTTTATCGCTCAAAGTAATCTCGTTGTTGAGAGATGGCACGACTTTCTGCCGAGAGTGCGATTTTTTGAGCAGGATTCTATTCACAAAATTATTGAGATA
Source organism: Bacteroidota bacterium (assembly GCA_023411775.1). GTDB lineage: Bacteria > Bacteroidota > Bacteroidia > Chitinophagales > Chitinophagaceae > Terrimonas_B. Next base: position 1,260 of record JAEYOL010000200.1, on the reverse strand, counting down.
ATAACCCTTTTCAAACACCTCCATTATAGCTCTGCGGATTTCCTGGGGATCAGCGTTTTTAAGCATATATCCGTTTGCTCCATTTTCCATTAGATGGTATACGAAGCGTTCATCCTCATACATGCTCAACACAAGAACTTTTATAGCGGGGTATTGCTTGCTAATGATCTTTGTAGCTTCAATGCCGTCTTTTCCGGGCATACGGAGATCCATCAGCACAACATCTGGTTCAGACTGAGGCAATCCGGCCAGCAGTTCATCCCCATTCTCTGCCTCCTGGACAAACTTGATATTGGTGAACGGCCTCAATGAAAGGATTACGCCTTTCCGGAATATTTTATGATCGTCAGCAATAGCTACCTTAATGATTCCCATAGTTTCAGATAATGCGGTGAAATTAGCAAATAATCACAATTACTGGTACGGATCGTCTTTGGGCAACTCGATAGTTACTTTATAATACGTTTGGGATATATCTTTTTCAAAATAAATACTTCCTTTCGCCACCCTGAGCCGGCTGCTAATATTTTTCAGTCCTAAACCGATATTACTCTTATTTAATTTGTCAAAATCAGTCTGAATAATACCGCGCCCATCGTGGTGGATGCGAAGATAGAACTTATCTCCGTGTACGTTTTGAGTCAGATGGATAAAGCTGGCACTGCTGTGTTTGAGGATATTATTGATCAATTCCTGGACAATGCGGAAGATAATAAGTTCTTTTTCAGGTTTGAGCCTTTCGCGATAGTCATGAAACCTGCTGCTGGCATTCATACTGCCTGAACCGCTTATTTTTTGAAATACGTCATTTATAGCGGATTCTAATCCAAAGTTTTTGAGGGTCGGCGGCATCAGGCTGTGACTGATATTACGGACGAGTTGGATTGTGTCGTCAATAATCTGCCGGGCCTGGAAAATAGCCTGGAGTTGTGTAGCCTTGTCCTGGTTTACCAGGTTTTCATTTAAATAGAGTCTTGCTGTAGCAAGTAAGGGTCCTGCGTCGTCGTGCAGGTCTGCTGCCAGGCGTTGCCGTTCTTCTTCCTGAAGCCTGATAGAAGCATCCAACAATATTTTTTGTTGCTCTTCTTCCATTTTCTGGAGAGTACGTTGATAGCGAGCTACTTTGCGTTGATGAAATATGATGAATAAAACCAGACCTACCGTCAAGACAAGCATACCCATTGTGCCGATAAACAGCACGGAGGAGACTCCTGAGGATGGGTTAGTGGCTTGAAGGAAAAACATAATGGTGGGGTGGTA
>JAEYOL010000130.1 GCA_023411775.1 Bacteroidota bacterium | reverse complement strand
AGGCTGGGTAGATGCCGCGGCAATCAGGGGCACCATGATCAGCAGCATTAACAGGTAAGGAGCGATTTTGAAACGGTTTGCCGACAACCCATACAGCTCACCTTTTTTGTGAAATATGAATTTACATAAGGCCAGAATTCCAACCAGCACAACCATGCGCAGCGGCCAATATATGATATCGTTCCAGTATGTATTCCATCCACTGTTTGGCGAAATAGACATGCTGGTATCCATACTTACTTTTATGGCAAATATGGCCGGAGCTATCAGCAGGCAAATCCAGAATGCAGAGCCGGGGTTGATCTTTTCTTTACTCAGAAGTAACAGGTAGGGCGGAAGGAAGGCGGTGGTATATATTAGAAAATGCCCCCAAAACTTAGCTGCTGGCCAGGGCTGGTTTATAAGTTGGAGTTCCAGGCCGTATCCATAGTTGAGCCATACCAGCGTGCCTATATATAATGTACTTAGTAAAAGCACCGGTTTATTTACCTCGTGATAGTACGTCCTGATAAAGCCAAAAATTTCTTTCATTTAACCAGGGGAAATAAAATTTAAAGCGGCATTAAACCTTGCTGTTTTTAACAATTCCAAATAAACGTTATTAACTACCAATAACCCAAAATTTATTCAAATGAAATTTATTGTCATGAACAGGAATGTCCTGTCCATAGCCGCCGTTCTGTGCCTGTTTATAGTATCCTGTCAAAAGGAAAAAGGAGATTCGAAACCACCGGTTACTGATGCTGAGGCCGAAGTGTATTCCCTGGAAAGTATGGAGGCTGAGGCCAGTTTTGACGACCTGCTCGATATCAGCATGACCGCCGCCGAAGAAGAAGCCCTCGCCAGTGCCGCAAGGGAAGCGGGTACGGCTGGAAGGTTATTCCCTTTCCTGAAACTCAAACTAAGAATCGGCGCAAAAGCTGTGATCACCGTTACCCCCGACGACAACACTTATCCTAAAGTTGTGACTATCGATTTCGGACCTGGTGGAAACGGAAATGACGGACGATTCCGTAAAGGAAAGATCATTATTCATATTTCCGGACCCATCCGCGAACCAGGTTCTGTGATGACGATCACCCTGGAAGATTATCATGTTGGCCGTTTGGAAGTGGAAGGCACTAAGGTGATTACCAACCTTAGCACAAATGATGGTATCAGGTATTCGGTAGAGGTGAAAGACGCATCCATCACCTGGCCCAACGGTCGCCAGTATACTTACGAAAGGCTCACATACACTACACAGATCGAAGGCGCTGGAACGGACGATATCATGGATGATGTGTATACGATCGAGGGCAGCACAAAAACGGTTTATCAAAATGGTATGGAAACCATCATCAGCACCAGCGAAGCACTGATCAAAAAAGTAAATTGCCAATGGATCAGCGCAGGTGTATTGCAGGCTAAGGTAAAAAATCATGAGTTCCAGCTTGACTACGGCTACCCCAACGATGGGGATTGCGATAACGAAGCATTATTGAAATGTCGGAATAAAGAACGTATCGTCACATTACCGTAGGCATTTGCTAAAACGGTGAGTTCGGCATCCTTCCCGAAAAGGGGAGGGTGCTTTTTTTTTACCCCTTAGTGGGCGGTATATCAAACAGTCAGTTTCCAATATGTAGATTTGCGATCAAATTTCACCAGATGCGGATCAATTACATCGTCATTATTGTACTAATCCTGGTATCTAGTTGTAGTAGTTCAAAAAAACTCAGCCGGAACGATTCGAAAAGTATTAGCGGCCTTCGGTTCATTGACGCATACGAAGTGCCGCATGGAATCAAAATGGAGGGCACGGAGATCGGCGGCCTTTCTGGTATCGATTATAACGCGGCTGATGATATATATTATTTGATATGCGATGATCCCTCGGCCAGGGGCGCAGCCAGGTTTTATTCAGCCAAAATTTCAGTGAGTGGAAAAGGTATCGATACCGTGATCTTTACAGGTGTCACGATCATAAAAAATCCCGAGGGCAAACCTTACGCCGATATCACCAAAGACCTGCCCCGGTCGGCCGACCTCGAATCCATGCGTTATAACCCGGTGCACAATTTTTTCGTCAGGGGCAGTGAAGGTCAGCGAAGGATACGCCCCGTACAACAATTGCAAAACGCCGATATCGTGATCATGGATAAGAATGGTAACTGGATTGATAGTTTTCCCCTGCCACCAAACATGTTGATGCAGCCAGAAGAAAAAGGCCCGCGCCACAACAGCGTTTTCGAAGGACTGGATTTCTCCGAAAATTTTCAACGGCTTTATGTGAGCGTGGAGGAGCCATTGTATGAAGATGGTCCGAAAGCCGGGCTCGGCGACTCCACTTCATGGGTCAGGATTATGGAATTTGATATACCATCCCGGAAACAGGTTGCGCAATATGCCTATGAGACCGATCCTGTTCCGCATCCTGCCAATCCCGTGGGCGCATTTAAGGTCAACGGTATTTCGGATATCATGCTGGTGGGTGACAAAAAGTTTATAATCATTGAAAGAGCATATTCTTTTGGAAGGCTGGAATCGGATATCAGGCTTTTCCTGGCCGACGCGACTGATGCGGAAAATATTGCCAGCAACATTTCGCTTGAACAAAACCCGGGCAGCCGGCCGATGAAAAAGAAACTACTGCTTGATATGAATAAAGAACTTGAAGTGGAAGTTTTTAATGTGGAAGGCATAACCTGGGGACCCAGGCTTCCCAATGGGAACCGCAGCCTTGTTTTGGTAACCGACAATAATTTTAATCCCAGGGAACGAACTCAGTTTTTTTTATTTGAAGTAATACCATAAACCTATTCCCAACCACAAGTAAGTGGCCTGGTGTTTCCTAAACATTTTTCGGTGGATTTTTTGCCTGGGCTTTTTCTTCACAGTATTTCTTTTCTATCTTTCAGGATATTTATTTCATATGAGGGTTGTTCCTTTTGTTATTTCAACGGTTGTAACTGCCGGGCTGGTTTTTGCACTTAATAAAAAATGGGGCCCTGTGCCACCGATGGGAAAGTTCCTGAGTCCGCAACATGGGTTCTGGCAAAATGCGGAGTCCACCGATCATGATTTTTCAGAAGATTTTGTATTTGATGGCCTCAAGGGAAAGGCCGAAGTATATTTTGATGAAAGACTGGTGCCGCACATTTTTGCGGAGCATGACGAGGACCTGTATTTTGTGCAGGGCTATGTACATGCTAAGTTTCGCCTTTTCCAGATGGATCTTCAAACAAAGGCAGCTGAGGGTAGAGCTAGTGAGATCGCGGGTCCCCGGGCAATAAACTATGACAGGGAACAACGCAGGCTGGGGATGAAATTCGCCGCCGAAAGAGCGCTCTTACAAATGCAGGAAGACCCCGCCTCCTGGGCTGTGTTCAACGCTTACACCAATGGTGTCAACGCATATATAAAGTCGTTAAAAGATAGTGAGATACCGATCGAGTATAAAATACTTGATTTTAAACCTGAGGAATGGACCCCGCTTCGCACCGCGTTATTATTAAAGATGATGGCAAAGATGTTAAGCTCTGGTACGGAAGAAGACCTCACCGCAACAAATGCGAAAGCGATTTTTAGTGAGCGGGAATTAAAAATGATCTACCCGCAGGTAAATGATTCACTGGTACCCATTGTTCCAAAGGGTACCCCCTTTGCCCCGCCTGGCGTTGTTCCCGTAAAACCTGCTATTGCGGATTCTCTTTATTTCCGGGACAGGTCGATTACTGCGGCAAAGGAAATATCAAAGCCTGATAAAAATAACGGCAGCAACAACTGGGTAATATCAGGATCAAGAACGCAAAGTGGTTTCCCTTTACTCGCCAATGATCCGCACCTCGAGTTATCATTCCCTTCCATCTGGTATGAACAACAATTGTCAACGCCCGGAAGTAATACTTATGGCGTTTCACTACCCGGCAGTCCGTTTGTGATCATCGGGTTCAACGATAGTATCGCCTGGGGTGTGACTAACGCAGGCAGGGACGTAAAAGACTTTTACCGGGTAAAGTTTCGTGATCATACAAAACAGGAGTATTGGTTCAATGGGAAATGGGAGCCCACCCAGTTACGTATTGAAGAGATCAGGGTGAGAGGTGGTGCTACCGTTTACGATACGGTTGCTTACACAGTGCATGGCCCGGTCATGTTTGATGAGTCATTTACTACGAGCAGTAATGCTGAGACCAACCTGGCAGTTCGCTGGGTAGCGCACGATCCCAGCAATGAGGGCATGACATTTTACCGGTTAAACCGTGCCAACAATTATGACGATTACACAAATGCGATCAGCACATTTGACTGCCCGGGTCAAAACTTTGTGTTTGCATCCAAATCAGGAGATATCGCTATCTGGCAGCAGGGAAAATTCCCGGCACGATGGGAGGGACAGGGACTGTATATTATGCCTGGTGATGATACCAGCTTCAGTTGGCAGGGATTTATTCCGCAGGCTGAAAATCCTCATTCCCGCAATCCTGAAAGAGGTTTCCTGGAAAGCGCCAATCAAAGACCCGTTGATTCTACTTACCCCTATTTTATTCCCGGTGGGTACATCACACCGCGGGGTATTGCAGTGGAGCGTTTTCTTTCGGAGATGACTGCAGCCACGCCGGACGATTTTAAAAAATTACAGCGAAACTATTTCAACGTGACCGCGGAAGATGCCTTACCCATCCTTCTAAATTATGTGCAGGAAGAAAAGCTGGCTTCCGATGGCAAAAAATTTCTTGATATCATAAAGAAATGGGATCTCCAGGCTGGCCCATCGTCGCGCGGGCAAACGATCTACCAGTGCTGGTTTGATTCTTTGGAATCGGCTATCTGGATGGATGATATAAGCCGAACTTCACCTGCTGCAACTTTTCCTGATGAGCAAACCACGTTGGAAATGTTGTTGAGAGACTCTTCGAACATGTCATACATTGACAACTTAAACACGCCTGAGATTGAAACGCTCAATGACATCGTGACCGAAGCATTAAACAAGGCATCCATAAAGCTGGCTGAAAGTGAAAAAGAAAACAGGCTGGAGTGGGCCCGGTTTAAAAATCCCACCATCTATCACCTGTTAAAAGAAGCCGTAATGCCATTTGCAAGAACGGGGCTCAATGTAGGTGGTTCGGGTAATATCATTAATGCGTTAACGCATAGTCACGGGCCAAGCTGGCGAATGATTGTGCACCTTTCGCCTGACACAGAAGCCTATGGCGTTTTCCCGGGTGGGCAAAGTGGGAACCCCGGTAGCCTGTATTACGACAATTTTGTGGACACCTGGGCTACCGGCGATTATTTCAGATTATGGGTGATGAAACGAACAGATGCCATTGATAAACGCGTGAAATGGACGATGCGGTTTTCGAATTCGGCCAGGGGTAACGAGTAATTTATTTCCAGTCACACGACATCCAACAAATAAAAAAACATGAAATTTTTCGCAGCACTGGGCACAACGATATTGCTTTCTTTTATCGCCGGACTTTTTCTTCCCTGGTGGGGGATTGCCATCGCCTCATTTATCGCCGCGATTTGTGTATATCAAAAAGCGGGGTTTGCTTTTCTTTCGGCGTTCTTTGGTTTGTTGTTGCTCTGGTGCGGACTTGCTTTCTGGATTGATACAGCTAATGAAAGCATTTTGTCTGCAAGGATAGGAGAACTCCTGGGAATAGGCAGCAATTCATTCTTATTAATATTGATAACCGGTGCGGTGGGGGGACTTATTGGAGGTATGGCCGCCATGAGCGGAAGTTTTCTTGTTGCCGGAAAGAAAATCAGAACATCCCGGGAATAATTTTGCATCGGGTAGCGGTGTAAGCATGATGATTCATCACTATACTTTCACGTTTCTGTAACAACGCAGGGACTACATTCGTTACAGAAATTTGATATGAAACCAACGCTACTCCTGTCTGCTTTAATTTTTCTTACACAGTACAGTTTCGCCGGGAAAATTTCCGGTATCATTACCGACGATAAAGGCGTTCCGCTGCCATATGCCTCTGTGAGTGTTAAGGGCACAAACAAAGGCGCAACCGCTAATGGTGCCGGTAAGTATACTATCAACCTGAACCCGGGTGATTACGTATTGGTAGCCCGGTACGTGGGTTTTAGCCGGCAGGAAAAATCAATCAGTGTTGGTAACGCTGAGCAGATACTCGATTTTAGGTTATCCATCCAGGAGCTGACTCTTTCAGAGGTGGTAGTGAAAAAAGGGGAGGATCCCGCTTATGAAATCATCCGCAACGCGATAAGGAAAAGAAACTATTATAACGAGCAGGTTGATTCCTTTACTGTAAATGTATATATCAAAGGTTTGCTTCGGTCGGCCGGCATGCCCGAAAAACTTTTTGGAAAGAAGATCGAGCGGGATGAGAATGATGGGTTGGATTCCCTGGGTAAAGGGATCTTATTTTTATCCGAATCGCTTACACGGGTTGATTATGCCAAACCCAATAATATCAAACTACATGTAATTTCCTCCCGTGAGAGTGGTGGCGGCTATGGGCTCAGCTTTCCTTTCTTTATCAATTTTTACCAGAACAATGTGTCCGTATTCGATAACAACCTCAACCCTCGCGGATTCATTTCACCCATTGCCGACGGCGCTTTGAATTATTACCGGTTCAAATACGAGGGAAGTTTTGTTGAAGATGGTGAGATGATCAATACCATCACCGTAACACCGAGGCGGAAGAACGAGCCACTATTCAGCGGCACGATCCAGATCACGGAAAATGACTGGCGGATTTTTAGTACGGACCTGCTGACTACAAGGGAAAACCAACTTGAGTTGATCGATACTCTACGCATCACCCAATTTCATTCGGCTGTAGCTCCTGGTATCTGGAGGACAAAAAGCCAGGTTTTATACGTGGCGGCGAAGCAATTTGGTTTTCATATTACCGGCAATTTTGTAAATGTTTATAACGATTACGATATCAACCCTGGTTTCGAGAAAAAACATTTTGGACGCACGGTCATGAAGTATGATACGGCTTTTAACAAAAAAGACAGCACATATTGGAACAGCACCAGGCCGGTGGCGCTCGAGAATGATGAGAAGAGGGATTTTGTTTTCAAGGACAGTGTCTCGAAAGTCAAACGTGATTCCATGGGCTCAAAAGCATACCGTGATTCACTGCAACGCAGCCAAAAACCGATCACCATTAAGGGATTTGCCTGGTCGGGCCAACGGCATAATTGGTATGGAAAGAATGGAACGCTTACCTGGAGCATGAAGCCGATGCTTCCGCAGGTTGAATATAATACAGTGGAAGGATTATCACTTAACCTGGAACAGACATACGATTACTCAAGTCAGAAAGGTAAATACAATTTCCAGCTTGACTGGAATACGAGATATGGTTTCAGCAACTCTCACCTGAATTCTTTTGCAGACCTTGTGATCAGGCCGAAGAAATACGGTTACCGGAACCGTTACCTGAAATTATCGGGAGGAAAAAGGGTTTCACAGTTTAACCACGACAATCCCATTAACCCGCTTACCAATGCTGCATACACTTTGTTGGGAAAGCGGAATTACATGAAACTGTATGAAAACTGGTTTAGTGGCGTTGAATACAATAATAAGCTGGAAGGCGGGCTCGTAGTAAATGTTCATACTGTTTATGAAAACAGGATTCCATTGGTAAATACGACTGATTACACATTTTTTGATAAAGACCGGCAGTTGCTTCCCAATCACCCCTATGAACTGGAAGTGATGAGTTTTGAAAGGCACCAGGCCCTGATGGCCGGGATCACACTTACCTGGCAGCCCGGACAGCGATATATTGAATATCCCTGGGGAAAGATGGCGTTGGGGTCTAATAAACCTGTATTCCAATTGGAATACAGCAAAGGAATCAATGATGTGTTTGGATCGGATGTCAATTTTGATAAATGGAAATTCTCCCTGGCCGACAATATGAATTTTAAGATAGGTGGTGAATTCAAATACCGGTTGGGAGTGGGTGGTTTTTTAAACAATAAATCCGTTTCGATACCCGACCTGCAGCATTTCAACGGGAACCAGACATTTTATAACATCAAATACCTGAATAGTTTTCAGCTGGCGCCTTACTACAGGTACAGCAATGCTGAAGAGTTTTATGCATTCGGTCATGCCGAGCACCATTTCAACGGCTTGCTGACAAATAAGATCCCGCTTTTCAACAAATTAAGATGGAACCTGGTGGGCGGCGCCAATACTTTTTTTGTGAATAAAGACAACTACTATGTGGAAGTATTCGCCGGACTTGAAAATATCTTCAAATTATTCCGCGTCGATTTTGTAAATGCATACCAGCCGGGGCTGGGCAACAAATTCGGTGTACGTGTAGGTTTCGGCGGGTTAATAGGAGGGAAGGTTCAGTTTAAATAAACCTGCTTCCCGTGACGGGACTCCGAACAATTTCATAACTTTGCGGCGAAATTTGGTTCAGCCTGCAACTGACCAATTATCTTATAATTTTCCCGATATCGGGAATCAAATTTCAAGGCATATGGCATTACATAATCGTGTCTCACGACAGGAGCTAAAGGAGCGTATCAAACAGGATCCCACACCTCGCACCACCATCTCATTTTATTGTTATTTTAAGGTTGAAGAGCCGGAAGTATTTCGGAATACCCTATATAAAGATCTGTCTGCACTGGGTGTCCTTGGCCGCGTATATGTTGCTCACGAAGGCATCAACGCACAGGTTAGCATACCCACTTCAAATTTTGAGCAGTTTAAGAATTATCTATACGCCATCGAGCCACTCGACGGTCTCAGGCTGAACATTGCGGTGGATGACTATGGAAAATCTTTCTATGTGCTAGATGTAAAGGTCCGCCCGAAAATAGTGGCCGACGGTATTCACGATCCAGCCTTCGACATGGCCAACCGCGGGAAATATGTAAATGCCGAACAGTTTAACGAACTCACCGACGATCCCAATACCGTGGTTATCGATATGCGTAATCACTACGAGTATGAAGTGGGTCATTTTGAGAAAGCGATCGAAATACCCAGTGATACATTCCGTGAACAGTTACCCATGGCGGTGGATATGATGAAGGAAGACAAAGACCGCAATATTATCATGTATTGTACGGGAGGGATTCGTTGTGAGAAAGCTTCGGCGTTTATGTTGCACAAGGGTTTCAAAAATGTATTCCACCTCGAAGGAGGAATTATCCATTATGCAAACCAGGTAAAGGAAAAAGGTTTACCCAATAAGTTCCACGGAAAGAATTTTGTATTTGATCAAAGGCTGGGTGAAAGGATCACCGACGAGATCATTGCCCGTTGTCACCAGTGTGGTAAACCAGCCGATACACATGTGAATTGTGCCAATGATTCCTGTCACCTGCTTTTTATACAGTGTGATGAATGCAGGGAAAAGTATGAAGGCTGCTGCAGTGCCGGCTGCCAGGATTTCATCCACCTCCCGGCTGAACAGCAAAAAGAACTGCGTAAAGGCATCGACAAGGGCCGGAATGTTTTTAATAAAGCAAAATCCAGGGTCGAAGGAATAGTCAAAAGCCGATAGTGTTAGTCTTTCTTTAGACGAACCATTTGCCTACTATTGCCAGGTCCACATTTCCGCCACTAAATATTACCCCGACTTTTTTTCGGGAGAATTCTTCCTTGTGTTTTAATACTACAGCAAGTGTGACAGCGGAACTTGGTTCTATGATGATCTTCATCCGCTCATAAACCAGTTTCATAGCCGAGATGATTTCCTCGTCGCTTACAGTATAAACAGACTTTACGAGTCGGCGGATAACCGGGAATGTTTTATCACCGAGTTTGGTGCGTAATCCATCGGCGATAGTATCGATATAAGGTGCTGCTTCAATGGTGCCGGTTCTTACAGAAAGTATTGCGTCCGCTGCTCCCTCTGGTTCAGCAGCATACCCGGCTGTTGTGGGGGAGAAATAGTGTGCGCTCAGCAGTGTCCCACTCAGCAGACCGCCACCACCAACAGGCGCGATGATGGCATCAAGCCGGGGAACTTCTTCGATCATTTCCTTTGCAACGGTGGCCTGTCCTGCGATGACCCGTTCATCGTTATAAGGGTGTACAAATTCTGCACCCGTTCTGTCAAGTATTTGCTGCAGGGTATGTTCCCGTGCCTGCTGTGTAGGTTCGCAAAAACTTATTTCTGCACCATAACCGCGCACCGCTTCCACTTTTACCTTTGGAGAATTGTCGGGCATTACGATCATTGCTTTTACACCCACATGGCGTGCGGCATAAGCAAGAGCCTGCGCGTGATTGCCGGAAGAGTGAGTTGCGACACCTCTTGAAAGTTTATCGGCGGGAACAGACAAAACCGCATTCATCGCTCCGCGGATCTTGAAGGCGCCGATCTTCTGGAAATTTTCACATTTGAAAAAAAGATTTGCACCTGAAATATGATCAAGGTATTCCGAATGCAGGACAGGTGTGCGGTGAATAAAAGGTTTTATTCTTTCATGTGCCTGCTCTATTTGCTCCCGCTCAATTGTAAATTCCATTTTTAAATAACTGAAGCGATACAATCAATTTCAATTTCGCAGCCGCGGTTGAGCACGTTGCAGGGCACTACAATACGGGCTGGGCGGTGATCGCCCATGATACGTGCAAAGGTGTCATTGAATTTTGCCCAGTTGCCGATGTCGGAAATGAACACACTTACTTTTAATATGTGATTGAGATCACTGCCACTTGCTTTTAAAACGTTTTCCAGGTTCTTCATGCAAAGCGTGGTTTGCTCTTCAATACTTCCCAGTTGTGCTTCGCCATTTGCATCAAGCGGTAACTGGCCGCTCACATAAACAAGGCCATTGTGTACAATAGCCGGGGCGTAGTGACCTTTGGGCTTTGCTGAGGGGTAGATTGCTTTTATTTCCATATCATTATTTTTTTATTGGGATCCATTTAATACAAACGGGTTTACCTACAGCGATGCGTTTTTGTATATCAGTCAGCAAACCTGTTTTCTTATTTCGTTGAAACACCACAATTTCATCGCTGTCCTGGTTACCGACCAGCAGGTACTTGCCAGCGGGATCGAAATTAAAATTCCTGGGGGCTTTTCCCAATGATGATTGAAACCCGAGTATGCCTGGTTTTCCTTTTTTATCCAGCTTGAATATTGCAATATTGTTGAAATCGCCGCGATTGCTGGCGTATAAAAATTTTCCATCGGGTGAAACATGTATGTCGGCACTACCAGCCGATCCTGCCTGGCCGCGTGGAAGTGTACTGGTGCTATGCAGAAATTCAAGCAGGCCATCGTCATACCTGTAAGTAGACACATGACCTGATATTTCTTCTATCAGGTACACGAGTTTTTCGTTGGGATGAAATACAATATGCCTGGGTCCGCCCCCGGGTTGAGATTTTGCAAATGCCTGGCCGCCTGGCACAGCCTCGCCTGTTGACGCATTAAATGCATAGATCATTATTTTGTCAATGCCCAGGTCGGCAACTAAGAGATATTTGTTATCGGGAGATATTACCGTGCAGTGGACATGTGGGCCTGCCTGCCGTTGCGTATTCGGTCCCGAACCCGAGTGCGAGATTGTTGCCGAAGGTTCACCCAGTCTGCCATCATTCTCTACGGGAAATATCGACAAATTCCCGCTGCTATAGTTACCTGCAAAAAGCCATTTTCCGGTTTTATCGATCTCCACGTAGCAGGGATGATCCCCCTTGGTTGGTTGAGTATTGATCAGGGTAAGTGTCCCTTTCTCCTTATCAAAAGAAAATGCTGAAACCTGTCCTCCATTGCCATCCTTGCCATTTTCCTGTACGGCAAAAACATATTTTTCATCGGGTGAAATCGTGAGATAGGAGGGGTTTGGTGTTTTTATATGGCTGATTTCTTTATAATCCGCATTATCACTGTTGAATTTATAAACGTAAATGCCTTCACTTTTCCCGCCTGTATAAGTTCCTACCAGCAGGTAGCTTTCCTGTGAGAATCCGTGGTGAAAGCAGGCAGAAATAAATAAAACTAAAATGAACCGTGATTTCATCGCATCATTGGTTTAGCGCCCGAAATTACGTCAAGCATTAACATCTGTTGTACATTTTCTTTAACACTTTCCTGCTATAAGGCTTTTATATTTAATACATTTTAACAAGAGCCCGTATAACTTTAGCACCTGTTGAGCAGTCTTAAGAATAAGATCGTTGATCCCATTTTTTTAACCTCAACCGAAAAACGATGAAAAAGATTTTTACAATATCCGCGCTGCTGATCGCCACTGCAGTAATTTTTTCAGCCTGCTCAAAAAGAGGATACGGTTATGACTACGAAGAGGACTATTGGTTAAGACAGGATAGGGGAGTGGTGGTGTACAGCGATTCTTATTGCCCTTACTATGTAGTGGAAACATACAGTGGCTATACCATCATCCGGTCTTCCAGTGGATTTACTCCGTTTGAAGGAAGTGTGATGTATGGTGATTTCAGCCGCCGTGGTTACCGTGATTTTTATAATCGTTCCGAAGGCTTTGTAATAAATGGCCAGGTAACCGACTACTGGCTTACCTATGGTGAAGCGCAATATTTGATCGATAATATGTGTTACTGATCTGTATAACTATGAAAACAAATAACCCCCGGGATGCCGGGGGTATTTTTTTATTTCCTATCTATACCATTATTATCAGCCAGGAGACTTTCAGGTATCCATGGATGCCGCAACTCCCGTTCCGGCCAGCAAGATCGGAACGGAGTTCCGTTGTACCAGCCATCCGATCGCTCGCATAATCTTTAGCGTTAGAAGGCTTACTTTGTAATTTTCCTGACGCCATGAGGCCGGAGTTTCTCCGGACTGGAATACTCCTATTACCCAATTCCAAAATCCTAATTCTACACCCAATCCCAAATTCCCAATTACTCACTCTCCTCCAGCGCTTTCACAATCCTCTCATAAGTTTTCTCTTCCGAAATTAGCTGGGGTTCAAATTTTTTACCGATCACTTTTTCATACAATTCAATATAGCGTTGTGAAATCGTGTTGACCCATTCGTCGGTCATTTCAGGAACGGTTTGTCCCTGTTTCCCCATGAAATTATTCGCGATCAGCCATTCCCTTACAAACTCTTTACTTAATTGTTTCTGGCGCTCACCCGCCGCCTGTCTTTCTTCAAAGCCATCGGCATAAAAATAACGTGAGCTGTCGGGTGTATGAATTTCATCCATTAAATAAATGGTATCACCAATTTTTCCAAACTCATATTTGGTATCAACCAGGATCAGATCCTGCCGGGCAGCGATCTCTTTTCCCCTTGCGAATAATTGCAGTGCATATTCACTTAGAATCTCCCATTCTTTTTCTGAAGCCAGTCCTTTGGCGATGATCTCCGCCGGGGAGATATCTTCATCATGACCCTGCTCCGCTTTGGTAGATGGTGTGATCAGGGGCACAGGGAAATAATCATTCTCTTTGAGGCCATCCGGCATGACAGCTCCACATAACTCGCGGGCTCCCGACTGGTAAGTGCGCCAGGCATGACCCGTCAGGTTACCCCGAACTACCATTTCGATTTTAAAGGGCACACATTTTTTTCCAATAGAAACATGTGGTGCGGGTACTTTTTCAAGCCAGTTTGGACAAATGTCCTTTGTAGCATCGAGCATGTATGCAGCAATTTGATTTAAAACCTGTCCTTTAAAAGGAATGGGTCGGGGGAGGATGACATCAAATGCCGAAATGCGGTCGGAAGCGATCATGACAAGGCGATCGTCGATGGCATATACGTCACGTACCTTACCCCGATAAAAACCGGTCTGCCCGGGAAATGAAAAAGTATCCATACACCGAAAGTAGGAAGGGTATAAAATATGGACAATTTCAGGGTTCTCAAGATTTCAACAAATTGTCCTTTTCCTCTGAAAATAAAATTTCAGGATGAATTACACAATGCTTATTTTACTGTATATTCCTAACTAAAATTGCCATATATGAGAACAAACTGCCGCTTACTGATTGCGATGCTGGTAGTAAATTTTATTGGTCTTGCATCCTACGCGCAAAGCATCAACCTCACTGGTACCGTACGCAATAGCTTAACCAAAGAACCTGTCCCCTCTGTCTCTGTTATTGTAAAAGGTCAGTCATCCGGAACATTCACAAATGAGGATGGCATATTTAAATTAAGTGTCAATAGTCTCCCTGTCACCTTAGTATTTAGTTCAGTGGGTTATGAAACCCAGGAAGTAAATGCCACCGATGCAACCGGCGATCTGCAGGTTGAATTCTTTCCTGTTTCATCATTGGGGCAGGAGGTAGTTGTATCAGCTTCGAGGACACCGGAGCGGATCCTGGAATCTCCTGTTTCTATCGAAAGAGTTGGCGCAGCTGCTATCCGTAATAACGCGTCATCCAACTACTACGATATTGTAAACAAGCTGAAAGGTGTCAATGTTGTTTACTCTTCATTAACTTATGCTACACCTACCACCCGCGGTTTTTCCGGAAGTGGTAATACCCGTTTTACGCAGGTGGTAAACGGAATGGACAACCAGGCACCAGGTCTGAACTTTGCTGTAGGTATGATTATAGGTTTGACAGAACTGGATGTAGACAACATGGAACTACTCCCGGGTGCCTCTTCTGCGCTTTATGGTCCAGGTGGTATGAACGGTACTCTGCTGATCAATGGCAAAAATCCTTTTAAATATCGTGGCCTTAGTTTCCAGATCAAAGAAGGTATCATGCATACCGATGGCAGGCAAAGGGATCCCTCGCCTTACCACAACTGGAGTCTTCGCTGGGCCGAGCAAATAGGTAAAAAGTTTGCATTTAAAATAAGTACAGAACTGATCCAGGCCAATGACTGGCAGGCTGATGACTACCGTAACTATAAAAGATCAGGCTCTACCGGGCAGGTGGTTGCCGGCACCCGCGATACGGATCCCAACTATGATGGGGTGAATGTGTATGGTGATGAGGTTTCAGTTAATCTGAGTCAGGCTGTATTCCCGTTACTCGCGCAAGCGGTACCTTTTATGGCGCCTTATATAAATTCATTACCCGGTAATATTTTAGTATCGCGTACCGGATATACTGAGAAGGAATTAATCAACCCCAATACCCTCGTGTATAAACTTTCAGGAGCGCTTCATTATAAATTAACCGATAAGATTGAAGCCAGCCTTAGCGGCTATTGGGGTACTGGTAATACAGTATATACAGGGAGCCAGCGGTATTCTCTTCGCGACCTGAAAATGGGGCAATATAAACTTGAGTTGACCCATAAAAACTGGTTTGTCCGCGGCTACACTACCCAGGAAAATGCAGGGGGGGCTCATAACCTTACGTTTAATACTGTGCAGTTTAATGACAAATGGAAATCAAACTCAGACTGGTTTCAACAGTATTCTTTTGCTTACCTGAACGCTAAAATGGCCGGTCGTGGTGACCTGGAGTCGCACAACCTGGCCCGTGCCGAAGCTGATAAAGGTCGTCCTGTTCCGGGAACGCCCGCATTCCAGAAGCTTTGGGACGAAACCAGGACGAAGCCAATTCCTTTGGGCGGCTTATTCCTCGATCGCTCCGACCTGTACATGGTGGAAGGTCAGTATAACCTGACTGATGCAATCAAAGTTGTTGAGGTATTAGTTGGTGGAAACTGGAAGCAATATGTACTGAACAGTGAAGGCACTTTATTTGCTGACAAACCCGGTGAGCCCATCAAAATAAATGAAGTGGGGGCCTATGTACAGGTTTCAAAAGAAATAGTAAAAGATGTACTTAAATTAACTGCTTCGGGACGCTATGATAAGAATGAAACGTTTTCCGATGGCAAGTTCACACCGCGCTTCACCGCGCTGATCAAACCAGCCAAGGATCATAATATCCGTCTTTCATACCAGACCGCTTATCGTTTTGCTTCTACCCAACAGCAGTGGATTGATCTTGATGTTGTAACCGGTCGTTTGCTGGGTGGGGTTAAATTTCTCTGGGATAAATACAATATGACGAACAACCCCGTGTATGATCCAACAACAATGCAGGTAGTACCTTATGTGGAGTTCAAACCTGAAAGCGTTCAATCATATGAGATCGGGTATAAGACATTACTCAATCAAAAATTGCTGGTAGACGCATACTTCTATTTTAGTGAGTATAAAGATTTCCTTTCCCGCAGGGACGTGGTGCAAAATCCCGGTACTGTTGATCAGCAGGGGTACTCTATTGTAGTAAACTCACCCAGCAAGGTGAAGGCCTCAGGATGGGGACTTGGACTGGATTACCTTCTCCCTAAAAATTTCTCCATTTCCGGTAATATCTCCTCTGATGAACTCGGTGATGTACCCGATAAATTCCTGACTTCATTGAACACGCCGAAGTATCGTACAAACCTGTCGCTGAGCAATACCGGCTTCGGACCACAAAACCGTTTAGGTTTTAATGTTTCCTGGAGATGGCAGGATGGATTTTATTATGAGAATGATTTCGCCAGTGGCGATGTGCCAGCCTATCACACAGTAGATGCACAGGTAAGCTACAAAAGGCCTGAAATTAAATCGACGTTTAAGATCGGCGCCAGCAATTTGCTTAACCAGTATTATCGTACCTCCATGGGTAACCCGTCGATGGGTGGACTTTATTACATAAGCTATGGCTATAACCTGTAATCGTCAACAATCTTTAATGATAAACTTAATAAGTATGAAACGATATATAAATAATTGGAGGCTGTTTTCCGTATTTTTTGCTGCGGGTACAATTATGTTATCGGCCTGTAACAAGGAACTGCCCGAGCCCGAACCCATCGTTACTCCCGATCCTACAGGCGCCACCATCCTGGAAGCATTGGATGACGCCAACTATAGTTTTTTGAAAGCTGCCGTAACCCGTGCCAGTACGGTCAACAGTCCAACCGGCCGTCTAACAACCCTCCTCGGGGATAGGAATACTGTTTTCACGTTTTTCGCTCCGGATGATAATGCATTTAAAGCATCCCTGACTGCTTTGGGTCTGCCGGCGGATATCTCTTCGCTTAATTTTATACCACCCGGACAATTGGACACGATCATCAAGTATCACCTGATCGGTGGCCAGGAGTTTACTTCGGCTAAAGTAACTCCCTCCGCACCCAATCTCAATCTTTACCTGCAAAGCACCTTTATGTTATCGGCTCCATCAGCATCATTACCGCCTGGTTATCGTATGCCGATTTTTATAGGAAAGCAGGGAAACTTCCTTTTTGCAAATAACGTTCCTGTGATCCAGCCCGATTTCGAAGTGGCCAACGGCGTGATCCATAAAGTTGCTTTTGCGCAACTACCACCCTCCACCGTACTGTGGCAAAGGATAGCTACGGATCCGCAGCTTACCTATCTTGCAGCTGCTATAAAAAAAGCCGATGAAGGTGATCCTGCAAAGACTCTTGAGTCTGCCTTGCTAAACCCAGCCGCCAATCTCACAGTTTTTGCGCCGGTCAACACAGCTTTCCAGCAATTGTTGGTTGCTCAGATCACACCAGCGATCATTCCTCTTATTACACAACAATTGATAGCTGGTGGTATGGACCCCGCCGACGCAGCAGCCGCGGCGCCAGCCATGGCCCAGGCACAGGCTACCGCTTTGGCATCAACGCCTGATGTTTTCTCCAATCCGCTGCTCGCAACGGTATTGACCCCCACAGTTGTCAAGGGGATGGTTGTTTATCATATCCTTGGTAACAGGGCTTTTTCTGTAAATATGCCAGCGGGAATGACAAGTGTACCTACGTTGTTGAATTCAGCTATTCCGGGGCATCCGGGCGTAGGTATACAGGCTACACTCGGTATGACGGGTGTTACATCTGCAACTGTAAAAGGTGCGGCAAATGCAACCGCTGCCAATATCGCGATAAACCCCTTACCCGGTGGTTCGAGCGATCAGCATTTTATCAATGGCGTGTTGCATAAACTTGACCAGGTTTTGTTACCGCAAT
Organism: Bacteroidota bacterium; assembly: GCA_023411775.1. Taxonomy (GTDB): domain Bacteria; phylum Bacteroidota; class Bacteroidia; order Chitinophagales; family Chitinophagaceae; genus Terrimonas_B. Next base: position 2,711 of record JAEYOL010000130.1, on the reverse strand, counting down.
AAGAAGAGTTTGTAAAATTTGTAGAAGATCATTTTTAAATACTTGCTCCCCGTAAATTCGCAAGTGATTCGAATTCCGGGGAGCAACTTTTTTTTCCAGTCAGGCTATAAGTGTAATGTGGAGAATAAGTGCAGGCATCTCAACTCAGCGTTTTGCTGACCTGGCCGATCCTTCGCCCATTGTGCCAAAGCTGAAAGGTATAAGTGCCTTTATCGCATTTTTCCGTATCGATGGAAAAAAGGAGATTTTTCTGTTCACCTTTCTCGTAATCAAAACGGATCTTCCGGGTAAAATTCTTTTGCCCTTCCGAAGTTTCAAAGGAGCCTGAATCCCAGACAGTGCTTTGCATCACCTGCCCGTCAGGTCCGATCAATACCGCGGTGAGTTCGGCATTATTAAAATGATTCACGTGATTTTGTACCACAAAAGCCACGATGAATTTATCAGTTTTTTTAGCCTGTGAAGTAGGCTCCTCGGAATTACCTTTTACCGCGATGGCATCAATTTTTAGATCGGATGCCACAAAAATAGAAGCCGAGGCAATACGTTCGTTGAGCTCTTTATTTTCGTTATTTAACCGACGGATATTTCGTTGCAGGGTATCTACGTTTACCGTCAGTTGTTCGAGCATTCCCGCCAGCTGTTGTTTTTCTTCTTCCATCGACAGCTTCTGGTTGTTTAGCTCATCCACTTTCTCCTGTAGTTCATTGATCTTTTGCCGGGCCGGTCCCAGGTCCGAACTTGAGAAACCCTGTTTGTTCAAAAGGGCATTGATCTCTGATTTAAGCCGGTTGATCTCCACCAACTTTTTATCCAGGTTGCTGCGAAGCGAATCTGCGTCGATGCGGGAATAGCTAAGCCGGGTATCCAGTTCCGCGATGGTGCCGGAATAGATCCTGTTTAAAGAATCACGGACAGCGTCCGCCACTGCTGTTGAGTCCCTGATGTACACTTCTGTTTTGCGCTGGCTATAGATTGTCTTATCATAAATATGATAGACCCAGGTACTTACGAGGCCCAGGCTCAGCAAAACCAATAATAGCGACTTTGAGTCCCTCATCTTACAGGTGTATGCTGAAAGATAAAGCATATTGAAATGGTTTGCAAGAGGGGGGGTGGCCATAAAAAAAGCCGTCCCGAATTACCGGGACGGCCATGTTGCTGAGAGCAACTTGCTTTTAACCGAATAAACCACCTTTTTTCAGGGTTCTTACACCTTCACCAATTTTGAACCCGTTATGATAAATTTCAATCTTGTAATCACCTCTTTGGAAATCTTCCTGGCGGATTGGGAAAGACAATGCCTTGCGGGTGCCTTGCTCATATTCTACAGGAACTTTCGTTGTATAGGGTTTGTCACCATCTGTACGAGTAGTCAGCGTAGCCGAACCCAATTCTGTATTAGAGATCACTGTTCCATCAGGAGCTGTTACCATGATATACATTTCAGCAGGACCTGAGCGAGCGATACGGTTTTCGATATCGAAAGAAACCACGAGTTTGTCAACTTTTTTGGCACTGCTGGTAGTTTTTTCTTTACCGCTTTTCTTTTCGTTCACCGGAGTGATCTGGATGTTGGAAGCGCTAAAAGTAGAACCTACGTCAACTGTCTGAGCGAGGGCTTCTTTTTCAGTTGTTGAAATCGTAAGATTTTGTTCCAATACTTGTTTTTCAGCAGTAAGCTGGGTATTGTTAGCGGTGAGCTCCTGGTTTTCACCAGTCAGCCTTGATACTTCTGCTTCCAGGCTGGCGATCTGGTTGTTCAGATCAGCGATCATTGTCCTGGCCCTTTTAAGGTCAGCTGCAGTTGCATTTCTGTCATTCAGAATACGCCTGATCTCAGCTTTGTTAGCATCGATCTGTTTTTGCAAAGTGCTTTTTTCACCTTGCAGGTTATTGTTGGCGCCAGTGATTGAATCCAAACGCATTTCAGCATCATCATATAAAAGTTTCAGGGAGTCACGCTGGGTCATGTAGTTTTCAGACTGCGTTTGTGCAACCTGTAAAGTTTCTCCAGATTTGTTTTTATCATAGAGAAGATATCCCCAGGTACCCAAAAGTCCTGCGGCAAGTATACCTATTAGCAGGTTTTTATTGCCTCTGTTGGGAGTACGAGGTTCATTAGGGGTCGCCGATGGATAATTTGTGTTTGTCATACTAGTGGGTTTTAACTAAGTTTTAGGTTACTATTTTAAATGAGATTGTTTCGGTTTCCAGGGGTTAACTACGGCCGGAAAAAATTCTTTCGATGGCTAAATTTCGAAAACCGTGCCAGAAAACACAAAATCGGTGTGTAAAAACCCGCAACGCGCTGAATTTGAACACGGGAAAGCCTGTATCTTAGCGCTTTATGGCAGTTGATAAAATCATAGCTGACTGGAAGAAGCAGTCATTCAAACCGGTGTATTGGCTTGAAGGAGACGAAGATTATTATATTGATAAACTGGTTAACTACGCCGAACACCATATCCTCAGTGAAAGTGAAGCATCCTTCAATCTCACTGTTTTTTATGGCCGGGATACTTCCTGGGCTGATGTTGTAAATGCCTGCATGCGCTATCCCATGTTTTCCGAAAGGCAGGTTGTATTATTAAAGGAAGCGCAACACCTGAAGGATATCGACAAACTCGAAGCCTATATCGAAAAGCCCCTTACTACCACCATCTTTGTAGTGGCTTATAAGGATAAAAAAGTTGACGGACGTTCTAAAC
>JAEYOL010000108.1 GCA_023411775.1 Bacteroidota bacterium | reverse complement strand
TCCTCCGTGTATCTCCGTGTCCAAAAAAGCTTGCCACGGATTACACGGTTGGGTTGAGGGGGCCACGAATAGTACAAACTACACGAATACTATTTCTCTGTGTGCTTCGTGACATCCTCCGTGTATCTCCGTGTCCAAAAAAGCTTGCCACGGATTACACGGTTGGGTTGAGGGGGCCACGAATAGCACGAATTACATGAATACTATTTATCTGTGTCCTTCGTGACATCCTCCGTGTATCTCCGTGTCCAAAAAAAATTTGCCTCGGAGTGAACGGGTGGGAAGGACGACGATCCTGGTCTGGCCGGTTTTTGAAAATATTTAAGATCGTTTCACGGCAATTAGCGGGAATGGCGTAATATTGCAACCCGATTTACCATATCCGGCATCATGCCGGATCCTGCCCGGGTGGCGGAATTGGTAGACGCAGCAGACTCAAAATCTGCCGTCCGCAAGGATGTGCTGGTTCGATTCCAGTCCCGGGCACCATATTTCAAAATAAAGAAGCTTCATCATGGAGCTTTTTTTATTACGTGATTTGGCATTACGTTTCGGTTCAAAATCTGGGGTGGTAGGCTCCAACTAAACCGGATCGCCATGTAAACCTTATATTAGCTGTGTAATCTAATTATTGCCAAATTCAGCTCAATATGAAAAAGGCTATCCAGGACTATAATAACAACCTCCCCGCTGTCGAAAAAAAGATCTGTAATTTACTTGCGAAAGAGATCTATCATCATCTGCCTGAAGCGGAGTACAAAATTTGGCATGCTCACCCGGTATGGTTCCTGGATGGAAACCCGGTAGTTGGTTATAGTAAACTGAAAGATTGCATCCGCCTCCTGTTCTGGAGTGGTCAGTCCTTTGATGAGAAGGGTCTGTCAAATGAAGGAAGTTTTAAAGCCGCCGAAATGCGCTACACTTCAGCCGACCAGGTAGACAAAGAAGACCTTAAACGCTGGCTTGGCAAAGCCCGCGATATCCAGTGGGACTATAAAAATATCGTAAAAAGAAAAGGTAAACTGGAACGATTGAAATAACAGGTGGTGGTTCTGTCTACGAAGTACACTCGTCTACCAGTCTCAGCAATGAAGCATAATTTTTACCCACTGCTTCCGACATTGCGATCTCGCAGGTTTTGGAAGTGGAATAATAACCTTCATATTCTTTCTCATTTACTTCCATTGCTTCGGGGCGGGTGGCTGCGGCAGTAAGCTCGGGAAACAGGAAACCACGATCACCCGCCATACCACAACAGCCGGCATGCATGGGTAATTTCACCTCTTCGGCAAATTGTTTTGCTATATGAACAAACTTTGCTTCCAATCCCATTTTATATAGAGAACAAACCGGGTGCAATGCAATAGAAGTTTTCTTCCGGGTAACGGGTACCTCCAACAAGACATGATCGGCGATGAATTCAATACTGTCCATAATCCGCATCGCATCAAAGCGTTCCCGGTTGATGGCTGTAAGTACAGGCCTGCAGGTTTGCAGGGTATGTGTGCAGGCTGTGATGTCCATCACCACAGGCCACTTGCCTTCCTCCGTCCATTTCCACAATTTCTCTATGGTTTGATTGGCTGTAAAACTGTAAGCCCCATTAAATCCTTTTGATGAAAAAGGCTGGCCACAACAGGTGCCGGAAATATTCGAAGGAATAACGAGGTTAACTCCAGCCTTCGCGGCAACGCTAAAAAATGCTTCAACTACTGTGCGACTGCCATCAACAGTTCCGCCCATCGCCCGGGAAATACAGGCAGGGAAATAAACCAGTTTTTTTGAATGCACATTCCTCAGCGAATCCTCTCCTTTTTTGAAAGACGGCGTTGCCTTTAATTGGTTTGACCATAAAGGCATCGCAGGTATAACTTTTTTGATACCACCGGTTAACCGCCGCATCGCTTTTTTCCCGAAAATTTTATTGATACCATTCCCGGTTCTTAAAGCTGTTAGTACACCAAATTCTACAAGCCTGAAATTCCGCGCCATCATCAGGGCGACCCTGTTACTCCACCAGCCGTGGTTTTCTTTCCGAAGCCTTTTGATCAATGAACCCGTGTTGATATCTACCGGGCAGGCCTCAGCACATAGCCCGTCTACTGCGCAGGTGTCCATACCATCATATTGGTACTCGTCCAGTAAGATGCGATGTTCTTTTGCTTTTCCATCCTCCCTCAACTTTTTCATTTCCCGGCGCACGACTATGCGCTGGCGCGGGGTCATGGTTATATCACGACTGGGGCAACGGTGTTCACAAAAACCACATTCCATGCATTTATCAACCTCCTCCTCTACCTGCGGTAGTGATTTCAAATTACGGATATGAGCATTGCTGTCGTCGTTGATGATCACACCCGGATTTAATAATCCTTCGGGATCAATCTCTTTTTTGAGAGTTCGCATAATAGCGTATATCTCGGGTCCCCATTCCGTTTCAACAAAGGGCGCCATATTACGGCCGGTACCATGTTCGGCTTTCAAGGCGCCATCATATTTCTTCACGACCAGCTCTACTACCTCTTTCAGAAAACGATCGTATCGCTTTACTTCCGCATCGGTATCAAATGCCTGCGTGACGACAAAATGTATATTTCCTTCCCGCGCATGCCCAAAAATGATGGCGTTGTCGTAATGATGTTTTTTAAATAAATGCTGAAGGTCAAGAATAGCATCACCAAGTTTGTCAATAGGAAAAGCGATATCTTCCAGGATGACGGTTGTTCCTCTTTCACGCACCGCTCCCACCGAAGGGAACATTCCCTTGCGCACTTTCCAAAGCAGGGCCTGCTCAACAGGGTCTTCTGTAAATCTGGGTTGCGCGAGTAAGGAGAGATC
>JAEYOL010000103.1 GCA_023411775.1 Bacteroidota bacterium | reverse complement strand
TACTGGATACTGGATACTGGATACTGGATACTTGATGCGGCTGAGGACTTATCTTTGCGGCAAATTTTTAAGAATCATGACAACCCGCAAACCCTCCGATAGTATGACCATCATGACCGAACTTGTGTTGCCTAATGACACTAACGTATTTGGAAACCTGATGGGTGGCCGGCTGATGTACTGGATGGATATCGCCGCGGCGTTGTCGGCACAAAAACATAGCAATTCGGCCGTTGTAACAGCTTCAGTGGATAATATTTCATTTGAAAACCCGATCAGGCTTGGTAACGTGGTACACATCCAGGCAAAAATCTCAAGGGCTTTTAATACATCAATGGAAATCTACCTGAAAGTATGGGGAGAGGACCTGAAGAAACAACACAAGTATAAAAGCAATGAGGCCTACTACACATTTGTTGCGCTTGACAGCAACGATAAGCCTACACCTGTCCCACAAATTGTACCTGAAACTGAGGAAGAACAAAAATTATTTGATGGCGCTTTAAGAAGAAGACAGTTACGCCTTATCCTCGGTGGTAAAATGAAACCCAATGACGCTGCAGAACTGAAAGCTTTATTTCAGGCGGGGTGATATGATCATAAGCCGGTACTTCCATCTCTCACCTTTATCTTTTTCTTTTTGGAATTTTTCTTTTCAAAGTCAAGTACGGCCTGTGGCTTTGTTACAACCTTTTTGCCGGTTGTATCTGAAGAAGACCCTGTACCGGTAAAATCGATCGGTTTCAGGTCGTCATCGCCGGCACCAGGTAACCTATTTCCGGTCTTTAACTGATCAATCCAATATTCTTCCGTTTTTACAATTGTTCCCCATTGAGGATCATAATAGGTCCAGGTTCCATGCTTCATCGTCTGACCTTCCACTTTTACTATGATGCGATCAACAACTTTCGATGGGTCATTTACATCCACCACATCAACAGTATCGAATTTGCGTCCCGGCTCGATAGCCCGCCAGCTTTCTTCGCGTAATAATCCACCGGTTCGGGTAAAATACCTTGATTTACCATCGAGACTACCCCAGCGATAAAACTCTTCAGCGATCTTATCACCCATGAGTGAAAAGCGTACCCACTTCCCATCTTTTTTATCATCCACAAAATAGCCCTGCTCATCGAAACCGGGTTCACCACGCAAAGCGTCCTGGTGTATAACCCAGGGTCCCTGCTTTTTGCCATCCATATCGACCCGGTTGAGGGTGTCGCCTCTAACCCCAATAATAAAATCCTTCCACTGACCAAACGAGTCGACCGAAATAAACAATGCCACAATAACTAATAAACGCATAATCACCAGTTTTACACTATAAAATAACGACAAAACGGGGGCTTTTATGCTAGAGATAAACTTAAAGTTTTTAACAAAGCGAAAAGCCATATTACCAGCATACATTGATTATTTTGCACTGGTAATGAAAAAATTAACCCTTGTATTCCTGATCGCGGGATTGTTTGCATCCTGTAAAAAAATGAAAGACCCCGTATTTAAGGGTATTGAGAATGTAAGCATGAATGCGGTTAGCATGCGATCAGCATCCGTGACTCTTGATATTCGGTACCTGAACCCAAATAATTTCAGAGGCCAGTTGAGTCGGGCTGAAGGTGATGCCTGGGTTGATAGTGTTTACCTGGGACATTTTGTAGTTGACACCACGATCCATATCCCTGCCAATAGCGAATTCCTGGTACCGGTGAAACTTGATCTCGACATGAAGCAAGTGCTGAAACATGGCCTTACTGGTGCCACGAAAGAAGAAGTGACGCTGAAAATAACAGGCACAGCGAGAGCAGGCAAATCCGGGTTCTTTAAAAACGTCGCTTTAAACTATATCGGAAAACAAAACCTAAAGGAACTTTTTAGTCCGGGAGTTCTACCGCGCTTCAAATAAGAATGAATTAATTGATAGATCCGGGCTGACTGGGTGGTGCCTGTCGGGGTTTTGGATGACTACCACCATCCTCGGCCTTTTTGCAGGTTTTTGGTAACCGCTGATAAGATTCCGGGTTGGCAGGTACATCATCAGCATCATATCCCATATTCGCGATAGCCGTTTTTATTTCTTCAATATTGGTGCGATCGGTAAGATACTTCACGGTAGTCTCCCCTTTCCGGTAATTTACGTTTATAAAGGTCACTCCGTCGATACGCTTTACATAGGTTTCTATCCGGGGCTTGCAGGCCTCACATAGCGCATCGGGTGTTTTAATTTTCGCGGTTTCCAGCGCTTTTTGCTGACCGAACGACACAGCTGAAATACCGATCAGGGAAAAAACAAAAACGATTATTCTTTTCATTGGTATGATTTGTCAAAACAAATTACAAAACTCCCTTCCAATTAGCAGGATCATCTCTCCATTTTAACAAAATTTCCTGTTCTGAGTCAGCAACAGTGCCTTTTTCACCGGCAAGACTGATCAGAGATGGGTAATCGGTCAGTGAATAGTATTCGATGCCGCTGGAAGCAAATGCTGCTTTTGCTACAGGAAAATCATAAGTAAATATGGAAACCATTCCTACCACATCAAGCCCGGCCTGTTTCAGAACGTCGACCACCTGCAGGCTGCTTTTTCCTGTAGACACAAGATCCTCGATCACCACTGTTTTCTGGGCTTTTTCAAAATAGCCCTCAATCTGGTTGCCCAGGCCATGTTCCTTTGGTTTGGGACGCACATAAATAAATGGCAGCTTGAGTTGGTCAGCCGTCATGGCGCCCCAGGCGATGCCCGCGGTAGCTACTCCTGCCAGCAATTCCGCATCCGGAAACTTTGAAAATACAAGGTTGCAAAGCTCTGATTTGACAAAGTCGCGGACGTAGGGAAAAGATAAGACCCGCCGGTTGTCGCAATAGATCGGGCTTTTCCAGCCGCTGGCCCAGGTAAAGGGCTGTTTTAAATTCAGTTTTACTGCATTTACCTGGAGTAATTTTTCCGCTACGGTTTTTGAATCTGTCATGCGGCGAAGATAAGCAATCTGCTTGCTGTTTGCAGTTCTGTCCGGCATCACAACACCAAATAAAAACGCCGGCCAACCCCACCCATTCATCAGAAGATCGTCTGCCTAAAATTCCATTTGGAAATAACCCTCATTTGAAATATTCCGCTATTTTTATCAAGTGTCCCACCTGCACTAAAGCGTCGGTGGGCAGGCCGGGCATCCAGCATCTAGCATCATGTTCATAAAAATCTACTTCAACGACAAACCCCTTTTCCTTTGCGATAATATCGACGAAGTGGTCGAGCCGTATGTGCATCACGACGATGCCATTTTTATCGATGAACTGGATTCGCATACCGTAAAATCCATGATCCATGAAATGCAACTGGAAAAAATTCATGCCGGTGTTTTTTTTCATCCCGACCTGGAAATTTTAAAGAAAACATTTTTTAAAAAATTCACCCTGGTTAAGGCCGCCGGTGGACTTGTAAAAAATGAAAAACACGATGTGCTGATGATCTTTCGCCGCGGCAAATGGGATTTACCGAAGGGCAAACTCGACAAAGGCGAAAAACTGGAGGACTGTGCCTTGCGGGAAGTACGGGAAGAAACGGGGTTGGTAGATGTTAAACTGGAGAATCCCCATTTGATCACCTATCATACATATCATGAAGGCACCCGGTTTATATTAAAAGAGTCGCACTGGTATACGATGATCGCAAAGGGTGCGCAGGCACTTACTCCGCAAACTGAAGAGGATATTCATGAGATCAAATGGGTGGCAAAAAAGGAAGTCCCTTCATACCTTTCGCTTGTATTTCCTTCTATCAGGGATGTGTTAGAGGCTTGGCTGCCGGAATGATTCCTTTCTTGGTATTACGGCAACGGTGAGGCGGCTAACGCAAACGAGTTTTTGAATCTCATCATAAATTTTGATGTCCCACACATGGGTATTGGCTCCAAGATGCAGCGGGGTGGCAATTCCGGTTACAAACCCACTTGTGGCGCTGCGCACGTGATTGGCATTAATCTCCAAC